>JBDZVF010000145.1:0-13296 GCA_040255575.1 Pseudomonadota bacterium | reverse complement strand
GTACGGCCTGCTCTGCTTCTTCTATCGCGGGTTTCTCGAGATTCTCGAGCGACCCGCGGCCGCGACCGCCGCCGCGGCCACCACGTTCGCAGGGTTTCATGCGCCGAACGGGTTTCTCATGGCGGTCACCCTTTGCGCGGGCATTCTGGCCTGCGCGTTGTACCACCGGTCACAGAACGTGATCGCGATCGGGATCGCTCACGCGGCGCTCTCGTTTCTTCTGTTGTTCTCGCTCCCTGTCGACGTGACGCACGGCCTGCGCGTCGGACCTGACTACTTCGCGGCGGTTCGCTAATGAAATATCTCATCTGGTCCTGGAATCGTGCAGCGCTCGCCGTGGCGCTGTCTCTGGTCTGCGGCGTCACCCACGCGTCGGGCGCGCTGACGCAATACGTGACGCAACCGGACGAGACTTATCAATGGAACGTCGTGCGCTCAGGTGACATCCACTCCGGCCATTACCTGGAAGTCATCCTGACATCACAAACGTGGCGGGACGTTCCCTGGAAGCATCAGCTCTTTCTGTTCCGCCCGAAGAACATGGATCACTCGCGGCAGGCCCTGCTCTACATCGACGGCGGCAGGTGGAAGCCCGAATACGAGACCCCGGGCGCAGCAAACCTGCCGCGGGAAGCCAGTGTCTTCACACGCCTCGCGGAGTCGATCCGCGCCCCGGTTGCGGTGATACGTCAGGTGCCCTTTCAGCCGATCTTCGAGAGGCGTGAGGACGCGCTCATCGCGTACACCTTCGAGCGCTACCTGGAAACGGGTGAATCGGATTGGCCGCTGCTGTTGCCAATGGTGAAGGCCGCGATGCGCGCGATGGATACTGTGCAGGCGGTCGCACAGGAGCGCTGGAACGAGCGCATCGAGCGCTTCACCGTCACCGGTGCATCCAAACGCGGCTGGGCGTCATGGCTCACGGCGGCGAGCGATCCCCGCGTGGCGAGCGTCGCGCCGATGGTCATCGACATGCTGAACGTGCCGACGCAGATTCGTTTGCAGCACGACGCCTTCGGCGGCCTGTCGGATCAGATTCAGGATTACGAGGGGATTCACCTTCCGGAGCGTCTCGACTCCGATCGGGGACGCGAGCTGCTCGGGATGGTGGATCCGTACAGCTATCGCACGCAACTCACTCAGCCGAAGCTCATTCTGCTCGGCACGAATGATCGCTACTGGCCGCTCGACGCGCTGAGCGCATACTGGGACGCGCTGCCCGAACCGAAACGAGTGCTCTACGTGCCCAACCAGGGTCACAGCATTCGCGACCTGCAGCGTGTGATCGCCGCGCTGAGCGCCCTGCACCGATCTTCCGTCCGCGGAGAGGAACTTCCCGCGCTGTCCTGGGCCTTCACGGCGTCGGGCGAGGCGCTCAAGGTTTCGGTGCAAGCCGGGCGAAAGCCGGTGCGTGTGCTGTTCTGGAGTGCCAGCAGCCCCACGCAGGATTTTCGAGGTGCAAAGTGGACGAGTCGTCGCTGCCGCCTCTCGGGAAGCGAATCTGTTTGCTCGCACGCGGTGGGTTCAGGTGCGTTCACAGCCGGCTATTCGGAAGTGATCTTCAGCGAACGCGGCCACGGGGACTTCTCGCTCTCGACCGCCGTGTGCATCGTCGATGCCGCCGGCGCGATGCCGCGGCCCTGCCAGAACAATGCTGAGTCCGCGCCGCCTTGATGTTTACCTGGAGCCCGCGCCGCGCACGTCCGCGCTGCCGGCGTTGAGGGCGCTGATGGGCTCGAGCGAGACGCCCTTCTGCTCGCTGCGGGATTCGTCCGCCAGCCACGAGAACATCAGGCGGTGCCAGAGGATTCGCTGCACGTATTCGCGAGTCTCATCGTAGGGAATGTTCTCGATCCAGACATCCGCATCCATGGTCTGCTCGGGAAGCCAGCGTGCCGCGGCGTTGGGGCCCGCGTTGTAGCCCGCCAGGGCAACGGGCAACTGGCCCTCGAAACGGTCCAGCAGCGTGCGCAGGTACCCGGCACCCAGCGAGGTATTGATCGAAGGAACGAACAAGTCTTCCGCCGCCGGCTTCGGCAGCTTGAGCGTGCGAGCCGTGCGCCGTGCCGTATCCACCTGTAACTGCATCAACCCGCGCGCGCCCGCCGGCGAGACGGCATCGGCACGATACAAGCTTTCCTGCCGAATGATTCCGTACACGAGCTCCGGTGCCAGACGCGCCGACTCAGCGGCTTCTGCCACCTCTGCATCGAACGGCCTCGGATACAGCAGTTCATAATCGTTGAACACGCGCTCGGCAGTGGCTGTGGCGACGGCCTGGTCATACCAGCCCCACCCGGCAAGCACCCGAATGGACTGCCGCCGTTGCTGCTCCGAAAGCGACTGATAACCGTATTGCCACTCGGTCGACGCTTCCTGCCGCAGATCGCTCAGGAAGAGCTCTCTCGCGCGCACGACTGCCGGCACACGATTGAGGGTCGCTGCGACATCCGGCGCCTCCGGCAACGGCTGCACGTCCGGCATGAGACTGCGCTTGAGTCGCCCCGCCGCCATCGCAGAGTAAAAGTTGTCTGTACCCAGCACGGATTCATAGAGGGGCTGCGCGTGCTCCAGGCCGCGCGCCTGCTCGGCGGCTCGCGCTGCCCAATAGCGCCAGCGTGCCGTCTCTCGTCGTGCCTCGGGCAGGCTGGCGATGGTCTGGGCGGCGAGTTTCCAGTCCCCGGCCCAGAGCGCGGCCCGGGCCCACCACTCGAGCGTTTGAACGTCACGATCCGGCACGGATACCCGCGGGAAGTACTCGAGCGCGGCGGAGTCCCGGTTGAAAGCAAGCCGTAAGGCAAGTGCTCGCGCGTACGGGCTCGCACGTTGCGCGCTGAGGCCGCGTGCGCGCACGAACTGCGCGTACCGGGACTTGGCCCCATTCGGGTCCACGCGCGCGAGGCGCGACCACCCTGCCAGCAACGTGGCGTCATCGATAGCCGTGCCGGGCGAGGCAATCAGCGCATCGATGTTGGGTTGTGGCTTTTCGAGCAACGCCGCCCACTGGCGCAGAGGGGCCGCGCGCTCCGCCGGCAGCATCGCAATGATCTGTCGCGCGAACGGGGCATTTCCGGCACTCAGCGCAAGGCGCGCCCGCTGCTCGATGAGATCCGTCGTGAGGACGCCCTGCTCTTTCATCCAGTCGAACGGGATGCGGCACTCCTGCAGGCTGCGCGGCGTGAGCCATTGAGCCGCGATATCCCGCACCAGGCCGTCCGTTTTGTTGAGCGCGATGCGCGCGACGAAACTCTGGCAGCGGAGCGCGGCATCGGGGTTGGCGCCCTCGTAGGCCTGCAGGAATTGCGCCCATTGCGCTCGCCGCGCCAGGCTTTCGAGCCACACCCGGCGCACACGCCGCGCCACGGGTTGAGGATCGTGCTCGGCGATGAACGCGCCAGCGCGCTTGTCCACGTCCTCTGACACCGTTGCGTCCGGCTCGAGCGCTTTGCGCAGACGTTCAGCCTGGAGGTAGGAATAGATCGGATACTTTTTCAGCTTGTCGCTGTCGCTGGCGGCGCCGTCGGGAGATTGGTCGACCGCGGCGTACGCCTCCCGGAATTCCTGGCGCACAGCGACGTAGGGATCCGTCGACTCACCGGCGGCCGAAGCCGTCAGAAGAAGTGAAAGCGTCGACGTCGCAATAAGCACTAGAGCTCGCATGCATGCAGAGTAGCGACCAGGGCCGCTCCATACCAGCCTCTATTGCCGACACAGTGTCGCCGAATCGGCGCAATCGATATCCTTTGCGCCGATGACTGAAAACCCCACACGCCCGCTCGTGGTGATGGCCCTTCCGCAGGAAGGTGGCACGCTGTTCGAGAGCGCAGAGATACCCGTGCTCTACACGGGTGTTGGCAAGATCAATGCGACGTATCACCTGGCGTTGAGGCTGGCCGAATATCGGGCCCGCAATCTGCCGCTCCCGCTCGTCGTGAACTTTGGAACGGCGGGCAGCGCGCAGTTCGAGCGCGGGCAACTCGTCTCGTGCCACACCTTCGTGCAGCGGGACATGGACGCAAGCCCGCTCGGCTTCGAGCCTGGCGCAACGCCCTTCGACCCCACACCGAACGTGCTCACGTTCCCTTCGCTCGCCACGCACCTGCCCGAAGCCGTATGCGGAACGGGCGACTCCTTCGCTACCAGCCACGTGGAGACCCACTTCAGCGTGGTGGACATGGAGGCTTACGCGTTGGCCAAGGTGTGTTGGCTGCAGGGTGCGAGGTTCGGTTGTATCAAGTTCGTGACCGACGGCGCCGACGATGGCGCCGCCAACGCCTGGCAGGAAACGGTCGGGCATGCCGCCGAACGGTTCCTCGAGCTCTACAGGGGTTTGTGCTAGCGCCCGATGGAAGAAACCGCATCGTGAACCGCTGCCACTCAGGCGTGAACTTCGCCCCCGCGCCGCCCTCTCAGGTCGGGTAGTTTTCCCACCAGAGAGGTACCCATGGCGTTTCGTTGGATCACCATTCCGTGCTCGCTGGCGCTCGTGCTGGCGGCATGTGCAGCCACCTCGGCTCAGACCGCCGTCGTCGCCCTGCCGAATGGCTACTACCTGCAACCCGACTCGAAGAAGCAGACAGAGCTCGTGAAGCGCGGAGGCCGCGTGGTGCTGCCCGCCCCGATCGCCGCGTACGCAGTGTCCTCGACGGTAGTGGCGGGCGCGGAAGGCGCACCCACCGCAGAAAGCCGATCCTATACGAACGATTTGCCCTTCGAGGGCAAGCCGGAAACGCGCTATTTCGTGCTGGACACGAACAGCGGGAAGCTCGAGAAGGACCTCGACGCGGCAGCCTGGGAACAGCGCCTGAAAGACCTCGGCGTCACGACGCCGCTGCGGATCTACGCGCCGCTCAAGTGGCCCTGAGCGAGCCCCGCGGCGCTTCGATCGAATCACCTCACTAGCGCGCGCGCCCCGAGCAACTCGACGAGTTGCTCGGGGTCGGCCGGCTTCGTCATGTGAGCGTCGAAGCCCGCCGCGGCTGCAAGTTGGCGATCCTGGTCCTGCCCCCAGCCGGTGACGGCGACCACGCAGATCTCACTGCCCCTCTTGTCGCGAACCTTCCGGCACGTCTGATAGCCGTCGAGCCCCGGCATTCCGATATCGAGCAGCACGACAGACGCGCGGAACTCATCCAGCTTCGCAAGAGCGCTGAAACCGTCATAGGCCACTCGTGCGTCGGCACCCAGCTGGCTGACGAGTAACATCATCGCGTCCGCCGCGTCCCGGTTGTCATCCACGACGAGCACGCGCAGGCCATCGAGCGAGCGTGACGCTTGAGCGCCCGATGAATCCGTCATCGTCAGAAGCGGCGCCGGCACCCGCACGGTGAAAACACTGCCCTGACCAGCGCCGGCGCTCGACGCGGTGATCGAGCCGCCATGCAGCTCCACCAGGCTGCGCGCCAGTGCGAGACCGATGCCGAGCCCGGCATGCCGGTCATATCCGCCCGGATGAGCCTGGGCAAAGAGCTCGAACACCCTCGGCAGCTGATGCGCCTCGATTCCGATGCCGGTATCCGCGACGTTCAGCACGAGCTCGGGAAGGGCCGACTGCGGCGCGGGCGGCTCCACCGCCGCGCTGATCATGATCCTGCCGCCCGCGGCCGTGAACTTGGTGGCGTTCTGGAGCAGATTCGAGATCACCTGCGAGAAGCGCGTCGGATCGACTTCGATGATGCGATGAGGATCGTCGAGCATCGTGGACAGCTCGAGCCCGCCCCCGGCGATCGCTTCCCGGTTCGCCTCGATCGCGCTGCCCACCACGCTCGACAACGTGACCCGCTGCCGGCGCAGCTCGATCTTGCCCGAGGTGATGCGCGAGACATCGAGCAGATCGTCGATGAGGCGAACCATGTGCCCGACCTGACGCTCCATCATCGGCCGGATGGTTTCGATGAGCATCGGCCGCTCGCCTACGCGCTTCAGCAACTCGACGCCCGTGCGAATCGGCACCAGCGGGTTGCGCAGCTCGTGCGCCAGCACCGCGAGGAACTCGTCCTTGCGGCGATCGGCTTCGCGAAGCTGCCGTTCGCTGGCGCGCAAGGCGGCATCGATCTGCCCCTGCTCCGTCACGTCGCGGGTGACGGACAGTTGCGCGAAGCCGCCATCGTCCAGCGGCAGCGGCACGGCGCTGCATTCCATGGTTCGGCGCTCGCCGCGCGCATGGACCGAGAAGCGGATCGAGGCGCTCGCGCCCCGGCAAACGCGCTCGTTGAACTCGCGATAGCGCTCGCGATCCTCCGGCACGAGGCCGTTGTAAACGTTCAGGCCCCTGAGCTCGCTCTCATGCGACGCGCCGAAGATGCGCAGGCCCGCCGCATTCACCTGCAACAGCGTGCCGTCGCGGGCCACGACTTTCACGCACTCCGGTGAGGCTTCGACCATGGCGCGATAGCGCGCCTCGCTGCGCTTCAAGGCTTCATCGGCCCGCTGGCGCTCGATCGCGAGCGCCGCCGTGCGCGAGAGCACTTCGATGAGTTTGCGCTCGGCGGCAACGGGCTCGCGCTCTTCGCCGAAGTACGTGCCGAACGTGCCGAGCACGGCGCCCGCCGCGGAAAAGATCGGCATCGACCACGCGGCTTTGAACCCGAGCCCGAGCGGCAGGTGCTTGAACCGATGCCACGCCGGGTCATTCGCGATGTCCGGCGTGGTGACGGTGTGACGGCGGGCGGCTGAGGCCGAGCAGGTGCCGACGAAAGCCGAGATCGCAAGCCCGTCGATCGAGCGCGAGTAGCTCTCGGGCAGGCTCGGAGCGGCGCCCGTCGTGAGATGCCCGCCGTCGGGTGTGACGAGCAGAATGGCGGCGCGAACAGGCGTGGGCGCCTGCTCTTCCACTATCTGGCAGAGGCAGCCCAGAACCTCGGTCAGCGGCACGTTCTGGACGATCATCTCCAGAACCCGCTTCTGCGCTTCCAACAGGTCGGGCGCAGTCGGTTCCGCAAAGGGAACGGCGCCACTCATCGGTTCTTTCATAAGACCCTTCTCGAGCGCGAGACCCCCGGGCCGGCAGCGTATCGTTTTTCGGTCCGATTACAAATCTGCGTGGCCAAGGCGACGCTTCCAGATCGCGCCGGACCATGGCAATGTGCCCTACCTTCATGAACCTCGTTCGCATCACACTCACCGCGCTCGTGCTGGCCCTGCTCGCACCCGCCGTTGCCGAGGCCCAGCGCGAGTTCCGGCAGTATCCGAGCTTCGAGGGTGAAGACGCGGATGCGCCGCTGCCGCCGGACTGGAACGTGCCGGGGGAGCTCGTGATCGGCCGCCTCATGTACCCGAGCGCCGGGTTCGGTTTCTTCGGCGGCGGGGATTGGCGGCAGGGCGGCACCGGCTGGACGGATGACTATCCGCGCGGCGATCGCACGCTCGTGAAGATGATGAGGCGCTTCACGCGCATCAATGTGCGCTCGGTCGAGCAGCCGGTGAACCTGGACGATGGAGATGACGTCGACTACTGGCCCTTTCTGCTCGTCGGCCTCGCGCAATCGTGGAACCTCTCCGATGCCCAGGTGGCGAACCTGCGCGAATACCTGCTGCGCGGCGGCTTTCTCTTCTGCGACAGCTTCTACGGCACCGGCAACTGGGAAGCGTTCGCGCACGGCCTGCGCCGCATTTTTCCGGACCGGCCGATCGAAGACCTGACCGACGATCACCCGATCTTCCACACGTTGTACGATCTGCCGAACATGACTCAGGTACAGATCCCGAACATGAACTCGCTGATGGCCGGCGGCCCGGGCTGGATGGCCGACGGCCGCGTGCCGCGCTGGCGCGGCGTCTCCGATGAAACCGGCCGGCTCATGGTGCTCATCGCCTTCAACAACGATGTGATGGATGCGTGGCAGTGGGCCGACGACCCGCGCTACCCCGCCGACAAGGCGAACCTGGCGCTGCGTCTGGGCGTCAACGTCGTGGTCTATGCGATGACTCACTGACCATGGATATCGTCCACCTCATTCAATCCGCCGTCGCACCGGTTTTCCTGCTGTCGGGCGTCGGCGTGACGCTCGGTGTGCTCACCGGGCGGCTCGCGCGCATCATCGATCGCGCTCGGTTTCTCGAATCCCAGGCGGGCAAGGTCGGCGTGCACACCGAAGCCCTGCATGAAAGTCTTCGCATGCTGGCAAGGCGAGCGCGGTACACGAATGCCGCCATCGCGATGTGCGCGGCGTCCGCCCTCTTCGTGTCGGTAGTCGTGATGTCGCTCTTCGCGAGCGCGTTTCTGGACACCGATCTTTCCATGACCATCGCCATTTTGTTCGTGGCGGCGATGGTCTGCCTCACGGGCGCGTTCGGGGCCTTTCTGGTCGAGTGCCGCCTCGCGACGGAGATCCTGCGCTTTGGCACAGGCCGGTCGCGATCCTTCGAAGCCCGCGCGCTGAGAGGCAACGCCTCGCCTCAGTAACGGCGGCCGAAAAGTGCGCCGGCCGCCGTCCGCATGACGAGGTGACGGCAGCTTCAGCTCGGGCCGGGGATCGGCAGCACTTCCATGACTTCCACGCAGTCGCCCGGGAAGATCGCGAAGTGCGGATGGTTCACGAACAGCTTCGCCGCGGCGTCCTGAGACTCCGCCTGCACCACCACGTAGCCCGCCACGCCGTTCCTCGTGTCCGAGATGCCCTTCGAGTCGATGCGTTTGGTCTTGCCGAGCGGGCCCCCGGTTTCCACCACGCTCTTCGCGTTGGTGGTCATCCAGTCACCCCATGCCTTCATTCCAGCGGCCTCGCGCTCCTTGCGCTCGGCTTGTCCCAGCTTGACCTGGCCTCGGGCGTGCCGAGGTAGAGGGCGACGAACCTTTCCATGATGGACTCCACTGTGTTGGGTACGTACCGGGTAAAGACGATCGGGCGATCGCCAAACCGACAGGTCGTTACCGTTTCAGTCGTCCGGCAAGATACTCCCTCACCTTCTCGCGGTCTGCGGCGCAGAGGCGCGCGAGGACGCCATGCTTGTGCGGCGGAATGTGAGAAACGGCTTCGGCCTCGCTGCCGAATACATAGTGTTCGAATAGCGCACGCCAGGCCTCGCGGGTGGGCGGCGGCAGCGAGCGCAGATTCAGAACGGCGTGGATCAGGCTGTCGAAGCCGGATTCCGCGTGCAATGGAATGCCCGGTCGGGCGTGCCACCAGTAATTCACCAGCACGTTGAAAGGCTCCAGCGATTCGACGTGATGCCACCAGAGCGGCGGAATGTAGATTGCATCGCCGGCACGCAACTCGGCCGTGACCGCGGCGCCGAGCGCTTCGCGGAATTTCGGGAAGCGCTCGAGATCCGGCGCGTGGAGCGGCACGAGGCTCATCGGCGCGCCGGTGGGGGCGAAGTCGATCGGGCCGATGTAGAGGTTCGCGATCTGCTCTGGCGGGAACAACGTGAACCGGCGACGGCCCGCGCCCACGCAGCCGATGTTGTGCCATTCATCGAGGTGCGTTGGCGTGGTGATGCGGTTACCGAGCCAGATGCGTGGAAGCACCGAATCGTCGAGCACGCTGAGGCGGTGCTCAGTCGGGAAACCGGGCAGACAGTCGCGGATCAGCGCGCTTTGAACCGCAACGGCGGGCGGCCGCGGAAAAGCGGAATACCGCATCAGCTGCTCCGCGATGGCGCCGATGGGCAGTCGATTGCGGATGAAATTGAAGCCCGTCATCGCGTCGTTGTAGAAGACGCGGCCTTCGACTTCGGGTGGGGTCATGATGGCATCGACGGCGGTGCCGTTGTCGAATCGGGTGAGGCATTCGAGCATGGCGGCCGGTGAGGTCGCGGCGACCTGCACGATGGGCCAGTGACTCACGAGGCCACGCAGGACCACGGGTTGAGCCGATGCAAACACCTCGCCCCGGATGACATCGTCGCCTGGGGAGACGAGCTCACGCATGGGTGTCGCCTGCTCTCCCCCTGGTGCGGTGAGGGTGAGTTCTCTCACGCGCGGTTCAGCAGCGCGCGTAGCGGCGCCGCTGTGTTTTCCACGGGTCCGCTGACGAGCACTTGCACGCCGGCGCCTGTCTTCGCGATTCCGCGCACGCCGAGATTGGCGAGGCCGGGCTCGTCCAGCACGTCTGGTCGGGCGAGCTTCAGCAGCAGTCGGCCGGGCACTGCGGCGAGGTCGAGCACGTTGTCCACTCCGCCCAACATCTTCAACAAGGCGCCTGCGTCGTGCCCTGTCGGCACTTTCTCTGCAGTGGTGGCGGCGCGCAGTGCTTCGCGAATCTCACCTGCCACCTGGTCGGCCACGGGGCCGAGCACCACCTGCAAGCTCGTTGCCGACGGGCGCACCACGCCCCGTGCACCCAATTGCCGGAGTGCGGTTTCGTTGATCTTTGCGCCATCCACGATGCCGAGGCGAAGGCGTGTGGTGCAGGCTTCCACTTCGGTGAGATTGGGCGCGCCGCCCAGGGCATGGACGAAACCCTCGGCCCTGCTGCCCGCAGCCGGACCCGCGCCCGCCGCTGTGGCTGACGTTGCGCGCGCAATGTCTTCCGGCTCGCGCCCGGGCGTTGCGAGGTTGAAGCGCAGGATGCAGAAACGGAATCCGAAGTAGTAGATGCCGAAATACCCGAGCCCGATCGGCAGCAACCAAAGCGGATGCTGCGCGCTGTTGAAGTTCAGCACATAGTCGAAGAGCCCCGCGGAGAAGCTGAATCCCAGCCGCACGCCGAGCAGGTCCATCAACGCCATGGAGAGGCCGGTCGTCACCGCATGCAACGCGTACAACACCGGCGCGAGAAACATGAAGGTGAACTCGACCGGCTCGGTCACGCCCGTCAGAAACGAAGTGAGCGCGAGCGACACGAGCAATCCCCCCACCTGTGCGCGACGCTCCGGCGCAGCGGTGCGATACATCGCGAGACAGGCGCCGGGCAGGCCGAACATCATCACGGGGAAGAAGCCGGACATGAACGCGCCCGCCGAGGGGTCACCCGCAAAGAATCGCCTGAGGTCCCCCGTGGCGCCGTGGAAGTCCCCGAGGATGAACCAGGCAATGTTGTTCAGGATGTGATGCAACCCCGTGATGAGGAGCACGCGGTTGAGGGTGCCGTAAATGAAGAGACCCACCGGGCCCGCGCCGAGGATGGCACGGCTCAGCCCGTCCATGCCCTGCTCGACGTACGGCCAGGTGTTTCCGATAACGACTGCGAATACGAGACCGGCGACACCGGTGGCAATCGCGACGAAGCGCCGGCCGCCGAAGAAACTGAGATAGCTGGGTAACGTGATGTTGCTGAATCGGTTGTAGGCGAACCCGGCCGTGATCCCGCAGATCAGCCCAACGGGAACGCTGAGTTTGGCAAGCTCCCGGGCGCGGAACGCGGATGCAGCCAGATCGCTCGCAGTGCCGGTGAGGTTCGCAAGCTCGGTAGGCGGCACCGCCATCAGTGTCTCGGCGCCTTTCGTCGTCACCACGAAGCACACGAGCGCTGCGAGGCCGGCGGCACCGTGATTCTCCTTCGCGAGGCCCACCGCCACGCCCACTGCGAACAGCAGGCCCAGGTTCGAGAAGATTGCATCGCCCGCGGCGGCCATGGTAGGCCAGTCGAGCACGTCTGGCTGGCCGAGCCGAAGCAGCAACCCGGCGATGGGCAGCACCGCGATCGGCAGCATCAACGCGCGGCCGAGCTGCTGCAGTCCCGAGAATCGAGCGTTCATCGCAAGCCTCCGGGTAAGTTCTTTGCGCGTGCCACGAGCGCACGTACATCCGCGGCGGATTCGGCTTCGAGCGCGCGGGCAGCAAGCGCTGCGCATTCGCGTATATCCAGATCGCGCACCTGGCGTTTGAGCGCGGGAACCGCGGCGGGCACGACCGATAGCTCACGCACGCCGAGGCCGATGAGAACCGGCACGGCGGCGCTGTCGGCGGCCATACCGCCGCACACCGCCACGAGTTTTCCAGCACGCTCGCCGGCGCTTGCCGCCAGCGCTACGAGCTCGAGCACCGCCGGATGAAGCGCGTCGATTCTTCGCGCCAGCTCCGGGTGGCCGCGATCCATCGCGAGTGAGTATTGCGTGAGATCGTTGCTGCCAATCGAAAGGAAGTCGGCGGCTGCCGCAACGTGCCTGGCGGTTAGTGCCGCGGCGGGCGTTTCGATCATCGCGCCAATTTCCACGGGGACGCGCAGGCTGAGCTGCATCTGAAGCTCGTTCGCGAAATTTCGGATGGCGCGCACTTCGGCGGCATCCGTGATCATCGGGAGCAGGATGCGCACGATGCCGTGTGGAGTCACTCGCATGGCTGCTCGAAGCTGCGTACGGAGCAGATCTGGATAGCGCAGAGCTGTGCGTACTCCGCGGAGGCCGAGTGCGGGGTTCTCTTCCGGCGGTAGCGGGAGGTAGTTGAGTGGCTTGTCGCCACCTACATCCATCAGGCGCAGCACGAGCGGCCTTCCGCCAAGGGCGTTGGCGATGGCTTGATAGACTTCGAGCTGGTCCTCTTCGCTGGGCGGGCGGTCTCTGTCGATGAACAGGAACTCTGTGCGCAGGAGGCCGCAGCCTTCTGCTCCCGCTATTACCGCAGCGTCTGCTTCGGCGATGCTGCCGAGATTCGCGAAGATTTCGATGCGTGTTCCGTCGCGCGTGCGGCAGTCGCTTTGGGCGGCGCGCCGGTCGGCTGCGCGCTGTACGAGGAGTGTGGCGGCGTGCTGCTCGGCCTTCGCGAAGGCGTCGGCGGCGGGGGCGATGAGGAGGAGGCCGGAGTTGGCGCCTGGATGTGGGCCTGTGCCTGCGTTCGGGCTGCTGGTTGCGCCTGCATTGGCCGTTGCGCGCGCAGCTACGTCTGCTTCGCCATTCGCGTCGACGATTACGCGCTCGCCGGTCGGCACTTCGCGCAACGCGGGGCCCAGTCCGGCGAGCATGGGAACGTCCATCGCGGCGGCGAGAATCGCGACGTGCGAGGTCGGGCCACCACCGCTCAGCGCGATGCCTTTCAGATTGGCGCGATCGAGTGAAACGAGCTCCGACGGGAGCATCTCGTCGGCGACCACAATGGCGTTCTGCGGCAGGGAAAGGTTCATCGGGCGCGCCTCGCCCGCGAGCGCCATCAGCACGTGTGATTCGATATCGAGCAAGTCATCGGCCCGCTCGCGCAGACGGGCATCGGTGAGCTGCTCGAGCGCCGCGATGGAGCTACGCGTCGCCGCTCGCCAGGCAAACCCGGCGCTCTTGCCGGCGGCGATGTGCTCGCCAGCAACCTCGTTCAGCACGGGGTCATCGAGGAACGCGAGGTGCGCCTCGGCGATCTCGCGCCGTGTGGCGCCACCTGCGGCGCCCACGCGAGTGAGCCTCGCGCGGACCACTTCGCGGGCGCGC
>JBDZVF010000144.1:0-13254 GCA_040255575.1 Pseudomonadota bacterium | reverse complement strand
CGCGAGCGCGTAGAACACGAATGCTGGCGCGGCCCACAGCAGCGCCAGCCGATACGCGGTCTGCTCACGCGCAGCATGCACTTGCCAGATGAGAGGCAGCGCGAACAGCAATCCCACGACCTCCGGAAGCGCGAGCCGCTGATCGCGAAAAACGATGCGCGCAAGCACCGAGAGGAGCGCGCACGCTGCAAACAGCTTCCAGAAGCTGGATGGTCGCAGCAGGCTCCTCAGCACCGTGCCCACGAGCAGATACCCCGCCAGGAATCCAGCGAACGCGCCGCTCGACCAGTCCCAGTCGAGCGCGCGCCCGGGATTGGTGAAGTACCAGACGAACCGCTGTGCGGGCATGAACGGCGCGGCGTGCATGGCGAGCCACAGCCCGATGATGAGCACGGCCACGAAATCCGGACGGCTGGCGCGCAGCTCCGGCAGCGCCGGCTTCAACCCGAGGCCGCGCGCGCCCAGCGCAAGCAGCGCCGCCAGCGCGGTGCTGGCGGAGTTCGTCATCACATCGACCAGCGAGGGGTCGCGCTTCACCGTGAAGCACTGCGCGAGCTCAATGAACACCGAGAGCCCCGTGCCGCACGCCAGAGTGAACAGGAAGCGGCGCATCGGGCCCCAGCGACGGGGCGTGAGCGCCATCAGCAGCGCGCCGAACGGCAGATAGAAGATGAGATTCGCGATGAGGTCCGAGCGGATCGGCCGCCGCCAGGCGACGACCTTCAGCCAGTCTTCGCGCCCGAAGCGCAGGAGCCGCGTGGCGTCGAACTCGAACGGGTAGAGCGAGGCGTAAACGATGAAGAGCACCGTGAACCCGAGCAGCCACGCAGTGGCTCGGCGAATCGCGTGTTCAGATGCATAGGCCGGACTCGTCATGTCCCGCGAAGTGTAACGTGACCGAGTTAACATTCCGGCCCGCAACGCCCCCCACCGCCTGTTAATAGTTGATCCAACGCTCACCGGGCCGGCAAGTCAGCGAATAAATTGCAGGATGCACCGGGCGGAATGAGTCGACATGATCGGGCGGGCTCTCAACAGTCGTATGGGGCGGCGCATTGCCGTGGCGTTGGCCGTGGCCGCGATCGTCCCCGTCCTCGTGCTGGCCATGCTCGCCGCCCGGGCCATGGCGGACGCCAGCACCCTCACGGTCGAACGACGCCTCACCGGGGTGAGCCAGGCGTACGCCCGAAGCCTGCGCTCCCGCTTCGGGGCCGCCGAAACCCTCGTTCAGAACCTCACGGCGCGCGATGTGGGCTACGACGGCTCGCTCATGCGCCAGCAGATCATCAATTCACGGGCCTTCAAGTCCGCGGTCGTTGTCGATCCGGATGGCGGGCTCGTGGCGGGCTCCGCCGGTTTCCGCCCGACGCCGGCCCAACTCCTGGCGCTCGCCGCGGGGCAGACCGTCGTGCTGCGGGTGGTGCTCGAGGGGCAGCCGCCTTCGGTGTTCCTGGCCCGCTCGGTCACGGCGGGCGGCTTCCAGCGACTGGCCTACTTCGAGATCGCGCCGGACTGGCTGTGGAAAGATCTTTCGGGCGGCATTCTCGCGACGCCGATCGCGATAGTGGACGCCGAAGGCGTCGTGCTGCAGTCGACGATCCCGCTGCTGCCCGAGACCGGGCGCATGTTCGCGCAGCGAATCCAGACGTCGACCACGAGCCGCCGCTCCGCGAGCGAAGCGCTCTCGTGGCAAGGCGGCGGGGAAGAGTGGCGCGGCGTGCTCACGCACCTCACGCTCATCGATGAGCGCGTGACGACCGTGCCCTGGTCTGTGGTGGCGCTCGATCACGGAGCGACGTTCTTCAGCCGCTCGCACGCCGTCTGGGTGCTCTTGCCCTGGGCGCTGCTCGCCGCGCTCGCGGTGGCCTGGGGCGGCGCGGAGTCGCTGAGCCGGCGGCACGTGCGCGCGGTGAAGGCCGTGGAAGGCGGGCTGCGCGCGCTATCCGAGCGCCGCTATGACCGCTTGAGCGTGGCGGCCGCCGACGAGCCGCGCGACCTCGTGCGCGCGTTCAACAGCTCTGCCGCTCTGCTGGAAGAGCAGTTCCGCGCGCTCGAAACGCTCGGGGAGATCGACCAGATGCTGCTGAGCTCCGCGGAGCTGGAGCAGATGCTCGAATCCATCCTCGAACGCGTTCAAACGGTCACTCGCTGTCACAGTGTCGGCATCACGCTGCGCGATGCGGATGCGCCCGGACGTGGCAGAAGCTACATGGCCGCGAACGGCCTCAGCGGTTTGCCGGTGAGCCGCGTCGAGCTCGATGCGGACATGATGGATACGCTTGCGGCCGAGAAGAACGGGCTCACCGTCACCCGCTGCGAGGAGGAGCGACACAGCTTCCTGCGGCCGCTGCACGAGATCGGCTCGGATTTCTTCTGGGTCTGGCCGGTCATGACGACGGGCGAGCGCGTGGACGCAATCCTTGCGGTCGGCTATCGCGAAGCGCCGGGCACAGATCCGCTCATCGCCGAGTGCGGCGGCCAGTTCGCGCATCGTCTGGCGATTGCGCTGTCTAAGACGGCTCGGGATGAGCGGCTGCACCGGCAGGCTCACTACGACCCGCTCACGGCCTTGCCGAACCGGCTGCTGTTCCTCGATCGCCTGGCGCAGGAGCTTGCGACCGCAACGGCGGGGCTCGGTCGCGGCGCCGTGCTCTACATCGACCTCGATCATTTCAAGCGCGTGAACGACACAGTGGGTCACGCGGCCGGCGATCAGCTGCTCACCATCGTCGCGCAGCGGCTGCGCTCGTGCGTGAAGGATGGCGACACCGTCGCGCGCCTGGGTGGCGATGAGTTCACGGTGATCCTGCGCAATGTCGCGGATCCGGATGCGGCACGCACCGTCGCGGAGCGCATCATCGAATCACTGCAGTTGCCGGTGAATATTGGTGGCAAGGACCACTATGTCGCCGCGAGCATCGGCATCACGCTGTTCCCGGACGACGGCCTGACGATCGAAGAGCTCATGCGCAACGCCGACACCGCGATGTATCGGGCCAAGGAGCTCGGCCGCGGTCGCGCGATGTTCTTCGACCTGAACATGACGGGCAAACCGAGCGCGGCCACGGAGACCGGACTGCACCGCGCGCTGCGTCGGCGCGAGTTCTCGTTGTTCTATCAGCCGCAGTTCGCGGTGGTGGATGGCAGCCTCGCCGGACTCGAGGCGCTGCTGCGCTGGCAGACGCCGCGCGATGGCATGCGCTATCCGAACGAGTTCGTGCCGGCGGCCGAAGAGAGCGGCCTGATCGTCGACATCGGCGGCTGGGTGCTCGACACCGCCTGCGCGCAGCTCGCGCAGTGGCGCGACCAGCACATCGCCCCGCCTCGCCTCGCCGTGAATGTTTCGGTCCAGCAGTTGAAGCACAGCGAATTCCCGAAAGCCGTGCGGCGCGCGCTCGACAAGTACGACATTCCGCCGGATCTTCTCGAGCTCGAGCTCACCGAGAGCGTGTTTGCGGACGAAGCCGCCGGCACCGCGCTCGTGCGCCTGTCGCAAATCGGCGTGCACCTGGCGCTCGATGACTTCGGCACGGGCTACTCATCGCTCAACTATCTGCGGCAGTACCCGATCGGCACGGTGAAGATCGACCGCGCCTTCCTCGAGGAAGTGCCGCAGAACCCGCAGTCCGCCACGCTGGTGGAGACGATCGTCGTGATGTCGCATGCCCTCGGCAAACGCGTGGTCGCGGAAGGCATCGAGGTGGTCGAGCAGCTCGAGTTCCTGAAGGAACGGCATTGCGACGTGGCGCAGGGCTTCTATCTCGCCCGACCGCTCGCGCCCACGGCGGTGACCGAGCTTCTGCAGGCGCGCGCGCTGGCCTCGCAGCCCACCCGGAGCTCCGCGCTCGAGGCCGGTTGAGGCGGCGGGCTTGTTCGGGTCCATGTGTTCCTCGCGCATCGCCTTGTGGCGCGCATGACGCTAGGATTCGCGCCGTGAGCCTGCGTACCCGCAACCTCATCGCCATCTTTCTCACGGCCTTCGTCGCCGCAGGCTGTGCCACGGCTGTACGGCAGGTGCCCGGCGGGCCGCACGAGCGGCTGGGCATGTCCGTTCCTGCTCAGGTTGCGCCGAAGGCGGATGGCGAAAAAGTCGTCAGCATCGCCGCGGGTTTTCTGGGCACGCCGTACCGATACGGTGGCGCGAGCCCCCGGAAGGGCTTCGATTGCAGCGGGCTCGTGTTCTACAGCTTCGAGCAGCTCGGCCAGAAGGTGCCGCGAACCGCCGCCGACCAGCGCAAGGCCGCCGAGCGGGTCAAGCGCGATGACCTCGAGCCGGGTGATCTCGTGTTCTTCCGCACGTCGAAGGGCCGTGTGGACCACGTGGGGATCTACGCGGGGGACGGCCGCTTCATCCACGCGCCGAACTCGGGTTCGGTAGTGTCCTACGCATCTCTCGACGACCCGTACTACAAATCCCACTTCGTCAGCGCCGGCCGTTTCTAGTTGACGGGAAAAAAGTCGCCTGCGGCGCTTTTTTCGGAGCATCGGCTTCGTTGCCGGCGGCAAAAAGCGCGGTTTTTGCCGCCTGACCCGGCGCGTCGCTACGCCTCCTCGCGACTGTCGCCATCCGGACACGCTAGCGGTTATGTCATGTGTTGGTTAACCTAAGTACAACTCGCTGTCGGGTGTTTGAGTCGTGTGTGAAGATCTGCACATAACGACGCTTGACGCTCATACGCGACGCGTTGACACTGACACCTCGAAAGTGAAAAGGGCAAACCCGTCGAAAGGCGGGGACGCAAAGCCACCGGTCTAAAGGAGCGAGCTCCTACGACGGCGGGGCTGCCACGAATCTCGCGTGTCTCCACGCGAGCTTCCGCAGTTCCCCCCGATCGTTCAGGGCTTTTGCGCCTGAAGGTGCCGGCTGTTCGCGCAGGACACGGGGTCGGGGAACGAACATGAGCTCACAAGCACGCATGGCAGCCGGTAGTGCACCAGTTCCGGAAGCCGGGGTTGACGCCAGCAGTGATGCCGGCGCGGGCCCGTTCGTCATCAACCTCACGTCCTCGACCACGCCGATGGCGCTGGCGCACCCGGACTCGCCCGAGCTCAAACGTTTCAGCTTCTTCGTCAGCCGTCGCCGCGAGGACAACCGCGAGCGCTTCCGGCTGCACATGGGCTACTTCAGTACGCTCGCCGAAGCGGAAGAGTGGCTCAACGTCATTCGCGACCTGTATCCCGGCGCCTGGGCCGGCGAAGCGCCGGGCAAGAAGCTGCGCGCGCGCGCGGCCGCCGCGGAGCTGGCAAAGCAACTGCCCGCGCCGCCCCCGGCGCCGGCCCACAACACCGCTCCGGCGGTGACAGCCACACGCCCCCCTGTATCGAAGACGGTGCCGTCGCGCCTCTCAGCCGCACTGGCCGCGCCCGGCGCCACCGGCGCGCCTGCTCACGGCGCTGCCACCACGCACGGCGCTGCCGGTGCCCATGCCGCTGCCGGTGCGCATGCCGCTGCCGGTGCCCATGCCGCTGCCGGTGCCCATGCCGCTGCCGCTGCACATGGCGCGGCTGACGGCACGCCCGGCGGTGCCTCCGCCGCGCCTGCTCACGGCGCTCACGGCGGGGCACCCGCCAATGCGACGACCGCTGCGCCGATCGATGCGATGCCGGCGGGCCCCGTCGCAATCGAAGTACCGACCCTGCAAGCCGCGCCGATCCTCCCGCCGACACCGCAAGGCGCAGCCGCCTCCGCGGCGCCGATGCTGGAAGCCGTCGCGCAGGCCGCCGCGGCGCTGGCGGCCGTCGCCAAGATGGCCCAGTCGACCCCCGGCGCATTCGGCGCCCCCGACCAGACGGTGATGGCGCCGAACCCGTTCGCACCCGCCGCGCCCAGCCCGACCGCGTACTCGCAGCCGAATTTCACACCGGCACCTCCCGCGCCGGTCGTCACCGCTCCCGCCCCGCAAGCGGGCCGAGCGTCCACGAGCTCAGCGCCCGCGCGCAGTTCCGCCCACTCCGCAGCAAACGCGCCTACATCCGCGGGTACGAAGCAGCCCGCCATGGGCACCAGCGCTCCGAAGTCAGCCGCTGCAGCCGCATCCAGCGTTGCGAAGTCGGCAGCTCCGGCAAACACCGCGCCCTCGGCCGCGACGGCGAAATCTGCACCCTCCGCCGCTACGGCGAACGCTGCGCCGTCGTCCGCTACGAAATCTCCTGCCCCGCAGCCCGCGGCCGCCCGCCCGCCCGCGAACGGCCCGAAGAAGAATCCCGGCAACGCGCTCACCGATGGCTCGAATGTCCGCGAAGTGATGGCGGCGCTCGACGAAACCGGCGAGACGCGCCACATGCCGGTTCCGCCAGGTCTGCGCGCACCCGCGCCAACGGCGAAACCGGCCGCATCCGTCGCTGCCAGTCCGCCGGCTTCCGCGCCGGTGGCACGCCAGGCTGGGGCCGCGGCGGGACGCGCGCCGACGGCGCCCGCACAGAATGCGATCCTGAGCACGCCTTCGAACCTCGCGTCGCCCGGGGCTCAGAATGTTGCCATGAGCGCGCGTCGCGCCGGAGCTCCCGCTGCGGAGAAGCCGCGCACTGCCGCTCCGCCGCCGCGCGTCCCGACCGCCGACCCCGCTTCGGGCGACTCCATGTCGGACACGCAGGTGCTCCGCATGCTCGAGACGCGCCGTTCGGATGAAGGGGAGAAGGGCAGCGACGATGCGAATACCGGCATCTCCCTCCTGAAGCCCGACGACACGCAGACCCGCCGCGCGCTGAAGGAAGCGGTGATCGACAACGCGCCTGTTGCTTTCGCAGTGCAGTTGCAGTGGTCCGTGCAGCCGGTGGAGCTCGACAAGGTTCCGCCGCTCGCGATCTTCAGTGCCTACACGCTCTACACCGTGGAAGGCAGCCGCGAAGGCCGCAAGTGGTACGGCTTGCGCCTCGGCTTTTTCTCCGATGCCATCTCCGCGAAGCAGGTGGCGTACTACGTGCGGTCCGAGTTCGCGAGTGTGGCCGTCGTGCCGGTGAGCCCGGCGGAGAAGGCGCGCGCGAGCGACGAAGAGACCAAGGCCGCTACGGGCGCGTTCCAGCGCAAGCGCGTGGAGCAGAAGATCGAAGAGTTCAAGCTGTTCGACGACGATGACAAGGCCAGCCAGCCGGTCGCGCCGAAAGCCGCCGCTCCCGCCCCGAAACCCGCTCCGGGCAGCAAGAGCGCACCGGTGCGCAAGAACAAGCCGCTCGGCCGCGTGAAGGCGCGCGAGCAGCGCTCGCCCAAGACGCTCGAGGAGACGCTGGAGATTCTCGGCGCGAGCGATCTGGAAATCGACAACGGCCGTGGCGAAGTGCTGAACGATACCGGCGTGCGCCACCTGCGCGTGGAAGTGCAGAAGAACACGCCGTTCGCGAAGCTGCTCGATCGGATTTCCGAGCGCGTGCGCAAGAACTAGTTTTTTCAGGAGTGTGTCGAGGCTTCAAGAGGCCCTCGATCGCCCGGCGGCTCAACGAGCAGGGACAATCTCCCGCACGGCCCGGCGATCGAGAGCCTCTTATTTTTTGCCGCCGAAGAGCTTCTCGAGCTCCGCCCGCGCCTTGTCCACCTCGCTCGTATTGGGCGCGACATAGGCGCCTTCACGCGGCTTGAAGTGATCGCAGAAGTTGGCGCGCGTCTTGTCGGTCACTTCTTCGGCCGTCGGCTCACGACAGTGCTTCGCCACACGCGTGTCGTAGTCCACGCACATCTTGCACACGTGCAGCTCCGCCCGGCACTTGCGGCACTCGTCCCGCCGCTGCAACGGCAGACTGAGCTCGGCAAGCGAAGCACCGCATTTCCAGCAGACGAGGTTGTGGCTCACGGTCGTACTCTAGCCCGATGAGGGCCCGCTGACATCAGGCCGCCGCCTCTCGCTTCGTGCGTTCACGCAGAAAGTCATCCAGAACCCGCCCGGTGTGCGACGTCGCTTTCTTCCGAGCTACCGTCGCAGGCGGCCCTTCCGCGACGACCTTGCCGCCGTCGTTGCCCGCTTCGGGACCCATGTCGAGGATCCAGTCGGCTTCGGCCATGACGTCGAGGTTGTGCTCGACCACGATCGCGCTGTTGCCCGCGTCGACCAGCCGATGGAGCACGTGTATCAGCTTCTCAACGTCTGCCATGTGCAGGCCGACGGTGGGCTCGTCGAGCACATAGAGCGTGTGCTTCGCCCTCTGGCGCAGGTTTCGGTCGGCGTCGCCGCGCACCTTGGCGAGCTCGGTGACGAGCTTGATGCGCTGGGCTTCGCCGCCGGACAGGGTCGGGCTCGGCTGCCCCAGCGTGAGGTAACCGAGCCCCACATCCTGCAGCAGCTTCAGGCAGTGATGTACGCGCGGGTGGGCGCGGAAGAACTCCACGCCATCATCTACGTTCATGGCGAGCACTTCGCCGATGTTCTTGTCACGCCACGTCACCGACAGCGTCTCGGAATTGAAGCGCCGGCCGTTGCAGACATCGCAGAGTACTTTCACATCGGGGAGAAAGCTCATCTCGATGGTCTTCACGCCCTGGCCTTCGCAGCCTTCGCAGCGCCCGCCGGTGGTGTTGAAGCTGAAGCGGCTTGCCGTATACCCGCGGATCTTCGCTTCGGTGGTGTTCGCGTAGATGCGACGGATCTCGTCCCAGAAGCCGATGTAGGTCGCGGGACAGGAGCGTGGCGTTTTGCCGATGGGCGTCTGGTCGACCTCGAGCACGCGGTCGATGTGCTCGACGCCTTTGATGGCGCGACAGCCAATAAGATCGATCGACGCGGACCTGCGACGGACTTTCCCTCGGCCGTTCGTGTTGTTCTTCTCACCGCCATTGCCGTTCCGGTGACCGTTGCCGTTCTCGGCAACGAGGTGCTTCAGGTTCGTGTACAGCACGTCACGGGCGACAGTAGATTTGCCCGAGCCGGACACCCCGGTCACCACAACCAGTCGTCCGAGCGGCAGCGAGACGTCGGTCTTGCGCACGTTGTGCAGCTCGATGCGCTCGATCTTGAGTTGCGGCGTGCGCTTGTCGACCGGGCGGTGCGGCTCGGCGGGATGCGTGATCGGGTTGCGCAGAAACTTGCCCGTGGTCGAGCGCGGATTGCGGATGAGGTCCGCCACCTTGCCTTCGCCCACGATCTCCCCGCCGCGCACGCCCGCGGCGGGCCCGAGATCGAGCACGTGATCGGCGCGACGAATCGTGTCTTCGTCGTGCTCCACCACCACCAGCGTATTCCGGTGCGAGGACAGCTCGGCGAGCGAATCGAGCAGGATCTCGTTGTCGCGCGGATGCAGCCCGATGGTGGGCTCGTCCAGCACGTAGCACACGCCCTGCAGGTTCGAGCCGAGCTGCGCGGCGAGCCGAATGCGCTGCGCTTCGCCGCCCGACAGCGTCGGCGCCGAGCGATCGAGCGACAGGTAGCTGAGCCCCACGCGGTCCAGGAACTTGAGGCGCGCCCGGATTTCGGCGAGCAGATCCCGCGCGATCTCCTTCTCACGCGGATTGAGCTTCAGCTTCGCGAAGAACCCGGCGGCGCTCTCGATCGTGTCGTTCGTGAGCGAGGCGATGCTCCGGTCGCGGAAGCGCACATTCAGCGCCACGGGATTGAGGCGATGCCCTTCGCAAGCGGTGCAGGCCGTGGGCTCGTGCTCGTACCACTCGTTCCACCACACCTCTTCGCCGGTCTGCTCTTCATCGAAGCCGGTCATCTCGACGCCCGTGCCGAAACAGCTTTCGCACCAGCCGTGCTTCGAGTTGAACGAGAAGAGGCGGGGATCGAGCTCCGAGAAGCTGCGGCCGCAGGAAGGGCAGGCTCGCTTCGTGGAGAACACGGTTACCTTCTCCGTGTTCGGCCCCAGCACGTGCACGATGCCCTTGCCGAAATCCAGCGCGCGTACCAGCGCTTCGTGGATGAGCGTGTCGGCGCTGGCATCGACGAGGATCGAGGCGACGGGCAGCTCGATCGTGTGCTCCTTGAAGCGCGACAGCCGCGGCCACCTGGTCGTCGGCGTATCGACGCCGTCGACGCGCAAGGACTTGTAGCCCTTCTTTGCCGCCCACTTCGCAAGATCCGTATAGAACCCCTTGCGAGCGACGACGAGCGGAGCGAGCAGGGCGATGCGCTTGCCGCGATAGTCCTTCAGCAGCCGGGCAGCGATGGAGGACGCGCTCTGCGGTTCGATGGCGACGTCGCAGTCCGGGCAATACTGGATACCCAGCTTCACGTACAGCAATCGCAGGAAGTGATAGATCTCCGTGAGCGTGGCTACCGTGCTCTTGCGCCCGCCGCGGCTCGTGCGCTGCTCTATCGCCACGGTCGGCGGAATGCCGTAGATCGCGTCGACTTCCGGCCGCGCCGCCGGCTGCACGAACTGGCGCGCATAAGCGTTGAGCGACTCGAGGTAGCGGCGTTGCCCTTCATTGAACAGGATGTCGAACGCAAGCGTCGACTTGCCCGACCCCGAGACACCGGTGATCACGGTGAAGCGGTCGCGCGGGATCTTCACGTCGATATTCTTGAGGTTGTGCTCGCGCGCGTTGTGAATGACCACCGCATTCTTCGCGGCGGCGAGGTCGCGCCCATACGCCGTCTGCGCGCGCTGGTCGGCGATGGCCTTACTTGCACTCGCGTCGCTACGGCGGGCGGCGTCGCTGGCGCCGCGGCTTGAGCGCTCTTCGTGCATCGAGAGACTGCCGAAATCAGGCTGGGCGGAGCTGCTCTCCCGCGAAACCTTGCCGATCGCGGTTGCGAGCGGCGCGTCCTGCGACAACGCCTGCTCATACACCTTCAATGCCTGGCCAGTGTAAGAGCGCTCGTTCGCGCGCACTTGCGCTGGCGTGCCTGCGCACACGATCTCACCGCCGCGATCGCCGCCCTCGGGTCCCAGATCGATGATCCAGTCCGAAGCGCGAATCAGATCCAGGTTGTGCTCGATGACGAGCAGTGAATGGCCTGCCGCCAGCAGCTTGCGGAAGGCGCGCAGGAGCTTTGCCACGTCCTCGAAGTGCAGGCCGGTGGTGGGCTCGTCGAACAGGAACAGCTTGCCGTTGTGAGTGGTGCTCGATGCCACACCGCCCGCCGCCGCGAGGTGACCGGCGAGCTTCAGTCGCTGCGCTTCACCACCCGAGAGCGTCGGCACCGGCTGGCCGAGTTTCAAGTATTCGAGGCCGACGTCAGCGAGCGGCGCGAGCTTCTGCGCGACTTCCTTCGAATCCGCGAAGAACGCGAGGGCCTCGGTCACCGTCATCTCCAGCACGTCGGAGATGCTGGCGCGCTGCTTGTTCGCGCCTTCGCGCCTGATCTCGAGCACCTCGTCGCGATAGCGCTTGCCGTTGCAGTCCGGGCAGCGCAGGTACACGTCGGAGAGGAACTGCATTTCCACGTGCTCGAAGCCGTTGCCACCGCACGTGGGGCAGCGGCCGTTGCCCGAATTGAAGCTGAACGTGCCCGCCGTGTAGCGCCGCTCCTGCGATGCCGGCTCGCCTGCGAACAGATCGCGAATACAGTCGAATGCGCCCACGTAGCTTGCGGGATTGGAGCGCGTGGTGCGGCCGATCTGGCTCTGGTCGACCATCACGACGTCGTCGATGAGCTCGGCGCCGCGCAGTGTGTCGAACGCTCCCGGCGCTTCCGTGGGCTTGCCCCGATACTTCTGTAGCGCAGGGTAGAGCACGTCCTCCACGAGTGTGGATTTGCCGGAGCCCGACACACCGGTGACGCACACCAGCCGCTTGAGCGGAATGCGTACCGTGACGTTCTTCAGGTTGTGCTCGCGCGCCCCTCCGAGCTCGAGCCACCGATTGGGGCGCGCTTCGGCGACAACGGCGCCGTCGCTGTCGATGCTGGGGCCGTGAGCCGCGCCCGGCGGTGGCGTATCCGAGGGCTGCGCGACGATCTTGCGGCCGCTGAGGTAATCGCCGGTGAGGGACTTGCCGTGTCGGCGGATCTCACTCGGGCTGCCGAAGAACACCACCTGGCCGCCGCGCTCGCCGGCGCCCGGGCCGAGATCGAGGATGCGGTCCGCTTCCAGCATGATCTGCGGATCGTGCTCGACCACGACGAGCGAGTTGCCCGCATTGCGCAGCCGCTTCATCACGCCGATGACGCGCAGCATGTCGCGCGGATGCAGGCCGATGGAAGGCTCGTCCAGCACGAAGAGCGTGTTCACGAGCGACGTGCCGAGCGCCGTCGTCAGGTTGATGCGCTGGACTTCGCCGCCGGAGAGCGTGCGGGACTGCCGATCGAGTGTGAGATAGCCGAGCCCCACATCATTGAGGTAGTTGAATCGCGCGCGAATCTCGCCGAGCAGCAGGTCGGTCGCTTCGTCGAGCGGTTTCGGGAGTTCGAGCTGCTGGAAGAACGCGCAGGCGCGCTCCAGCGGCAGAAGCATGATGTCGTGAATCGTGAGCCCGGGCAGCGAGCGAAGTGTTTCGTCGTTCCACTGCACCCCGGCGGGGCGAAAGCGCTGCTCGGGCGGCAGCGCTTCGTCCGCCAGCTCGCGGCTGCCAAGCCGCCACAGCAGCGCTTCTGTTTTGAGCCGCGCGCCATTGCACGTAAGACAGGGGGTGTACGCACGATAGCGTGAGAGCAATACGCGCACGTGCATCTTGTAGGATTTGGTTTCGAGCCAGTCGAAGAAGCGCTTCGCGCCGTACCAGACGTCCTTGCTCCACGGGCCTTCGCCGTCGATGACCCACGCCTTGTGCGCTTCGCTCAGCTCGCGCCAGGGACGGTCGAGCGGGATGTTGCGCTTCTTGCCGAACTTGATGAGGTCGTCCTGGCATTCCTTGTACGACTGCGTCTGCCACGGGCGGATGGCGCCGCCGCGCAGGGATTTGCTTTCGTCCGGGATGACGAGGCCGTAGTCGATGCCGATGGTGCGACCGAAGCCCCGGCAGGTCTCGCAGGCGCCGACCGGCGAGTTGAAGGAGAAGAGGCTGGGGATCGGCTCGCGGTAGGACAGATCGCAGTGGGCGCAGTGAAGCTCGTTGGAGTAGCGCCAGGTGTCCAGGCTTCTCGGCGGATCGCTGTCGTCGACCACGTGGATGTGCACCCGGCCGCGGCCGACGCGGAGCGCGGCTTCGAGCGATTCGAGCACGCGGCCCCGCTCGGCGAAGCTCGCGCGGATGCGATCCTGGACGACGAGCAGGGTTCTCGGGGGGGCCTCGCCCTTTTTTGAGGCACCCTTGCGCGCGCTCTTCGGGGCAGCGCTCTTTCTGGCGCCACGCGGCGCGTTGAGAGCGCCCTCGTCGCGCGCGGGCGAGGCGCCCGCGCGGCCCCCGGTGCCGCCCGCACTGCTGCCATTGCTCGCGCCGCCGCCGTC
>JBDZVF010000669.1:0-2486 GCA_040255575.1 Pseudomonadota bacterium | reverse complement strand
TGCTCGTCGCGGCGCGCCTCGGCAAGGCGCGGCTCATCGACAACCTGCAGATCTATCGCTGAGCTGGAAGGCTCGCACAAGCGCCTGCGCGGCCAGCCGCTAGAGTTCCAGCGCGCACAGCCAGCCGAACTTCACGGCGCACAGCGTGCCGGCTTCAGCCGCGCACGGCGTGTTGACCTCAGCGGCGCATAGCGTGCCGAGCTTAGCCGCGCACGGGTGCCGACCTCAGCCGTGCTCGCCGTGTCGCCTCAGCGCCCATTCCACATGCTCCCGCACGAGCGGCGAGGCATCCTCCCGCCGGCTGCGCAGCGCGGAGATCACCGCGTCCGTTGTCGGCGCATTCCCCAGCGCCACCGCGATATTCCGCAGCCACCGCTCGTACCCGATGCGATAGATCGCGCTCCCGCGCATCCGCTCATCGAAGTCCGCTTCCGTCCACGCGAACACATCGACGAGCTTCGGTGCATCGAGTCCGTGCCGCACCTTGAAGTCCGCGTGGGCCGCCGCACGCGCAAACTTGTTCCACGGACACACGATCTGGCAGTCATCGCACCCGTAGATGCGATTGCCCATGGCTTCCCGGAATTCCTCCGGGATCGACCCCTTGTTCTCAATGGTCAGGTAGGAAATGCAGCGCCGCGCATCCAGCTGATAAGGGGCCACGATGGCCTGCGTGGGGCAGGCGGGCATGCACGCTGTGCATGTTCCGCAGTGGCCACTAGCTGGAGCATCCAGGGGTAGTGGCAGGTCCGTAAGAATTTCGCCCAGAAAGAACAAGGAGCCCGCGTCCCGTGCCAGCAGGTTCGTGTGCTTGCCGATCCACCCGAGACCCGCATTCCGGGCCAGTGCCTTTTCCAGCACCGGCGCCGAATCCACGCACACCCGGTAGCCGAAAGTCCCGATCCGCCGCGCCAGGTCCTCGGCGAGCCGCGCGAGCGACCGGCGCATCACCTTGTGATAGTCGCGGCCGAGCGCGTAACGCGAGATATATGCCGCTTCCGGCTCGGCGAGCACTTCGCGCGCGTTGCGCGCCTCGCCGGGCCAGTAATTCATACGGAAAGATACTACCCGCACGGTGCCGGGAGACAGCTCCTGCGGGCGGCTGCGCATCGTTCCGTGTCGATGCATATAGTCCATTTCGCCGTGAAAGCCGGCCTCGAGCCACTCGATGAGCCGCTGCTCGTCTTCCGCGAGCTCGATACTGGCTACGCCCAGCGCATCGAACCCGAGCGCGCGCGCGGCGTCAAAGAGTGCACGCTTGATGGAAGGGAGGTCGATGTCCTTTGTACGCCATCCCACAGCCGGCGCAGGCTCGCCCGGCCGGCGCGGCAGAACGCCCGGTGGTGCGAGGGGGTCTTTGGTCTTCGGATCATTCATGGGCAGCGTCCGCGCGTCAGTATAATCAGCGTATGGCTTTGCCCACCGGTCTGTACTCTGCGGCTCAGGTCCGCGCCCTCGACGCCTACGCCATCGGGCAATTGGGCGTTCCCGGCTACACGTTGATGAAGCGCGCCGGCGAGGCCGCCCTGCGGTACCTGCGCTCGCGCTGGCCCACGACGTATCGCATCGTCATCGTTTGCGGTGGCGGCAACAACGGCGGGGATGGTTACGTGCTCGCCCGCTTCGCGCAGGCCGCGGGCCTCACCGTGACGGTGCTGTCCGCCACGCCGCCCTCGGCGCTCAAGGGAGACGCGCTCACCGCCTACAACGACAGCGCGGCGAGCGGCGCGCGCATTCAGCCGTTTGCGGCGGAGCTGCTGAAAGAAGGCGAGCTCGTCGTGGATGCGTTGCTCGGCACGGGCCTGAAGAGCGCCGTTCGTGAAGAGCTCGCGCCCGTGGTTCGCGCGATCAACGCCAGTGGCAAGCCCGTGTACGCGCTCGACGTTCCCTCGGGCCTCGATAGCGACACCGGCATCGCTCACGGCGACGCAGTCCGGGCGGATTGCACCGTCTCCTTCGTCGGCCTCAAGACCGGGCTCGTGATCGGGGATGGGCCGGAATACGCCGGCAAGCTCTATTTCGACGATCTCGAGGTCTCGCCTCCGGCGCAGGACGAGCGGTTCTCCCCCCGGCTCGAGCGCATTCTCGAGACGGAGATCATGCAGGCGCTCCCGCGGCGGCGGCGCGCGGCTCACAAGGGTGACTTCGGCAAGGTGCTCATCGTGGGCAGCGGCCCGAGCATGCCCGGCGCAACGCGCCTGGCGGGGGAAGCTTGTCTGCGAGTCGGTGCAGGTTTGGTCACCGTGGCCGTGACGCCGGAGAACGTGGCGGCGATCGCGTCCGGGCGGCCCGAGCTCATCTGTGTTCCGTTCCGGGAGGCGGAAGAGCTTTCCGAAGCGATCGACCGTGCGCAGGTGATTGCGGTGGGCCCGGGGTTGGGCCGCAGCAGCTGGGCGCGCGAAGCGCTCGATGCCGTGCTTCAGTCGGGCAAGCCGCTCGTGATCGACGCCGATGCGCTCAATCTCGTCGCGGAAGCGGCGCAGAAG
>JBDZVF010000143.1:0-13335 GCA_040255575.1 Pseudomonadota bacterium | reverse complement strand
GACGTGCACGACATCGGCAAGAACATCGTGGGCGTGGTGCTCCAGTGCAATAACTTCGAGGTGATCGACCTCGGCGTGATGGTTCCGTGCGAGAAGATCCTGGAGACGGCCAAGCGCGAGAACGCGACATTCATCGGCCTTTCCGGCCTCATCACGCCCTCGCTCGACGAGATGGTGAACGTGGCGCGTGAGATGGAACGGCAGGGGTTCAGGCTGCCTCTGCTCATCGGCGGCGCCACCACTTCGCCGGCGCACACCTCGGTGAAGATTGCGCCGAACTACAAGTCGCCCGTGATCTACGTGAAGGATGCCTCGCGCTCCGTTGGCGTATGCCAGACGCTGGTCACGCCGGACGGGCGGGACGCGTACATCGCGAAGATCAACGAGGATCACGAGCGGCGTCGTGAGGCGCACGCCGGCAAGAAGGTGAAGGTGCCGGAGGTCAGCATCGCGCAGGCCCGGGCCAACCGCCGTCGCATCGACTGGGCGAATCCCGCACCGGTGGCGCCGCGCGTGCCGCGTGTTCATCGCTACGACAACTACCCACTCGAAGAGCTGCTCGGCTACATCGACTGGATGCCGTTCTTCAACGCATGGGAGTTCGCCGGCAAGTTCCCGGACATTCTGACCGATCCCCTGATCGGCGAAGCGGCGAGCAACCTCTATGCCGACGCGCGCAACATGCTCAAGCAGATCATCGCGGAGCGCTGGCTCAAGGTGCGCGCGGTCGTCGGCATGTTCCCAGCGAGCTCGGTCGGCGACGACGTGGAGGTTTATACCGACGCGTCCCGCGAGAAAGTGTCGACTCGCCTCTGCTTCCTGCGCCAGCAGAAGGGCAAGTCTCCGGGGCAGCCGCACGAGTGTCTCGCGGATTACATCGCGCCAAAGGCGAGCGGCGTGCCGGACTACATCGGCGCGTTCGCCGTCACGGCCGGCATCGGCATCGAGAAGCACATCGAGCGCTTCCATGCCGCGCATGATGATTACTCGAGCATCATGCTCAAGGCCCTCGCGGATCGTCTCGCCGAAGCGTGCGCGGAGCATTTCCACGAGCGCGTGCGTCGGGAGATCTGGGGATACGCCGCGCGTGAGTCCCTCACCAACGATCAGCTGATCCAGGAGCAGTACCAGGGCATCCGGCCCGCGCCGGGCTATCCGGCCTGCCCGGATCACACCGAGAAGGCGAAGCTGTGGGAGCTGCTGGATGCCGAGAAGAAAGCCGGCATCACCCTCACGGACTCGTATGCGATGTATCCGACGGCGGCGGTGAGCGGCTGGTATTTCGCCCACCCCGAAGCGCGGTACTTCAACCTCGGCAAGATCGATCGCGATCAGGTGGAGGACTACGCCCAGCGCAAGGGAATGACGGTGCAGGAGGTCGAACGCTGGCTCTCGCCCAATCTGGGTTACGAGCCTGCGATGAAGATCGCGGTCTGAGCGGACGCGCGCCGGATAATAGGCGCGCGTTTCCACACGGAGAGACCCCAGATGATGAGGCCGCTCACGCGGGCTACCGCGATGGCGTTCCTTGCGCTCGGCACGCTGAGTGTGTATGCGAGCGATTCGGACGTTTCGGCGGATTCGGTCGTCTCACCGCTCGTGTCGCCGGCCGCTACGCAAGCCGATGTCGCAACGGACTGGATGCAGCTGCCCGACTTCGTGCCGCCCGCGGGGGATTTCTATCCGCCCTCGGCGGCCAGCCGGCTAACGCAGGGCGCCGTGGGATTCGAGTTCCAGATCGACGAGGCGGGTCGTGCGCAGATTCTTGCGCAGACCTTCACCGATCATCCCGACTTTGCGCCCAGCGCTACCGATTACCTGACGAAGGGGCGCTTCCGGGTTTCCCCGGAATGGGTGCAGGCCGGCGGGCCGGGCTTGCGGTTCGAGGCGGAAGTGCAGTTCTCCATCGCGAGGGACGGCGGTTCGTGCGACAAGAAGCCGCCGCACGTTGCCGATACCGAAGTGCTGGTGGTGTGCCGCTCGCTGCCTCCGCGCAGGCGAGGACGCCTGTAACAGGGCGCCAGCCCGTCAGTGCGCCACCGCCCTCGGCGACAGCTCTTCCAGATACTCCCGGCCGCCCAGCGCGCGCATCTGCCCGATGATCTGATCCCGCCGTGACATGACGTACGCGGACGGCCGGTCCGCCCGCATCCGGATCGGGTTGGGCAGCACCGCCGCGAGCGTGGCCGCCTCGGGCCGCGACAGTCGTGCCGCCGGCTTGCGAAAGAACGTGCGTGACGCTGCTTCCACCCCGTAAACCCCGCGGCCGAACTGCGCGATGTTGAGATACACCTCGAGAATGCGCTCCTTCGGCCACATGAGCTCGATCAGCACGGTGAACCACGCTTCGAGCCCCTTGCGCGCATAGCCCCCGCCATTCCACAGGAAGAGATTCTTCGCCACCTGCTGCGAGATCGTGCTCGCCCCGCGTGGCCGCCTGCGGTGGGCGTTCTCGCGCACGGCGTCGCGGATCGACTTGAAATCGAACCCCGTGTGAAACGGGAACTGCTGATCTTCCGAGGCGATCACCGCGAGTGCTGCATTGGGCGAGATCTTCTCGAGATCCACCCAGCTATAGCGCGTGGCGTAATTCTTCTCGGAGGAGTGAACGATGTTCGCGTGGAGCATGAATGCGCTGGAGAAGGGATTCACCCAGCGCATCAGCAGGACCGGCAGCGCGGTGAGCGCGACGAACACGACCACCGCGCCGAGAGTCCATCGAAAGAGCCGCATCGATCGCGTTTACTGGGCGGCCTCGACGCGGCGAATGGACGTGATGACCACGTCTTCCACCGGCACGTCCGCATGCGGGCGACGCACGCCGGTCTTCACCTTCGCGATCTGGTCGACCACGTCCATGCCTTCGGTCACCTTGCCGAACACGGCATAGCCGTAGGCCGACGCGGGGCCGGGCTGGTGATTGAGGAAGTCGTTGTCCTTCAGGTTGATGAAGAACTGCGCGGTCGCGCTGTCCACCACATTGGTGCGCGCCATCGCAAGCGTGCCGCGATCGTTCTTCAGGCCGTTCTTCGCTTCGTTCTTGATGGGCTCGTGCGTGTCTTTCTCGCCCATGCCCGGCTCCATGCCGCCGCCCTGGATCATGAAGCCCGGGATCACGCGGTGGAAAATGGTGCCGTCGTAATGCTGCTCATCGACGTAGCGCAGGAAGTTCTTCGTGGTGATGGGCGCTTCTTTCTCGAACAGCTCGACGGTGAAGTTGCCCAGGGAGGTTTCGAATCTAAGCATGGGAGCCTCTTGGAAGGTCACTGTGGGACCGTTTGACGAAGCGTCTGCTCGTCAAACGGGGCGGGGCCATTGGCCCTCGGTCATGCGCTCGTGACCGGCGAGATCGCGGTGGGAGCGTACGTGACGGAAGCCGCGCTCCACAAGCAGGTGCCTCACTTGCGTCGCCTGCGTGGAACCATGTTCCAGCAGCAGCCAACCGCCGGGCTCGAGGTGAGGCGGCGCGGACTGAATGATGGCGCGAAGGCAGGCGAGGGCGTTGGGGACATTCGGCGCAGCGGCGCGTACGCCATGCGAAATGGCTGCCGGCGTGGCGCCGGCGCCGTGAAGGGTTACTTCGGCTCCGGGGGTTAGCGCGCCGCGCGGCTCATATCGCAGTGCCGGCGAGGACATCTCCGGTTCGTCGGCGCCGATGTATGGCGGGTTGCTCACCACCACGTCGAATCGCCTCCCGGCAAGCGGCTCGAACCAACTGCCCTGCAGAAACTCGACACGCGTGAGTCCGTGGGTCACGGCATTCGTTCGGGCGACGGCGAGGGCGTCGGCCGACACGTCCGTCGCAGTCACCTGCCACGTGGGCCGCTCGCTCGCGACGGCTAGCGCGATTGCGCCCGAGCCGGTGCCAAGATCTACCACCGTGCCTGCGGGCCCACCGTGCACCGCCAGCGTCCGCTCCACCAGCAGCTCCGTTTCCGGCCGCGGCACCAGCACGGCCGGGCTCACCGCAAGCCTCAACGTCCAGAAATCGCGATAGCCCACGATGTACGCGAGCGGCTCGCCGCGCGCGCGCCGCTCGATCAGCTCGAGGTAGCGCGACCGCGCCGGCTCGGCAGGCACATCCTCGGGATGGGACCGGAAGCGGGCGCGTGGCACGTTCAGCACGTGCGCGAGCAACAGCTCCGCGTCGAGCCCGGCACTGCCGGAATGGTCGGCAAGCCGCGCGGTGCCGAGCTCCAGAAGTGCCTGTGTCGTGTGATTCGTCGCCATTGCTTATCATCCGCCCATGCCGAATGTGCTCTTTCCCCCCGATGGCCCGCAAAGCGTGAGCCAGGTGCTCGATACGGGCTTCCGCATCTTCAAGGCCTCGCTCGTGCGCTGCGTGCTGTTCGGGGCGGTGGCGATGATCGCCGGACAGCTGCCCAACATCTACTCGCTCGCGCGAGGGGTGCCGTTCGGGGGCTATCTGCAGGGCGATCCCATCAGCGTCGTGCTGGCGGTGCTTGGCAGTGTGAGCGCCGTGTACTTCAGCGCCGTGATCCTCATCCGGCAGCGCGAAGTTGCGCAGGGTGGTCGCCGACGCATTCGCGCCGAGCTGGCGGAAGGTCTGCGCCGCATGCCGGCGCTCATCGGCGTGACCCTCGTGTCGGTGGCGCTGCTCGCGGCGGTTCCTGCACTGCTGCTCGCGGCTGACTTGAAGCAGGTGTCGCCGGCAGCGCATCTTCCTCTCATGATCACTGCGGCGCTCATTGCCCTGCCGGTGGTGTGGCTGTTGCCCGGGCTGTCCATGGCCGTGGTGGTCGCGGCGCTGACGCCAAACGGTGCGCTCGCGTCGCTCAGGCAAGGCATCGCGCTCGCCTACCGAAGCTGGTGGCGCACGATGCTCACCTTCGTTGTGTGGGCGATTCTGCTGGTGGTGCTCAACCTTGTCGCGGTGATCATGTTGATGCTTTCGTTGCAGGTCTTTGGCGCATCCGACGTCATTACGCTCTCGGCGGCAACACCTGTCGTGTTCGTGGCGCTTCGGGCCATCGGTCTGCCATTTCTCGTCGCAATCCTGCTCGCCGTTTACGGTGAGCTGATCGTGCGCAAGCAGGGCGTGGATCTCGAACGCCGCGTGGCCAGCGTGGCGCAAGCCTGACGCATGCGGCAGCTCCTCTGCGCGGTTGTGCTCTTGTTGATTGCACCGCTGCAGGCGGCGGAGCCCGATCCTCTGGCGGCCGCGCGAAAAGCAATCGATGAATGCACGCCGCGCCTGGATCCGCAGGCGGACGTCGGCTACGACCGCATTGCCGCCCGCTGCCCGAATCTCGGGTCCGCGCTGGAGCGAAGCGGAATCGAAGAGTGGCTGCCGCAGGGCTGGAAAGAGGTGCGGAACAATCTTTCCGTCGGCAGTCTGACCGAGCTGCGCTCGCTCCTCGGGCGCGAGCTCGCCGCCCAGCCCTCGCAGCGCAAGCCGCGCGTGGAAAAGCTGGACGAGGTGCTCGCCGGGCTCGGCGATCAGCATCGCACGTCCAACGGCACGTGGTTGCGCTTCAAGCGCTGGTTGCGTGAGCTCCTGGAACAGCGCGATCGCGAACATCGCGAAGACTGGTTCGATCGCATGGTCCATCGCGTGGGCCTGTCGCAAGCCATCGGCGAGGTCGTCACGTATCTCTCGCTGGGCGCGATGGTCGTGCTGGCGCTCGGCGTCATCCTGAATGAGCTCAAGGCCGCGGGCCTCCTTGGGCGTCGGCGGCAGGATGCGGCGCCTGAGCCCGACGCGGAGCTCGCCATGTCGCGGGCGATTCCAACCATGGGCGAGATCGAGCGGGCGCCGCTCGTTGAACGACCCCACCTGCTGCTCGAGCTGATCGCCGCGAAGCTCACCGCGATCCGGCGGCTGCCACCTGCTGGCGCGATGACGGTGCGGGAGCTGTCCGAGGCCGTGAACCTCGAGGCCGTGCAGGACCGGGAACGGCTTGCTTTGCTCGGCGCCACAGCGGAGCGCGCGCGCTATTCGGACGCTGGCGTTCCACCGGATGCGCTCGAATCCGCCTATGTTCGCGGGCGGGAGCTGCTCGAGAGCATCGAGGGGCTGCGTGAGCCCGAAGTGCCTGCCGGAGCCACTTCGTGAAAGAGCGGCTCATCACGCTGCTCTGTGCAATCGGCGCGCTCGCGCTCTTCGCGCTCATGTTCCTGAATCGGGAAGGCATGTCGGGCGCTCGTTTCGACGCGCCGCGCCCGATCACCTCCGAGCGGCGGGGCAATGGCTACAACGCCGCCATGACGTGGCTCGAGAACGAGCAGATCCGCAGCGTCTCGCTTCGGGACCGTTACGGCACCCTTGCGAAACGGGAGGACCTGACCCCCACCGGCAACCTCCTGATCGTCTCGCTGCCGGTGCGAACCGGCTTCAGGACCGAGGAGTTCGTGCCGCTCGACCGATGGATCCGCGCCGGCAACACGCTGCTCGTGATGGCGGCGCTCTCCGACAACCCGGACTGGCACGCAGACTTCGGCGGTTACGAGCAGGGCAATGTGCCGCTTCTCACGGGTCTCGAAGTCGAGACCACGAAAGATCGCGACCGGCGCCTCGCGCAACGGGCCCGCTTCGGCCTGGCGGATGAAGACGAAGAGGCGGACGAGCCGGCCGAGCCCTATCGCGAATACCGCGAGCCGCTGCGCACGAGCATCGTCCCGAACCGCGAGCATGCGTACTTCGATGGCGTGACCGAAGTCATCGCGCTGTCGGACTACCCCCGCCGGGTGTGGACGGTGAAGGTTCCTTACCAGGGGTTCGTGCTGTCACTGGCCCATGAGAAAGGCACGGCCGAAGGCGCCATCTGGACGCGGCCGCTCGGCAAGGGACGCATCATCCTCAGCAGCTACGGCACGCTGTTCACGAACCGCGCGATCGGTCTTGCGGACAACGCGCGGCTGCTCGCCAACATCGTGAGTGTGAATGTGGGCGAGAAGGGCACCGTGCTGTTCGATGATGGGCATCAGGGCATCAGTGCCGGTTACGATCCCAACAAGTTCTTCTCCGACCGGCGGCTCTACATCACCATCGGCATTCTGGCTGCGTTGTGGTTCATCTGGGTGCTCGGCTCCACGCGCCTGCGCCTGCCCGCGAGCCGCCAGCCCGTGCCGCGCGAAGCGGAGCTGATTCGCGCAGGGGGGGGCTTTCTTTCGCGCGCGCTGCCGGCCCATGCGGGCGCGCGGCAGCTGATCGAGAATTTCTTCCAGCGTGTGCGCACGCGGGCCGGGACATCGCACGAGGCGGCGCCCTGGGAGATTCTCGAACGCAACACCCGAATCGATCCCGCGGACCTCGCGCAGCTGCGCCGCTGGTCCGAGGAGGCCCAGGCGCAGCGCCGTGTGCCGCTGCGCGCTCTCCACAACCTCATCGTGCGACTCGACAGGCAGATGGCTACATGACCCAATCCATTCAGACTCTGGAATCGCGGCTTGCGAGTGAGCTCGGGCGCGTCGTCGTCGGCGCGCAGGTTTCCATTCGCGCGCTGGTCATCGCACTGGTGTCGCAAGGGCACGTGCTCGTGCAGGGCGTGCCGGGCCTCGGCAAGACGCTGCTCGCCAAAACGCTGGCGCGCGCGCTCGGCGGCGAGTTCAAGCGCGTGCAGGGGACGCCGGATCTCATGCCGAGCGACATCATCGGCGTTCATGTGTACGACGATTCCAAGCGCGAGTTCGTGTTCCGTCCGGGCCCGCTGTTCGCGGATGTGCTGCTGGTGGACGAGATCAATCGCGCCGGGCCGAAGACGCAATCCGCGTTGCTCGAGGCCATGGAGGAACGGCAGGTGAGCGTGGAGCGCAGCATGTTCCCGCTGCCGGCAGATTTCCTGGTGCTCGCCACGCAGAACCCGCGCGAGTTCGAGGGCACGTATCCGCTGCCGGAGTCGCAGCTCGATCGCTTCATGCTCCGTATCGATGTCGACTATCCCGTGCGCGAGGCGGAGCGCGAGATCCTGGAGCGCTATGGCGCGAAGTTCGCGGGCGCGCACGCGCTGTCGAAGGAAGTGGGGCTTGTGCAGCGCTCGCTGGTGGAAGAGGCGCGCGCCGAGGCGGCCGCGATGCACGTCTCCGACGCGCTGACCGGATACGTTCTGGACCTCGCGCGCGCTTCGCGTGAGAACCAGCGCGTGTCACTCGGGCTTTCCACGCGCGGCGCGCTCGCTCTCCTGAAAGGCGCGCGTGTGGCTGCAGGCCTGCGCGGTTCGGACTTCGTGTCGCCCGACGATGTGAAGGAAGTGGCGCCGTGGGTGATGCCGCATCGGCTCGTGCTGACGCCCGAAGCGGCGCTGGAAGGCGCGCGTGATGTCGAGATCGTACGCTCGCTCCTCGCGGACACACCCGTACCCCGCTAGCGAGGCTCGTCGCCGTGCATCTTGCCGAACGAGGTTATGCGCTGGCCGTGCTCGCCGGGGTGCTCGCGATCACGGGCACGTGGGCGAGCGACCCCGCCCTGGCGGGGTTGTGGTATTTGCCAGCCGCGCTGCTGCTGGCAGGCCTTTCCGTCGAGGGCCTGCTCGTTCGCCGCACGAGCATCCGACCCGAAATCGAAACGGCGACGCGCGCTTTGCTGGGGCGTGAGCAAGAAGCCACGTATGCATTTCGGAACGAGTCGAATCGAACCGTAACGCTGCAATTCGCCACAGCGGTGCCCGCGGGTCTCGAAGCCGAGGCCCGCACGCTTGTGATTCGCGCGCCGCGCGGTGGTGTCGGGCGCGAGCGCATCGCGGTGCTACCCGTGCGACTCGGCACGCAGGCGTGGCCGGAGATTCCGGCGCGCGTTCTCGGCCGGTTCGGGCTCGCGTGGTGGGGGCGGTCGCTGCAGCCGCCGCAGTCGATTTCAGTGGCACCCGACATCTTGCGCGCGCCGCGACGTCGACCCAGTGGCCGAACAACGGGGATGCGACCCCGAAGGACTGTTGGGGCGGGGTCGGAGCTGCATCAGCTTCGGGAGTATGTGCAGGGAGATCCCATCGCGCGCATCGACTGGAAGGCGACTGCCCGCACCGGCAAGTTCATCACGCGGGAGTTCACGGAAGATCAGCATCTGGATGTGCTCATCGCCATCGATGCGGGGCGGCTGAGCCGGGTGCGTGCCGGTCGGCTCGATCGTTTCGGGCTCTACTCGAACATCGCCGCGCGCCTTGCGGAAGTGGTCACTCCGAATGACGACCGCGTGGGTCTCGTCGTGTTCTCGGATCGCATGCTGGCCGTGTGTGCGCCCGAGCGAGGCGAGACCGCGATCACGCGCATTCGCCACGCGCTCGAAAGATTGAATGTCGAGACGGCGGAGTCGGACCCGATCGCGGCCGCCGTGCGCATCCGCTCGATGCTGAAACACCGCACGCTCGTGATCATGCTCACCGACCTCGACGACGCCGCCGTTGCTGAGCAGTTGGCTCGCAGCGTGCGGCTGCTTTCGCCGCCGCACCTGGTAGTGGTGGCTGGGGTGCATAGCGCCGAGATCGCGGCTCTCGCGCATCGGGAAGCCGAAGGATGGCGCGATCCCTGGATTGCGCTCGCGGCACAGGAACATGAGCTCCGGGCCGCCGCGCAGCGCCTGCTGTTGAGGAAGCTCGGTGCGCCGGTGATCGCGACGAAGGAAGAACTGCTGGAGCAGGCGGTGTTCGCGGAGTACGAATCCCTGAGGCGTTCGCGTCGCGTGTAACGAGCGGCGTTACGCTTCGATGGGCCTGTTGCTGCGGCTCCGCCCGAGCGGGTATCCCCGCAGGAGCGAGACCATGAAGAGCCAGTAGCTCACCCCCACGACCACGCGGGCCCAGAACGGGAAATCAGGATCGGGCGAGATGTATCCCTCGATGAACCCGCAGCCGATCAACAGCAGCACGCAGGCGACGAGCACCTTCGAGGTGCGAAGCGCCGCGATCTGGAATGACTGCGATCGTCGCATGGTTGTCGGGCGAATCAGCGCTTCGCCGACTGCGGCGCCGGCCGCGCCGGACAACACCATCACCGAGAGCTCGACGCATCCGTGCGCCACGATGAACTCGAGCAGCTTGTGATCGAGCCCATGCTGGCGGCAGAACATGAAGATCGCGCCGAGCATCATGCCGTTGAGACCGACGATGTAGAACGTGCCCAGCCCGAAGAGGAAGCCTGCGCAGTAGGCGAACAGGCTTACCACGATGTTGTTCGTGAGAATCTGCACCGAGAGCACGGAGGACGGCACGACGTTCAGCATGCCTTCCGTCCATAGCTCGCCGCGCTCCACGGTGGCGATGAGATCAGGCGAGGCGAATAGCCCGATGAGGTCGGGGTAAGTGTGCACCATCCATCCACCCGCCAGGATCGAGATGATGAAGAGCAGCGCCACCCACACGATATGCGGGCGCAGCCAGCGGATCGCCTCGGGGATCTGATCGCGGAACAGGCTCCAGAGCGCGTAGCCGATGTGCGCCACGGGCTTGTGCAGGGTGGTGTGGGCCTGTGCGTAAGCCGCTTCGAGGAACTCGCGTGCGCGGCTGTTCGGCATGAGCCGACGCGCGCGGGCGAGGTCATGCGCGAGCAGGCGGTAGTCGTCGATCATGCGCATGGCGTCGGTGACGTCGTGCGCGCGGCCGCTCATGAGGCGGCGGGCGCGTTCGGCGGCGGCCTTCCAGAGGTCACTCCGCTGAAGCAGGGCGCCGCGGAGCGCCTGATCGCGTACGTCTTCCGTCACGACGGTGCTCCTTCCATCCGCGCAGGGCGCGCAAGCCGCTCGAGCTGCGCGCGCAATGCCGTCTCGTCCGCGGAAGCATCGGGCGCGGAGCCTGTGGCACGCTCGATGACCGAGCGCGCGAGCCGCACGCGCGCGCTCGACTCCAGCGTGTTCCAGCGCTCCAGCAGCTCGCCCGCCAGCTCCAGCGCAGCGATGTCGATCGGACGATCGCCCGCCGATACAGGCAGGCTGCGCGCTGCGAGCGTATTGCGATTCTCGTAGATCATCAGCGTTCCGGCCGCGAGATCTCCAACCCGAACATGATCCCTGGTCACAAGGCACGTGAACAGCCCGACGCCATAGCCGACCGGGAAGCTATCGATCAGCCGGAACACATTGCGCACGAGCTGCGCGGCCACGCCCGGCGGCGACCCATTGCGCGTAACGATGCGAATGCCGGCCATGCGCTTGCCTGGCGTTCGCCCGCGCATCCCGATTTCGAGCACCGTGTGATAGAGCAGGTAGATGAGCGTGGCCGGCGTCGCCACATACAAATACCACGTGCCGTCCGGATCGTCGGGCGTCTGGAGGCTGAGCCTGCCGTTGTAGATGAGCGTCGCGACCACGTACCACGCCGTCACGAGAATCGTGCGAATCAGCAGGTCGATCAGAAACGCGAGCGAACGGGCCCCGGTGCCCGCCACTTCGAGCGAAACGTCTACGCCGGTGACGCTGTCGACAACGAGGCTGTCCGCAGCGTGCGCCAAGCACTCACTCCACTGCCGCTAACTGCTCCGCGCGGTACTCCTGCTGGAGCGCGTCGATGAGCTCATCCATATCGCCGTCCATGAAGTCGGCGAGCTTGTAGAGGGTGACGTTGATCCGATGATCGGTGACCCGCCCCTGCGGGAAGTTGTACGTGCGGATGCGCTCTGAGCGATCCCCACTGCCCACCTGCAACTTGCGTGATTGCGCCTGGGCGTTGACCTGCTTTTCCTGTTCCTGCGCGAGCAGTCGGGCCTTCAGCAGCGCCATGGCGCGCGAGCGGTTCTTGTGCTGTGAGCGCTCATCCTGGCATTCGACGACGATGCCGGAGGGAATGTGCGTGATGCGGATGGCCGAGTCGGTCTTGTTAACGTGCTGCCCGCCCGCGCCTGACGAGCGGTACGTATCGATGCGCAGATCCGCCGGGTTGATGTCCACGCTCGTGACTTCCTCCAGATCCGGCAGGATGGCGACCGTGCACGCGGAGGTGTGGATGCGCCCCTGCGCCTCCGTCGCCGGCACACGCTGCACGCGATGTGTGCCGGACTCGAACTTGAACCGCGAGAACGCGCCCCGCCCGACGATGCGACTGATGATCTCGCGATAGCCGCCGTGCTCGCCGGGGTTCTCGCTCAGGATCTCCACGCTGAGTCCCTTGCTCTCCGCGTACCGTGCGTACATGCGGAAGAGGTCGCCCGCGAAGATCGCGGCCTCGTCACCCCCGGTGCCGGCGCGCACTTCGAGGAAGATGTTCTTGTCGTCACGTTCATCCTTGGGAATGAGGAGCCCCGCGAGCGCGGTTTCCTCCTCGGCGATACGCTGTTCCACGCGGGCGACTTCCTCCTCGCCCAGCGCGCGCATGCCCGGGTCCGGGTCGTTGCTCATTTCCCGGGCGGCGGCGAGGTCGGCCTCGAGGCGACGGAAGGCGGTGAAACGCTCCGCCAGCGGCTGCAGCCGGGAGTACTCCATCGACAGGTCCCGAAATTGCTGTGACCCCCCCGAGACTTCCGGCGCGGCCAGCAGCCGGCCGACCTCCTCGAAACGGTCCGTCATCTTTTCCAGGCGCTGGCGAATGGTGTCTTTCATCGGTCGGGCATTCTATAGTGGCGCGCGTGAAACTTAAGAAAACCTGCCTGTCTTTCGCGCTCACGCTGCTGCTTGCCGGGTGCGCCACGGCGGAAGGGCGCAAGGGGCCGACCGAGGCCTCGCGCGACCCCAATGCATCCACCGTCATCGCCGAAATAGCGCTGGAACGCGGGGACTGTAAGAGTGCCGCGGAAACCTATGCGGCTGCCGCCCAGAAGGGCGACATCGCGGTTGCGCGCCGGTCGAGTGAAGTCGGGCTTGCCTGCGAGCACCTTCCCGCGGCATGGGAGTCGGTGAAACGCTGGCGTGCCCTCGCGCCCAAGGATTCGGACGCCGCCGTGATCTACGCAACGGTGGCTTTGAAGCTCTATCGGTTGCCGGAGGCGACGGCGGCGCTCACCACCGTATTCGACAATTTCACTCAGGACGGCGAGCAGAAGCTGGCCCAGCTCTCGCAACTGTTCCTGCAGGAGGCGGATGCGGCCGCGACGTTCATCGCGGTGAACGGCGCGCTCGAGAAAGAGACCGCATCCCCAGGCGCGCTCGCGATGGTCGCGGAGCTGGCGCTCGAAGCTTACGACACGAAGAGCGCCGAGCAGCTCGTGCAGTTGGCACTGAAACAGGATCCTTCTTCATACGAGGCGCGGCGCGTTCTCACACGTGCGTATGTGATGAGGGGGGATGGCGCGAGCGCGGTCGACATGGCGCGCGAGACCACGAAGCTCGATCCCAAGCGCGGACAGTTCGATGTCGCGGAAACCCTCATCGCCCTCGATCGGCTGGAGGAGGCGCGGCTCGAGCTCGAGCGCCTGCGCAGCACCGATGCCGACAAGGACGACATCGATCGCCGGCTC
>JBDZVF010000142.1:0-13391 GCA_040255575.1 Pseudomonadota bacterium | reverse complement strand
GTCGGGATGACAGGATTTGAACCTGCGACACCTACGTCCCGAACGTGGATGTCGCAGGCATGCCTGGCGCGGACCGTCGGAGGGCGTAGGGTAGACGCCCTGCCTCAGGCCGCACGACTCATCTGCGCAGTCAGATCGGGCGCATTGAACTCGCGCGTGCGGCAAAACTGCGCCCACCGCTGCATGATGAACGCTCTCTTCATCAACAGCTCACCGCGCTGGTACGCCGCTTCCGCTTTGTCTTTCAGCTTGTGAGCAATCGCATGCTCAACGATGTCCCGTTCGAAGAACTCAATTTCCGCCGCCCAGTCGCGAAACGTTGATCGGAACCCGTGCTGAGTGGCAATTCGCCCTTGCTTCGGGTCCGTGTAACCCTCGCCGCCGCGAGCGAGATCCGCCTCATGAATTCCGTCGATCATGGCACCGAGGGCCGAATCCGATAGTTGTCCGCCTTCTGGTGCCGGAAACAGGAGATCGTCCGGACTGCCCGGTGGCAAGCTGTTGAACAGCGCGATGGCATCGTCGCTGAGCGGTACCACGTGTTCAATCTCGCGCTTCATGCGCTCTTTCGGGACGGTCCAGCGTTTCAGCTGCAGGTCCACTTCCTTTCGCCGGGCGCCTGCGATCTCCTGAAACCGTGAAGCGTTGAGGATTCCCCATTGAAGAGCGCGCGCGGAAACCCCCTCACGCGTTCCCAAGTCCGCCATGAAGGCGCCCATTCGCGTGTACGGAAGCGCCGGATGGTGCCCCTGTTTGCGCTTTTTGAGCTTTGTCGGCGAGGGCAGTTCGTGCTCGAGATTGCCGTCCCAGCGCGCCGGATTTTCTCCCTGCCGATAGCCCTTGTGCCTGCACCAGTCGAGCACGGCTTCGATTCGTCCCCGAACACGGGTCGCGGTCTCTGTCTTCGTGTGCCAGATGGGCTTGAGGACGTTCACGACGTGGCAGGTCTCGATCGAAGCAACGTCCATCTGCCCGATCTCGGGATACGCATAGGTTTCCAGGGTCGACCGCCACTGCGCCGCGTGTTTGTGCGATTTCCAGCCGGGCGCCTGGGCCTCGATGTACGTGAGCGCGCAATCCTTGAACCTCTCGGCACTCGACTTGGGTTTCGGCAGCAGAACGGCCGCGGCAGCGGGCAAGACGACCTGCGTGGGAGATACGAGGCCGCCGGGCACGTGGCCCGCGCCCTGGCTTGCGAGGATCGCGTTCCTCGCTCTGCGCAGCTCCCATGCCTTATCGCGCGCGTCGTTCAGCGACACCTCAGGGAAACTTCCCAGTCCCAGCTCGCGCCGTTTTCCGTCAACGGTGATCCGAAGGATCCAGGACCGAGCATTCCCCTCCACAGTCAGGTACAGGCAAGGGACACCTCCCACCGCATGGCGGCCGTCCCCCTTTAACGCCGAAACGGCCCTCGCCGACAATTCCACGACTCTCTTGGGCATCCGAGTTCTCCGGAACTCATCGAGACACCCGCAATCGAATCCTCGCCGCTATGATCTGCCACGGTTAAAACGGACCTGTCACAGCACCGGATTCTTTGCCGGGCATCCCCGCCGTCCTTCCCCCCAAAAGCGAGCAGATTTCCCAAGCCTTCCTAAGCTCTCACTGGAAGCTCAAAACGGAAAATCTGCACCAGGAGCAAGCACTTGCGGCTACGAACCAGCCCGTAAAAGAACTCCTCAGAATCTGCTAGAGTGACTCACTCTCCGCCAGATCTTTCTCCATCGTTTCCGACAGTTAGGTCGTGGCACCCCTTCTCTGGTGCCAGCGTAGTGCCAGCTTTCGGGATTTCCAGGGGGCGCGCGAAGGCTGAACGAGCATCCTCACGAATCACAGGTGGTGCACTCGAAGGCGCCCATGGCTGCGCCGATGGCCATTCAGCGCAGTCTCGCTATCGAGTTGTTGATCGGGGCTGCCGCCCCGGTATTGACCACGCCCCAGCCGGCCGTGGCGGCATCAATCTCTTGCCACGCCCGGGTCACGCCGCTATTTCAGATGACCTCAGCGGCGGGATAAGCAGGTCCGCCGGGATGTGAAACCGCTCCCGCAGCTTGCGCACCATGCTCATGCTCAATTCGCGTTTTCCCGTCATGACCTCACTTACGCGGCTAGCCGTTCCCAAAAGAGGAATGAGGTCGCTGCGGGAAAGTCCGTGCTGATCCATCAAATAGGTGAGAAGGTCGGGGAGCGACGGGGTACGCCTTGGCCAGCGAGTGCGCTCATAGGCTTCGGTCAGGTACGCCTGAGCCACCATCCGGGCTTGGTCCGCCGGATCCTTCGAGCCCATCAGCTTTTCGATCAGCGCCTTGGCCTGCGCGTGATCCGCGTCATTCTGAATGACGATCAACGTGGTCTTCATTACACGGTCTCCGCATCAACCTTGTCGTAGTCCTCGTGCGATCCGAAGAACCGGATCATCAGCACGCCATTGACGTACTGCACGAGGGCAATCAGCCGGTAGTCGTTTCCCTTGATGTTGAATACCACTCGGCCGCCCTTGAGAATGCTCGCCTTCGGGTGGGCTTTCTTCACGTCCTCCGGCTTTTTCCATTGCGCCTTCTCGGCGATCGCCCTCCAGGCATCGTATTGCGCTCGTGCTGCCTTGATGCCGCGGTGCCCGGCCCGAGCCGCGAAATAGCGTTCCACGACGTCGGTGCCGATGATGATCATTGACCGCGATCATACGCTGGAGTTCCCAAAAATGGAAATCGAGATTCCATTTTATGGAAATACGAGTATCGGGGTGCCCGCCGGCCTATGCGGATGCCGCTCCGCATTCCTCGCGCCGGGTGAGGCGCTCAGCGGGCCTTCAGCGAAGCGGGCACTCCAAGGACAGGCTCGAGACCGTGGCACCTGCGTCCGGGCGGGTCGTCGTACGACTCGGAACGGGCGACCTCGACTCCATCGCTCGCCGGATCGCCTCGACATCTGACTCCCTGGCTCCTTCAATCCACGCGGCGTAGACCTCCAGCATGGTGTTGACGCCATGCCCGTGTTGCTTGGCCACCAGCAGGGGATTCTTACCGGCCATGAGATTCCAACTCACCGACGAGTGACGCGCGTTGTAGGGATCGCGGTACCGCCCTTTCAGCGTCCGGGTGAGCGTGCGATGCCAGCGCATCCAGGCGTACTGAAGATTGCGGATCGGCTGGCCATCGGCCTTGAAGAAAACATGCTCGTGATCGACTGTGCCGGCGAGCTTCAGGCGTCCCCGCAGCGCTAGCTGCCGCTTGAGGACATCGAGCGCCCGCGGACACAGATCGACGATGCGGTCCTCGCTTGTCTTGGTCCGGTCCTTGTCGCGGCCCGCGACGCGCGCCTTGCTGATTTGAATCTTGCCTTGGCCGAGATCGCAGTCCGAGACGAGCAGGGCGATCTGCTCGGACGGGCGCAGGCCCGTGAAGAATCGGAACTCATCGTAGTTGCCCTGCGCCTCGCCCCAGTCGAGATGAATCGCGCGGATGAGCGCCTCCGCCTCGTGAATGCTGAACGGGTCAACGGCCGGGCGATCCTTCTTGGTAATGCGAAAGCACTTCAGACCGGAAGCCGGATTGTGCTTCTCCGGATGATCGCGATAGCCGTACTCGAACGCACAGCGCAGCGTGCTGATGACGTTGTTGTAGGTCTTCTTCTTCCACTGATAGCCGTCTGCGATCTTGACGAGCTGCGTGTAGCGAATCTTGGCGAAGAGCTCGGCGCCGATCTGGGGTCGCCACACTCCGTTCAGGATCCGTCGATAACCGTCGACGGTGATGAACGCGAGGTCGCTCTTCCCCAGCCGAGATTCGCAATGCTGGAGGAAGTCGTCAAACACGTCGTTGCACGTGAGCGCGCCCGTCGTGGCAGCGACCTTCGGCAGGCCGCGATAGTCGGGGAACTCTTCCGAAAAGTTGAACGTGCCGTGAGCAATGCGCGCCTTGATGTCTTCGAGCTGCTTCGCCGCGCGGCGCAGATTGCCCTCGGACGGGGTGCGCTCGATCGTCGGTCGATACCGCACGCCTTCGAACTCGAAGTCGAACTGAATGCGGTTGCGGCCCTTGGCCTGCACGCCGCTGGTTAGCGATTTTCGACCCATCGCTCGTATCCGATCAGGTCGATGAGGATTCGGCCGTCGGGCGCGCGGCGCCAGACTTTTCCTTCCTGCCAGTCGCCGCGTTCGATCTTTCGCTGAATCGCTTTCACCGTGTAGCCGGTGAGCACGTTCGCGAGAGGCAGCAGCACGTAGCGTGGAGGTGTGACGTTGACGGCTTTGCTTTGCTCGATGTCCATAGAGCACTCACAAGGTTGAAGCCCGATGCAGCGAGGTGTTGTCCTCGCCAGTGCACGCGGCGGCAGCCATGCCGACGTGGCGCTTCAGGGCGGCGGTAATGTCACTCTGTTCGGAGGTGAGTTCAAATCTTTCGATCCCCACCGCGGCCCCGCGAAACCCCGCAGTACCAGCAGCACTTGTGGAGAAAGACTTGACTGCCTCGGTGTACATAGTGCTGACAGTGTTGAGCAGCACACGCGTTGCAGACGAGGTGAAAATCTGTCGAGTTACGCCGCAAATAGCAGGTGCGAGCGGCGACCGCACGAAGCGCCGTTGCGCCGGAACGCAACGAGCTGCAACACGTCGCATCGTCTTGCACCCGCCTGCAACGCCGGTGCGGACCGCGCGTTCGTCAGCGCGCGACTGATGCGAGGATCGTTCGAAACCTAGCGCCTAATCCTGATGGCTCCCGCGTCCGCCCGATGCGATCTGCTGGCATAGCGGGACCGCTGCTTAAAAGTATCTTTCGTAAAAACGGTGTGCCAGTGTCGACGCGAGACACGGAAGAGCCAGGACGATGCGAGCCAAACGCGCAAAACGCGCCAAGAGAATCCCGCGAAGGATCGACGGACTGTCGGAACGACTGCGGTTAACGATTGACTCGTACGGAACCGTTTCGGCAACGGCGACCGCGATTCAGCGCTCCGAAGGCGCGCTCCGCAAATGGATTCGCGGTGCTTCCCAACCGAACGCATCAGACCTGCGTTCGATTTGCGAGCTGACCGGCACGCACATCAGCTGGCTCCTCTATGGCGACAACGGCACACCGGGCCCGGCCTTGCCGGCGTCGGCGCCCTCGACAACGGGAGAGCACTAATGAAAGACCAACGAGCGCGGCAGATCCTGCATTCACTGGTGAACGGAGCCGATCCATTTACAGGCGGGGACCTTGCACCCGGCACGGTCTTGCAACACGTCGATGTCATGCGAGCCATGCTGGCGGGCTGCTCGGCACTGGATGATCGCACTACTCGGGAGAGCCGCAGGGCGCAGCAGCCGAGGAACATTGGCCAGCCGTGGACTGCCGAGGAGCAGGAGCGACTGATCCAGGCATTTCACAACCACGAGAATCTGGGAGAAGTCGCCGCCAAACATGGCCGCACACTTCGAGCGATCGAGTCGAGGCTGGAGATACTCGGGTTGCTCACGCGCGAACAGCGTACGACGGATAATCGCTTCGGAGCCGGCGGCCAGCACGACGACATACAACCCAGACGCGCGCGGAAATCCCGAGCGAGTTCGAAGGACGGCAGGTTGATCGAGTGAGCGTGACAGCTTTCCGAGAGCCGATGGAATGCGCCCCCGTGCGACAGCACCACCGAATATCCGCGCTCATAAAATGCGGGCGCTTTGCGCGAGGGCGGCGACTCGGCGCCGCCCGGCGCGGAAGCTCAGCGTGCCTGCGCGTCGCGAATCACTTCCCACATCGGCACGTCGAGCCCGTCGCAGACGCGCTCGAGCGTGGTGAGCTGCACATTCTTCTGCCCGCGCTCGATCGCGCCGTAGTACGCACGGTGCATCTTGATGCGGTCCGCGAAGCCTTCTTGGCTGTACTCGCCCTTTTCGCGATGCCGGCGCACGACTTCGCCGATGCGGCTCTGAAGAGAAACGTTTCATGGGTTGAACCTTAGAAGGCGGTTGAGTAGCAACTCGTATTTCGGTAGCGCGCAGGATGGTGGCGAAGAGCTGCCGCGAGAGCGCGGAGAACGGCTGCCAGGGAGGTGATGGCTAGCGAAGGAATCCCTACACCACAACCGATGCCCGTAGATTCAAGCGGCGCCCGCCCAGTGCTAGTAACACCGAGCGGACGCCTGACCACAGCCACCTCAAGCAACGAGGCGAACCATGGCTACGCAGAAGTCTATCGCGAAGGGTGTCCGGGCCAACAGCTCGGCGAAGCCCGCAACGGCCGCAGTTTCACGACAGCGTCCACGTAAGTCCCCATCGTTCCCCAAATCATGCGAACGCCGCACGTCCGTGCTGCCTTCCTCCAGTGAGGAGGCGCGCTCTGCCGAGCGAGACGATCTGATCCAGCACCTCAGCGCGCAGCTCTCGTTGGTCGAGACCGCTTCGATCGCCCTGCAGAAGTTCGAGGACCAACTGGAGATTGGCGCGATCTGCGCCTCACTCGAACATGGCGTGCGCATGCTCGCGGGCGCTCACGAGCGCGTGGAGCATTACTTGCGGAGCGCGGGCTTGTGAGCCCACATAACGACACGCGGCTGAACTCGAACCTGATCGGCCAACTGTTGGCGGGAACCCGGCGCACAGCCGGGTTGTCGCAGCGGGAACTGGCCCGTCGTATCGGCCGGACACAGAACTGGGTATCAGGGATCGAGGCCGGTCACCTGTCTTGTCGATACGATGAGTTCGTCGAGGTGGTGACCGCGCTCGGTGCAGATCCGGAGATTCTGTACTCGCAATATCTGGAGCTATGCGCGCTCCGCGCAGGGATCGCGCGACGAGCCCGGGTTGTGCCAGAAGAATGATGTCGACGCCGCGCTGACACCGCTCGCCGAGCATCGGCGCAGCCGTGCCCGCCTGCGAATGAGTGATGCCGGCGAGCTTTGCCGGCCCGACGTGATCAGGCGTCGGGCCGCGCATTTGGCTTGATGGCGTATGTGATCATTTCGTAGATCACGAGCAGCGCGATGAAGCCTGTCGCGATGGCTAGCATTTGCCCGGTCGGGAAGTGCGATTTCGGCGCGACGAGCGCGTAGAAGCCGCACATCGCGAATCCCAGGAGCCCGAGACCCGCGAGCATCGGCCGAATCACGACACCCAAGATGTCGAGCACCGCGAACGCCACGAGCCGAATGAAGTGAATGACGTCCGTCAGGGTGCCCACTGCAATGTTCATGACGCCCTCCGATTCCATGAGTTGCGACGTGCGTGGGATGGTGCAATCGGTCGCGCGGTATCGCAAATCGGTGCGCGGTGGAGCGCGCCCGGAGCCCTTCTGATCGCTGCCTGGTTTGGTTTCAGCCGCTTTCGACCGGAACGGGAGTTAAACGCGTCCCAAAGCGGATATTAGGAATGGAGAAACAGACACGGCATGTCGTGTGTGCGAGAGTCGCTAATACCTCGCTGGAGTGCACGCGTGGAAGGTAAAGTGCCAAACCCAAGGCGCCGCGCGCGCGGCGCTCAGCTCAACCGTTAGGCGACTACTCAATGTCCACGCCTGAACAAGAGAGTCACAAATTCCAAAGCTCGCGCCTCAAAATCTTTCGCGTGCTCGGAGGAATTCTTCTCGCCTTTGCCGTCCTCGGTATAGCGTCGGTAGTGGTTGGCGTCTACTACACTTTGGCCGAATCGTCCCGTTCTGGATGGTTTCCACCCCTTCTTATCGGTGGCGTTGGCATCGCGGTGCTTTTGATGGGTGTCGTTGGCATCCGGGCGCTCCGACTCAAGACCATCGAAGAACTTGACGAGCAGAGCAAGTCAAAGTGGCTCGACTTATGATCGTCAATCGCCTAACACCTCGCTGGAGCGGACGCGTGAAAGAGAAAGTGCCAAGCTCCTGCAACCTCGGCCGCGCCGCTCAGCTCAACCGTTAGAGGTCATTGTGTCACCGCAAGACTCACTCACCAAAGGTCGCGCGTCACTTGACCCGTTGCTGAAAGCTGCTGGGTTCACCTGGGTGGATGGGGCGGTGGGGCACGGATCAGGCGGGACATTCGCTTCTGGCAAGTATGTCCGCGGCGATCGCGAACTTGAGCTGCATTTCCGTTACAGCCTCGGATTGGTCTGCTATCGGATCGGGAGCGAGTCGGTCTCGCACGAGGACTACATACGATCTCTTGGTCACTCCCGAGATGCAGCCTATCCCGGGTTTGCAGCTGATCCTCTCGATGCATTTTCAGGGCTCGCGAGCGACATCAGGCGGTGGTGCTCCGACTTTTTGAATGGCGACGGCGCAAGTATTGGGCGAGCGCGGCGCGCCGCAGCCGAACGTTCCAGACTGTCCGGCTTTGCGAAGATAGAATTGCCATAACACCTCGCTGGAGCGCGCGCCCGATAGATAAAGCGCCGAGTCGGACGTCAGCGCATGCGGCGCTCAGCTCAACCGTTGAACGTCAGTGTTGCAGCTCGGTGCGGAGCGTTGCAGGGGCGTGAAGGCGCAGCGAGTGTGCCCCTTCTATTTGTGCGGCAACTCGACACATTTGCAGCTCGTCCCGCCCAGTGGGGCGTGGTGTGATGAAGGCGTGTTCGTATTTTCGCGAGGCGCGGTCCGCGCTTCTATCCTTGAAGAAATATCCGAACCTGGTTGCCATCTGGAGCGGAGCGATCGAATTGGTGTCTGGCGCGTGCTCCACGGTAACAGTGATGTCCGTCAACCAGCGGTCGCCTTCCACGCCTCGTCAGCCTCGCGTGCAAAATCGCGAATCGCTCGGGCGCACTCCGCGGGGGCGCACTGGAGCAGCATATGTGGAGCATCGATCTCCCATAACATTGCGTGCGGAGCAAGACCGACGATGCGGTCGGCGCACGAGCGAGGTACCAATCGATCGTGGGTGGCTCGCAGATACAGGATTGGCGACTGGATCTTGGAGAGTTCAGAGGAGACATTCACGTGGGCGATCTCCCGCAGTCGCGCACGTACGGCACCCTGGCTCACCTTTGCCATTGCGTCCGCGATGCACTGACGCAACTCAGGCGTAGCCCAGCGACTGAGTAGAAGAAAATCCGTCAGCCATGAAGGGCCGTTGTGTGTCGGCAAGACGTTAATAAACGCTGACAACCACCGCAGCGCCAATCGCGGAGTCTCGACAAAAGAGCCGACCAGGACGAGACCGCGGAGGCCGGGCGGGTTGGTCGCGGCGATCGAGACTGCTACCGGACCAGAGAACGATTCACCGACGAGAATATATGGCTCCGAGTCGGGCAATTGCGCTTCGGCCACGGCCCTGCACTCAGCGTAGCCAGATACCTCCGGCAATGAATAGCGAACCACCGTCGACCGTGCAGCGGGGTCCACCGCGTTCAGGAATGGGCGGAAGAGATCTCCTGTGCCATCCAGCCCCGGAAGCAAAACAAGTCTTGGCCAATTCACGCTGAGCCTAGTCCTCAGAAGTCAGGTCGCCGGAATTACCACTGCCGGCGGGCCAGGTGACTCGGCAATCACCGACCAACCCGGAGAATTTGCGCCCAACTCGATCGCGACCAGATTGCCGCCGGGGCCGATGCAGTTCAAGCCTACACATCGAACGCCCGCGATTTCGGCGGTTACCCAAGCGTGATGGTGATGGTGCCCGAAGAGACACAGGCGCGGCCATGCCTTCGAGAGCAACGAGTCTCGAATTGGTACGGAAGCCGTTGGCCGGCGGCGGTGCTTGGGCCAATCGCGTTTCATATCCTCGTGCTCCGGATCAGCGATACCGGCCCGTCTTGCCTGCGCACGCAACCTATCACGCCGAGTCGTGCGTCAAGGGTCGCTAACGCGACCGGCTTCGCCGGCGTTGCCCCTGACGCCCGACCGGCGGCGTGAGGCGCGTGCCGCGCAGGCAAGCCGCCTGCGCACTCCATCGGAGTCGAGCATGTTTCCCACCGATCAGATTCTCCAGGGCGATTGCACCCACGTTCTACGCACGCTGCCCGATGCATTCGTCGACCTTGTCGTCACGGATCCGCCGTATGGCGTTCGGTACCGCGACCGTCTCAACCGCACGATCGCGAACGATGATCATCCCGAGCGCATCCTCGGCGCCTTCAACGACGTCTATCGCGTGCTGAAACCCGACACGTTCTGCGTGTCCTTCTACGGGTGGAATCGCGTCGATGCATTCCTCGCCGCGTGGCGCCGCGCCGGCTTCGCGCCGGTCGGTCACCTCGTCTGGCAGAAGAACTACGCGTCGAGCCGCAGCTTCCTCGAGGCGCGCCACGAGCAGGCGTATCTGCTCGCGAAGGGCCGCCCGGCGAAGCCCGCCCAGCCGCTGAGCGATGTGCGGCCGTGGCAGTACAGCGGCAACTCACTTCACCCAACCGAGAAGGCGGTGAGCATTCTGCGTCCGCTGATCGAGAGTTTCTCCAAGCCCGGCGGCGTCGTGCTCGATCCGTTCGCGGGAAGCGGGAGCTCTTGTTTGGCCGCCGCCGAGTGCGGACGCCGCTATCTCGGCATCGAGCTGGACGCGCGCTACTGCGAGCTTGCGCGGCAGCGGCTTGCCCATTTCAGGTCGCGTCGACCGGCGGTGTCGGGTGGTCTCGTCGACTCACTGAACGGGTTTGCTTCCTGGGCACAGGCTCGCGGCTACACGTTGCCCCGGCACGTTCTCGTCTCGGCGCTGCGCCGTTCGCTGAGCACTGAGTACAACTTGCCAACGCATACGCACTGACTGTTCTTAAGCGGGAGGGCACCGTCCCTCCCGTTCGGTGCTCTCGAGGGGACTGCAGGGGATTGCCTGTCGCGCCCAATGTGTCACACCGCGCTTCGCCGTCCAGAGTCGCGCGAGGACACTCGCCCGGCCACGGACGGCCGGCTTCCGCTCTGGACGGACATCGCTTGCGGCGTGACCCGCGTGGCGCGGGCAATCCCGCCCACGCTCAACGGAGTCGCCATGAAGCTCAGAATCCCCATCGACGTGAAGATCGACGCCACCTGCGCGAACCTGCAAGCGCTCGAGCAACTGTTGTCGGAAGCGGCCAGGCGAAGCGCAGAGGCGAGCGAACTCATCCAGCAGCACGAGTGCAACGGTGCGATTGGCGCGATCCTCGGGCTGGACGATGTTCTGGATAGCGCGAAGTCTCTCTACGGCGCGGCCCTCGCGCTTCACAGGACGACCGATTAACTGACGCGTAAGCCGACGAGCCCGGTCCATATCGGTTCGCTCCGGTATGGATCGGGCATCGGTCCCAGGACGACGAGTGATTGCCGGCCGCTTCACTCTGCCACGTCGTGCTCGTGCGTCCAGAGTCGCGCGGACGCGCGCCCGGACGCAAGACGGCCGGCTGTCGCTCTGGACGAACTTGCGCGCGACGTGACCCGCGGGACGCGGGCAATCCGCCCAGGTTCAACGCGGAGCACGACCATGATGTACACGGATGCAGGTTCCCGGAGCACGGGCCGTTCGGGAGCGATCGATCAGCCGGGAGCGCGCTGTCTGCCCGAGGCGCTTGCTCAGCTCTGGCGCGCAGGCGTGGTGCTGGTGCGGTTCGAGTACACCGGACAGTGCGGCTGCCGCCGGGAGAAGTCGGTGACGTTCCATGATGCGTCGGGGTGTGTCGTCGGACGCGGAGTCTCTCGCGGCACCCGGCAGGACGTGACGGCCTTCTTTCACGAGACGCTCGAGCTGCGGTTCCCGGAGTGGGCGACGGCTGAGGGGTCGCGAGGGGAGTTCGAGTGGAACGTCGAGACTGACGAGCTGACGCATCGTCACCAGTGGCGGGTGGTGGAGTACGAGGCCGTTACGGTGTTCGGTGTCTCGGTCGCCGCTGCGTAGTGTTGCGTGTGACTCGTCCTTCCATTGTCCGCGTCGGTTCGTTACACCGGCGCGGACGTTGGGCTTTGAGGCCGCCTGTCATTCGCTATCCGTTCCTGCGCGGTGTGATGTGAGAGCGCAACGAGCGGGGGCGGCGGCGGATAACTGTGCTCGATGACATCAGTCCGCCGGTGCTATGCCCGGGTCGGTTATCTCGCCCGAGGACTCCGCGCGGGGCGAGATCCGTCGTTACGGGCCGTGCCGTCGTAGCCAGTAGCGGGTGGTGTCGGCGTGGAGCGGCTTGCGGGCGGAAGCAGGGTCGAGCACGGCCAAGGTCGTTGATGTTCGTTGAGCCCGATGTGCAGGGTCCGGAACCGAGGGTCGACGTGGTGAGTGCTCGCCGTTCGACATCGCGCAAAGATGTCGGTGTTCCTTATTTCGTGGACTGGCGACAACGCGGGCTGACGTCGGAACAAGAGCTTACGCGCGCCGACTGTGTTCCTTAATTCTGGACTGGCCTGAAAATGTTCCAAGTTCGTGGACTAAGTTGAAGCCGGAACGGCAGAGCAGCCCGGATGGCGTTCACGTCAGCTACGCCTTGTGTGTCATCAGCTTGCCGCATCATCGGCGCTCGTCTCAGTCCAGTCATCACGGCACCAGTCCACGATCTAGGAACACAGTCCACGAAACTCGGAACACCGACACAAGAGCATGCAACACCTATTTGTGGGCTAACTCGATAGGAATGCAGGATCGCCTAGCGGCGGCTCGTGTTTAACACTACGCCTCAATGGCTGCGAATCCTCTCATCGCTTTTCGTGTGTCGCCGGAGACGAAGGCGAGCCTGCACGCGCTTGCGCAGTCGCGGAATCTCACGGACTCCGCGCTCCTGCAGAAGCTGGTGGAGATGGCGCTGCTTCAGCACGTCGGCGTCGTGCAGTCGGAAGTCGCAGCGCCTGTTCAGCAGGTCTCGCGAGGCGCGCGGTTGTGCGTTCGGCTGCGACCCGAGGATCACCTGCTGCTCAGAGAGCGAGCGATTGGACGCGGACTTGCAGCCGCAACGTATGCCTCGATGCTGTTGCGTGCACACCTCCGTGCGATGAGTCCGCTGCCGGATCGCGAGCTCGCAGAGCTCAAGCGAGCAGTCGCCGCGCTGGGACTGATCGGACGCTCGCTCAGCCAGCTCGCTCGGGCTGCCCATCAGAGCGGAACGACGGGCGGTCCTTCCGCGAGTGACATGCGGGCGATCCTCCGGGCCCTGGAAGGTCTGCGTGATCACGTCAAGGCGCTGATGTTGGCGAATGCGCGAGCCTGGGAGGGCGAGTATGTCGAAGCGCACAGTTAGGTTGCGGTCGGATGCCCCGTTGTTGGATGTGGCCTCATATGGCCGACGTGGCCCTGAGCATCGACCCGCGCTCACCCAAGCTGAGGTAGCGCACGCGATGCGGACGGTCCGTGGCGTCCCGGAGGTGATGATCAAGGTGTCCGGCGGTGCGCGGACCATTCGAGGGGTCGCTGCGCATCTGGAATACCTCGAGACGCGGGCGGATCTCGAAACCGACGATGGGGCGGTCCTTGCTGAGAAGGGGCTCGCGCATGACCTGCTGAAGGGCTGGGATCTGGAGGTCGACGAGATCCCCCGCCACACCTCGCGAGCAATCGCGGCC
>JBDZVF010000141.1:0-13393 GCA_040255575.1 Pseudomonadota bacterium | reverse complement strand
GCGTTCCCCCCAATGGCACGCCGAACCTCCCCATCCGGCACGCATTGCCTGAATCTCTCAACAGCCATCCCGTAACTCCCCACATGCTCATGCCCCACAAACGGCGCATCACTCCCCCAGAACAACTTCCCCACCCCCAACCGCCGCAGCAAATCCTGCGCATACTCCACCGGCAGACTCCAATCCGGTGAGTGCTCATCCGGATGCCGAAACCCCGAGCTGATCTTCACCCACGCATTCTCCCGCTCGAGCAGCTTCAACATCCCCAGATAGCTCGGCGCCGCCAGCCGCAACGTGGGCTCATGCCACCCGAAGTGATCGATCACCACGTTCACCCCCGTATCCATGAGCCGGGAGGCGACTTCCACCAGCCGCTCCCCCTCAATATTGAGATGAACGTGCATGCCAAGATCCCGCAGCCGATAGCACAACCGCTGAAAGTCATCCCCTCCAATATCCGGCAGCGGATTGCGAAAGAACCATTGCAGCCGCACCCCCACGACGCCATCCGCCCTCATCGCTTCAAGCGTGTAGAGATCCACATCAGCATCCACGATCGCAGTCGCCCGCAATCGCTTGTGCGCGCGCACCGCGCGAATCGAATAATCGTTATAGGTCCCGAACAGGCTCGCCGCGGCGATCACGCCATAGCGCACTCCATGAGCATCCAGGTCGGCCAGGTACTTCTCCACGGAATAGACGTAGTTGGGCCGCGTCCAGGCCGTGCTCACAACCGGCATGCGCGGCCCCCACACATGCGCGTGGCAATCGATCAGGGGCGCATCATCTTGTGAGTCGTGCGCGTTCACCCGAGCGCCTTGCCGTAGAGGCGAAAGGCCGTGCCACCGAAGAAGAGCTCGCGCTCCCGCTCACTCAGCAAGCGGGCCGACGATCGCAGCCGCTCCAGCTTCTCGTTGTAGGGCGCCGGGCTCTGCCCCACATCCGACCCCCAGAGCAGCCGCTCGGCACCGAACCGATCCGCCAGCGCACGCACGAACGCGGCACTGTCGAAATGGCTCTCTTCCAGCCGGTCGAAATTGATGTCCGTCACTTTGAAATGCACGTGACCGAGATTGCCGAACTCCGCGACACTCTCGGCAATGCCGAAGCCGGGCGGCGGCGGCACCACGTAGTTGACTCCCTGCGAAGCGGCGAAGCGCGTCTCGGGTGTGGAGGCGTGCGGCACACCGACGTGATCGATGAGAATCGGAATGTCCCGAAAACGCCGGGTAACGCCGAGCAGCGCCGCGAGCCCCGCCTCATTGTTGCGGCGATACATGATGACGGTGACCGGCAATCCGAGCTCGGCCGCGGACCGCCACAAGCCGAGCGCCTCATCACTGTCGAGCCATGCCGTGTCCTTCTCGGTCAGCTCCGGCGCGACGATGCGCAGGCCACCGAGCCGGCGTGAGCTTGCGAGCGCCTTCAACTGCCCTGGAGATGCTGGATCCTGCGCATCGAGAACGACAATGGGCACGAAGCGCGTGGGGAACGCCGCGACGGCATCGAGCGCGTAGCGATTGTCGTATCCATAGATCGTGGCGCGCTGGACGATGCAGGCGTGATCCACGCCGCCCGCATCCATCGCGCGAACGAGATCTTCCACAGCGAAGACCACCGGGCTCACCGGCGCTTTCGCCCCACCCCGAAGCGTCGAATAGGGATAGCGGCCGCGATCTGCGGACAAGACATGAGCGTGCGTATCGAAAAGCATCTCTGTTCCTTAGTCTTCAGCGCAAAAGGAGGGACTCATGCCGCGCATCCCGTATCCCGATATCACCAAGCTGCCTGAGGCCACGCAGAAAACGCTGGCGAGCGTGCCACTCAACGTAGTGCGTATCTGCGCCCACGCTTCGCAGGTGCTGTTCGACGCGCAGGGGCAGCTCGGGCGCGCGGTTGCCCATCCCGAGGCGCTCGAACCGCGCCTGCGAGAGACCGTGATTCTGCGCGTGGCCTATCTGTCGAACAGTGCGTATGAGCTGCATCACCATGTTCCGCTCGGGCGCACGGCCGGCTTGACCGATGCGGACTTCGCCGCCGTTGCCAGCCGGGACTACACCGCGCTCGATCCGCTGCTGGCGGCGGCGGCGCGGTTCACCGATGAGGTAGTGGTTCAGCTCTCGCCCTCCGACGAGACGCTGGCGAGCCTGCGAAAGCTCACGTCCGACCAGGTCGTCGTGAACATTGTGCTGACGATCGGGTGCTACATGTCCATCGCGCGACTGATCGCCGTGACGGGCATCGAGCTCGATGCGAGTGCACTCGCTCACTTGCCCAGCAGTGCAGACAACCCCGCAGCCTGAACGGAGCGCCACGAACTTGTATCCAGCTCGGGATTTGTCGTTTCGTCCCGCCTGCGAATGGTCAGGAACCCCGGCTCGCGCGCACCATCTCCGCCGCCGCGCGGCCGAAAAGCGTGGCGTCATTGCTCACCATCACGAGCGAGTAGCCGATATCGAGATACTGGCGCGCTTCGGCGGGCGTGCCAGCGGCAATGCCCGACAGGATGCCTGCGTCTTGCGTCGCTTCGAGCACTTTGCGGACCAGCGCCTGTACTTCGGGCGCGTTGGCCGGGCGACCACTGGACAGAAACAGATCGCCGAGCCCCACGAACAACCCATTCACGTGCTCGAGCGCGGCGAACTGCGCGGCGGCCTCGAGGGTCGCCCAGTCTTCGAGCTGGATCATGCGCAGGCACTGCTCGTCGCCCCGCTTCAGATAGTCGGGGAGCGGCATCAGGCTCCAGCGCCCCGCGCGGGAGGTGAAACCGAGGCCGCGCTCGCCGGCCGGCGCAAAGACCATGCGCGCGCTGATCGCCGCCGCGACTTCCGTGCTCGTAACGCGCGGAACGAGCAGACCGTCGGCGCCCGCGTCGAGCAGCGGCTGCACGGGCGTCCCAAGCTGATCCGGCAACCGCACGAGAGCGGCCATACCCATGCGCTGCGTGGCGAAGATGAGCTCATACACGCGATCGAGCGAGAGCGGTGCGTGCTCCATGTCGAGCACGACGAAGTCGAAACCGGCGTGGGCCAGCATCTCCACGGTTTCGAGCGCAGGGATCTTGACCCACGTGCCGAGCAAGCCACGGCCGGCGGATCGGGCCCGATTGATGAAGCCTTCAGTCATCGACACCTGGTCTCTCCTCTCTGAGGTCACAATACGGCGCGCGTTGGAGTCTGGAGCAGGCAATCCATGTCTGTCTTGCACGACCCGGAAGTTGCCCGTTTTCCACGCGTCCAATTGGCCGGTAGTTTGGTTCCGGGAAGGGCTTTGCAGGGCAGCCACCAGGCGTATAAGAGAGTGGCGAGTTGCGTTGGCTGAACAGCTGCGCTGGCGCCGGAGACATCGAGAAGGAGGAACGACCACGAACATCACGCTGACACTGCTGGACCTTGCCGGCATTGTGGCCTTGCTGCTGTGGGGCGTTCACATGGTTCAGAGCGGCCTGCAGCGCGCGCTGGGTGCGCGCCTACGGTCCTTTCTGGCGCATCGTCTTCATCATCGAGGGAGTGCGTTTCTCGCCGGGCTTGGTGTGACTGCGCTTCTACAAAGCAGCACCGCCACTGGCCTGATCGTAACCGGGTTTGCAGCCGATGGGCTCGTTGCCCTGGTGCCAGCGCTCGCGGTGATGCTGGGGGCGAATGTAGGCTCGACCTTGATCGTGCAGTTCCTGGCCTTTGACGTTTTGCTGGTCGCTCCCATCTGCGTGCTGATCGGCTATCTGCTGTTCAGGCGCGCACAGGCGGAGTTGCGCGATTCCGGGCGCGCCTTCATTGGCCTCGGGCTGGTGCTGTTCGCGCTCCACCAGTTCCTCACGTTGCTCGATCCGCTCACCAGCAATCCTCTCGCTCGCACGTTCCTGGAAGCGTTGTCCAGCCACACCCTGTTTATCGTGTTGATTGGTGTCGTTTTGACCTGGGCCGCGCATTCGAGCGTTGCGATCGTGCTGCTGGGCATGTCCTTGGCGGCCAGCGGCGTGCTGACGCTTCCGGCAGGTATTGCGTTGGCGCTCGGCGCGAACATCGGCACCGCCATCAATCCGGTGCTTGAGGGCAATGCATCCGATCCCGCCGCGCGTCGCGTGCCGCTCGGCAACCTGATAGGCAGGACTGCCGGTGCGATCGTGGTGCTGGGGCTCTTTTCGTGGGTGCCGCCGTTGGTCACCAGTATCGAATCCGATCCCGCGCGCGCCATCGCCGATTTCCACACGGGTTTCAACCTCGTGCTGGCACTGATCTTCTTCCCGTTGCTTACGCCTTTTTCCCGGCTCCTCCAAAAGTTGCTGCCGGCAAGGCCGCAAGATACCGGACCGGACGCGCCTCGCTATCTGCAACCTGTCGCGGCCGGCACGCCGATTGCCGTGGCACTGGGGGGCGCCATGCGCGAGGCTCTGCGGCTGGCAGATGTGCTCGAGGAAATGATTGCGGGCTTGCGTGACGCGCTCGCTCATCCCGATCGCCGGCAGATCGAAGCGACGCGACAGCTCGACGATCGCCTCGATCGCCTCAACCGCGCGATCAAGGAGAACCTGCTGGCGATCGATGTACAGCGCCTCGATGATGCGAATAGCGAGGAGCTCGCACGCATCCTGACCTTCTCGATCAATCTGGAGCAGGCGGGCGACCTGATCGATCGCGGCCTGCTGGGCGTCGCGGCCCGCCGCGCGAAACGGGGTGTCACCTTTTCGAAGGAAGGCCTGGCCGACCTGCTCGCCCAGATCGACCGCTTGCTCGACCTGCTCCGCCGCTCCACGGCGGTGTTCCTGAGCGGTGATTTGGAAGCGGCCCGGGCGCTGGCCATGGAGAAGGACACCGATCGACGTTGGGAGGACGAAGCCACTGCGGCCCATTTCGATCGGCTTCGCTCGGGCAACGTCGACACGATCGAAACCAGCGCCTTGCACATCGATGCGCTGAAGGACCTGAAGCGGGTCGGCAGCCATCTGATCGAGGCGTCGGCTTACCCGATCCTCAAGAAACGCGGGGATCTTCTGCCGACGCGGCTGCGGATGGTGGACAAGGCGCCGTAGGGTTCGCACGCTCCCCGAAGCGATGCTGAAAATGGGCTATGGTTCTGAGCTACTAACGCTCGCGCAGGCGCATGACTGCGCGTCACGCAAACACCGAAGCCGCGCGCGTCATCAATTCGTCCATCCCACCGATAATCCGGTCGGACTCCTGAGCGAGCGAGCTCACCGGTTTTCCAAGATTTTTTATCGCGACGGACACCGTCTCCAGTGGGTGCAACACCACCCGCGGAATGCCAAAGAACGGCACTGCTTCAAGGCCGCAATGTCGTGTTGATGATCCTGTTTTTCGGATCGCACGAGGACTACGACAAAATTGATGCGAAGACCGTCGGGCCGGTGAAATAGCGGCGTGACCCGAGGGCGCGGCGAGCGATTGATGCCGCCGCGTCCGGTTGGGAATGTGAATGAAAAAATCGTTTTAGTTGATCTGAGGGGTCAACTAACGCAATTAATCCATTCCGACGCGGGGCGCCGGAACGCTTGGATGCTGGGTCTCAAAACCGGCGACCGTCTGGTCAGTACCGGGGCGATAGCCCGATCAAACACTCGATCGCAAGACTGCGCGAACGGCCATCGGCGCAGCCATGAGCGTCTTCGAGTGCACCAACTGATTCGTGAGGAGGCCCGTCCAGCCTTCGCGCGTCCCATGGGAACCCCGAGAGCTGGCACTAGGCTGGCGCCAGAGAAGGGGCGGTGCCGCAGCCTGACTGAGTGTTGGAGGCAACGGACAAAGAACTGGCGGAGAGTGAGCGACTCGAAGTCCCGTCTACTGACGTCCTCTGACGTCCACTGAGAGCTGGCGCCTGGTTCGAAGTACCTGATTCCATCGCAAAAATCGGCCAGTTTAGGTTCCACCGAAGGCTGTGGAGTTCTGCTGAAAGCTGACGTTTGTTGTGGGCCGGTACGGTAGAACGGATGGCTCTGACAATCCGGCGGCCCGCGTTTCCCATTGCTAATGGCATGACTATACGCACGCGCGGTTGGATGCAGGGCAATCCGGATAGTTCGGGAGAACTGCGGTGCCCAAGAAAGCACGAGAGATGACGATGAAGGCAGTGGCGGCAATCCGGGAAGACGGCCGGCATGCCGTCGGTGGAGTCCCTGGTTTGCACCTGAAGGTTGCCGGGGAGGCGCGGTCCTGGATCCTGAGAGTGGTGGACAGCGGTCGTCGGAGAGATCTGGGACTGGGCGCCTTTCCAGAAATCGGTCTCGCCGAGGCTCGAGAGAAGGCCCTGGATCACCGGAGGGCCCTGCGCATGACGTCAGCACCGCGCTGGCCCTTTGCCGTGGCAGCCCACTCGACCTTGGCGGTGTCACGGGATAGCCCGCCGGGAACGGAGTCGCCGACCCCGCGCATTCAGGCCCAGACCTTCCAGCAGTGCGCCCGCCAATACATCGACGCCCAATCGCCCGGCTGGAAGTCCCGCAAACACGCGGCTCAATGGTCCTCGACCCTCGAGCACTACGCCTTCCCGATGATCGGCAGACTGGAGGTCGCCGGGATCAACAACGCCCAGATCCTCGAGGTCTTGCGGCCTATCTGGCAATCGAAGACAGAGACGGCGACCCGAGTCCGTGGACGCATGGAGTCGATATTCGACTGGGCGATCTACAAGGGCTTCCGTAGTGGCAGCAACCCGGCCCGCTGGGAGCAGAACCTCGAACACGAGCTGCCGTCACCTACGAAATTGAAGAAGCGCAAGGAGCGCCACCACGCCGCCCTGCCCTATACCCGGCTCGGCGTTTTCATGGCGGACCTGTGCTTGCGCGAGGGCGTTTCGGCCCGTGCGCTGGAATGGGGAATCCTGACTGCCGCGCGGTTTCAGGAGATTGCCGGCGCCCGGCGACGGGAAGTCGATCTGCAACTCAAGCGCTGGACCGTGCCTGCCGAACGCATGAAGCGCGAGATCGAGCACGTTGTTCCGCTGAGCGACGAAGCAATGGCCCTGTTCAACAGCCTGCCTCCTGGCGAAGACAACGACCTGATCTTCGCGGCGCCCAAGGGCGGACGGCTCAGCAACGCCGCTCTAGGCGCGATGATCGACGGGATGCACGAGGCGAATGTCCGGAAAGGCGGTCCGGGGTTCACGGATCCGAAAGAGGGTCGGGTTGCGACCCAGCATGGCTTTCGCTCCACATTTCGGGACTGGGCTTCCGAGGTCCGCTTTTTCGAACGAGAGATCGTTGAGCACGCGATCGCTCACAAGCTGAAGGACAAAGCGGAAGCGGCCTACCAGCGCGGCGAACTACTGCTGAAACGCGCGTTCATCATGCGGGAGTGGGGCGACTTCTGCCGAACGCGCGAGTTCGTCGTACCCGATCTGGGAGCTCAGATGCGCAGCGCTGCGTGAACAAGTATTCGCGATGCCTGCGATCCATCGCGAGCATCGCGCAGGCTCCGCGGCGGCCTTCGCGAGGTCGGTCGGTACTACACATGCCGCCGCGTCGACGGCGATGCGTACGTTCGGATCAAAAGGTCGCAGGCTCGAATCCTTTCATCCCGACTAAGTAATCAGTTACTTACGCACGTTTGCCCGGCGGTCAATGCTCACAGCAGCGACCGCGTGAGCGAACGCGGCCGGCGCTCCGCGGCTCCGCGCGCGATGCTCACCACCGGAAGCGACATCTTTCGGTGATCCAGAACACCTGGAACCTGTGCCCGAACGGGCCGCGGCGATCCACCGGGCCGCCCTCGAGGGGCTGCGCCAGCAGGTTGCGCGGCGCAAGCACTTGGAAGAGACCCGCGCAATGCTCAGGGGATGAACGACGTCGCGGCTACAACCACTTCCCACCAGCAGAGCTAGTCGTGTCGAACTCCACAGTGGCATCAGCGAACCGCGCCACGAGCTTCAACGCCTCGCCGTCGAATACGTATGTCGTTTTCAGACTCCACGGCATCAATCGTGAACGGGGAATCATCTCCATGCTCGCCGACAAGTTCAAGCCGGAGCGTTTTCTCGCAGCCGAGATTATGGCCCAATACAGTTTCAGGAATGCTGAAAGCGCCGCTGATCTTGTGCACGTTTCTGGTTTTGGCGCGTGGGATTCATCCAGGCCGTTCGCAAGTGCGAGTCGCATCACGGTAGACTGATGCATTGTCACTGCGCAAATGCCGGCTTCCCTTCGTCAGCGACTTTGTCTTGTCGCCGATCGTTTCTCGCGACCAGCGCGCCTACTCCACGCCGCATCCCTCTCGCTGGTGTATTTTCGAATCGCGCACTAACCGAGGTCACGTGCCCGACCAAGTCGCAGGTTGTGGGTCGGCAACGATGGCGCACAGCCATCGCCATGCGAGCAACGATGTCAGAGCAAGATATCCTGCGTCATCTGGAGCGGGGTCCATTTCATAGCCGATCTTCGCGTAGAGCTCGGCGGCTCTTTTCGCCATGGCTTCCCATTGTTCAAAGGACGTCGGAGAGTCTCCGTAGGTCTTGTTGTCAGCCAGCGCGTAGCAAACAGCGTCCAGTGCTACTGTGCCATTGCTCAAATACCGCGAACTAAAGGCTGGCAATTTCCGTCGGAGGCATGACAGCCGGCACCCGGCAACACTCCATCCGACGGCAACGAGGGATTGCTCCGGCACGCCCCTGCCCTCCAACCACCGAACGAGCTCGGCATCGACCACCTCGCTCGCAGGCCCGGATATGAAAATCTCTCCGGGCCCGAACGCCACGCCAATCCGAGAAAATTGATGATCATCGTCAACGGAGCCTATCGTCTCACAATTGAAGCCGGCGAAAACTCTCATGGGATCACTTCGCAACTTCTGAGTTGAAGAGCGATGCTTCGACGTTCGTCGTCGGACCATACCTCCTGAGCAACCGTATCCCCATACGCGAAGGGAACGTTGGCGAATCTCGGAATGATCTCCACAAGGAAATGCGGATCGACCTGTCCTGCAAGAGCGCCTGTCGCCCATGCCACGCCCAGGCCATCTGCGCGGTAGGCCTGAAGCATCCTCGGCGTTACGTGGTGAATGAGTCTGGCAACCTCGCTCAGTTCGACATCGTTGAGATCCCGAAACGAGGTGACGTGGCGATGAACCACGATTATCACAGAGCCCCGAACGCGCCCCTTCCAGGCCACTACAGCGGACGCGCTGGGCGTGTCCAGGACCGTCACAGGCGGACTGAACCGAGCGACTTGTTCACAGATCCGGCAATGCTCAGGCATGACACTTGGCGCGCAGCGTTGGCAATGCTTCAAGGACGCGATCCCACAACTGTGTCGGCCCCGCCGCGTTGGTGGACGCGTAGGTGCCCGGGTCGAGTACTTGCACGCCACAAGACCGGAGTTCGGCAACACTTCGTGGGTACTGTGGATGTGCGGTAAGCGATGCGTTGACTTTAGGTGCAATCACAATTGGTACACGCGACGTCAAGTGCTCGCAGAGCAGCGCCAATGCCAGCGTGTCCGAAATTCCGGCGGCCCATTTGTTGATCGTGTTGAACGTCGCCGGCGCGACCGCGATCGCGTTGGGCGGCGGGAACACATCCTCTTCGCCCGGATTCTTGAAGTCGTATCGCACCGGCCGCCCTGTCAGCACTGCAAGCCGCCCGAGGTCCACAAACCTCGTCGCCATCGGAGTGGCCACGACACAGACGTCCCAGCCGGCCCGCTTGGCCCTCTCCGCGAACGCGTCCGCGCGCGCGGCCGCCGAAGCTCCACATATGATGTGATAGAGGACGTCGTCACGCTGCGCCAAACCAAACCTCGCACGTCACGCCGGCTGGCGCGTTAGTGCGGCCAGCAACAACTCCAACGCAGCGCCGGCGAACGCTTCCATATTGGTGGCCCGGTCGATACGGCGTGTCGCTACCGTCACCACGAGTTGCACCGGCCCGCTCACGGCAACACAGGAGTGCCCCGGTGGATCACCATAGCCATTGCCGTCTGGGCCGGCAGCGCCACATTCGCCAACACCCCAAGTCGTGCCAAGCGCCTCCCGTGCACGCCGCGCCATGATCACAGCGTGCGTCTCCGTCATATTTCTGGCCTCCTCAAAGTCGCTTGCGTCGACGCCAATGTGGCGCTCCTTGGCTGCGCGCGTGTACTCCACACCGCCGCCGATGAAGTACTTCGACGCTCTGGGCACCGCCAGCAACGCTGCCGAGATCAATCCTCCGCTGGACGATTCGGCGATGGAAATGGTTTGCCCCCTGTCCTTCAACTTTTCCGCGATTTGGTGGGCAAGTGGGATGAGTGCCTGCACGTAGTGTCTCCTCGTCGAGCCGCTCGAACCTATGCTCGTTCTTCCTCAGCACGTCGCCTCGCGGCGGCGGTGGCCGCACAAGTTTTGGCCATCTCGGCGACTGTATTGGCCGCCAGCGCGGTCATCATTTCATCGACTTCGAACTCGACGCCGAGCGCCGCCTCGATGTGGCCGATCACCGTAAACAGACCCAACGAGTCCAGGCCGAGCGACGCCAGCTCGCAATCCAATGCGACTTGCTGCGGCTCGAGATCTTTCACGATAGCGATCGTCTCCACAACCAGCTTCTCGATCGATGCATCGTTGGTGTTCGTCACAGGCTCACCGGTTGTGGGATCAGCTTGCGTCGGAACAGCTTTCCGTTCGGATCGCGAGGGATCTGACGAACGAATTCGAAATACTTGGGCATTTTGCTTGCCGACAAGAACTTCGCCAGTAACTGCAGGAGACTCGCACGCAATTCTGTCTCCGGTGCTGCATCCGACGACAGCACTACAAACGCTTTTGGCACTTGCCCGCACAACGGGTGCGGCACGCCGATGACTGCACAATCCGTGACAGCCGGATGCTGGATCAGCACGTCTTCTATCTCCCTCGGATAGATATTCATGCCTGAAGACAAGATGAGCTCGCTCTCTCTGCCGGACAGGAAGAGATAGCCTTCGTCGTTGAGATAGCCAATGTCGCCCGCAAAAATGTAATCACCGTCGTAGCTGAGCAGCGTCTTCTCGGGGTCCCGGTGATACTCGAATCGGTCGCCGGAGTACGGAGTCATGAAGACTCTTCCCACCTTGTTTCGACCCAGCTCTCTGCCGTCCTCGCCGAGTATCTTCACACGAGACTCCAGCATCGGCTTACCAACCGTCCCAGGGTGCCGCAACCAATCCCTCGAGCTCACCGCCGTGCCCTGCACCTCCGTGGCACCGTATGACTCCCAAATGATTGGGCCGAGCCAATCGAGCATCGCTTCTTTGACGGCAATTGCACACGGCGCGCCGCCATGGAGCACGTATCGCAACGACGACAAGTCATAGCGACTCCTCACCGCGCTCGGAAGTTTCAGCAGCGCGACGAACATCGACGGAACCATGAATACGGAGGTGATGCGATGCTTCTGTATTGCCTCGAGGATCGCTTCGGGCGCCCACTTATCCATGACGACGACGCGATGCCCCATATGTAATGCAGTAACGGTGCCGTTCATTGGCGCGGTGTGATAGAGCATCGAGCAGCACAGGTGCGCATCTTCGGGGCCAAGATCCACGCCCAGAGACAAGTTCCACCTCACGGCTCGTTCCAGGGCGGCTTCCGAGTTCGCCTCCGGTAGACGCACACCCTTCGGAACTCCTGTAGTTGCCGAGGTATACGCCATCGGGCGTCCCAGCTTGGTCGCCGCGAAAGGGGTGTCCCTGTGGCTGGCCACAAAGTCCGCCAGCTCGACGTGATCCGACACTGCGCCGAGCGATACGGCCGCCCTCAGCTGAGATCGCCGAGACCGAATGACGTCATGAATTCGATGTTCTACACGGCTATCGACGAATACCGCACGTGCTCCCGAATCCTCGAGGATGAACTCAACCTCACTGCTGCTGAGATGCCAGTTGATGGGCACGACCTGGACGCCGGCCCAGAGCCCGCCGAAATAAACGGCCAGGTACTCGGCGCGATTTTGCAGAATGATGGCGACACAGTCGCCCTCCTGCACACCGCTGCCGCGAATCGACTGCGCTATTGCTTCCGCGAGATCGCGGATGCTGCCGCGGGACCATTCGCGGCCGTTCGAATCCACCACGGCAGTCGCCGACGGATCCACGCGCGCGAAATAGTCGAAACCGAATTGGCGTGCAAATTGCGTGTGATTTCCCTGGAGCACTAATGCACCGCCATCCTTTGCTTTGCTCGCTATTTTTCTGCGTCAGACGCTCGCGAGAGCGCACGATCGTTTCGACACGGCGGCCGTTCTTATGCCCTCGTGGGGATAGGATGTCAATCCATGGAGGAACCGCGTTAGATTCGTCCGCGACGTCGTCAGGAGAATGCTTAGGTATGAGCGAAACGAATCAGATGCCGGCGAGCGCCGAGAAAGTTCCGCCCGGGCAGCGGCTGTTCCAGACGACATTCAATCAAGCGATGCGCTGCCAGTGGGTCGACCGCAATCCAGGGATTCTGCCGCCTGTCGCCTCGACTCTCGAGATGAAGGGGGCGCTCGACAAGGACGCGTTCAAGGCCGCTGCCGATGCCACCGCACGCAGACATGAGTCTCTCCGCACGAGATTTTCGAAGGTCGACGGAGTGTGGTATCAAGCGATAAGTGACGAGATAGACGTCGACGTCACGTTCATCGATCTGACGGGCCTGCCGGCATCGGAACAGGAGACGTCGCTCAGATCGACGGTGCAGCGGCTGGGCACTGTTCCGTTCGACCTTCAGAAGGACGTCCTGTTTCGCCTGTTCGCCCTTCAGTTGGAGCCGCACAGGCATGTCCTAGGTCTGGTGATCGATCACATCATCGTGGACGGGTGGGCGATGGGCCTGTTCTGGCAGGACTTCCTGCGCATCTATGACTCGATGGTCAGCAAGCGACCGCCCGATCTTCCCGACATGGTCCAGCTGCGCGAGTATGCAGCCTGGGAACGCCAGAATCTCTCGGGCCGTGTACTGGCAACTCTTACCGATCACTGGCGAGCCGAGTTCACCGCGCTCCCGCCGCCGCTGGCCTGGAATGAGGCGGGTGAGAGGCCCCGCCCCTTCTTCAACCACGCGAGTACGGTCGTCAAAGTGACTTGGACCCTACAGGAGACCAAGCGCATTAAGGAAGTGGCGCGCAACTACAACTGCAGCCTGTACTGTCTCCTCACCGCGATCCTGTCGATGACGATACAGCGCAGTAGTGACAGCAACGAGTTTCTGATCCAGACGATGATCGCCAATCGACGGAAACCGGAGTTCCAGAATCTGATTGGCTATCTCGCCAATGCGGTCATCCTGCGTATCGCGTTGCCGAGTGCGAGTACGATGGCGCTTGCCGTGGAGCGAGTTAAGAAGAAAGTCATAGCGGCGTTCGCCCATGGGTCGTTTCCAACGGCCATGACGATCGAGCTACTGCCGCCAGTGCCCGACAATCGCTACTTTTTTCGGCCGCAAGTTGCACA
>JBDZVF010000668.1:0-2502 GCA_040255575.1 Pseudomonadota bacterium | reverse complement strand
GTCCCATCAGGAAAACGAGCGGCTCTTCGCCAACGTGGGCTTCAGGCTCAGCGATTCCGCCGAAACACGTTTCTTCGTCTCGGCCCTCAACTCGTACTCGCAGTTGCCCGGCTCCATCACCAAGGCGCAGCTGAACGCGGATGCCGAACAGGCCAACGCCGCGAACCTTGCCGGCCGGCAGAAGCGCAACTACGAGCTGTATCGCCTCGCGAATCGCACCGTCATCGATCTCAGCACAGACAGCACTCTCGAGCTCACCGCGGGGTACAGCTACAAAGATCTGTTCCACCCGATCTTCCAGGTGCTTCAGCAGCGCTCGAACGATTACAACGCGGGCATTCGTTATGTCACCGAGCGCTCACTCGGCGGGCTCGCAAACCGGTTGGTGCTCGGCGCCTCGCCCTCGTGGAACGACGTGAGCGACAACCGCTTCGTCAACGTCGCCGGCGAAAAAGGGGCGCCCACCGCAGCAAGCGACCAGCGCTCACGCAACCTCACCGCGTACGCTCAGGACGAGCTCACCGTCAGCGAGCGATGGACTCTCGTGGCCGGCCTGCAGTGGACCGACTCGAAGCGCCGCTACCTCGATCATTTCCTGTCGAACGGCGATCAGAGCCTCGATGCGAGCTACACGCGCGTGTCGCCGAAGCTCGGCTTCCTCTGGCAGGCCGCTCCCAGCTGGACGGTGTATGGCAACGTCTCGGACAGCTTCGAGCCACCCTCTTTCGGCGAGCTCACAGGCGGCGCAGGCGTCGACCTCCTGGACGCGCAGCACGCGCGCACCGTCGAGGTGGGCAGTCGCGGGTCACTCGCGATCGTGGAATGGGACGTTTCCGCCTACTCCGCTCGCGTGCGCGACGAGCTGCTCGGGCTGAACGGACCCGGCGGCCAGCCGCTCGGCACCGTCAACGCCCCGCGCACCCGGCACGATGGGCTCGAAGCCGGCGCGCAGATCGCGCTCACGAAGTCCGTGATGTGGCGGTCGTCGTATCTGTGGAGCCGGTTCCGCTTCGACAACAACGCAAGCTATGGCGACAACGCGCTCCCTGGGGTTCCCGAGCACTTCTATCGTGGCGAGCTCACCTGGGCACCGGCGCGCGGCTATTTCGTGACGCTCAATGCGGAATGGTCCCCGCGCAGGTATGCGGTGGACATGGCACACACCCTGTTCGCCGATCCCTATGCCCTCTTCGGGCTGAAAGTCGGCAGGAACACGGACGTCGGCTTCTCATGGTTCCTCGAGGGACGCAATCTTGCCGACCGAACCTATGCGGCCACGACCGGTGTGATCGCGGACGCGCGCGGGCTCGACGCCGCGCAGTTCCTGCCGGGCGACGGTCGCGCGGTGTACGCCGGGATTTCCTGGAAGCCCGCTAGGTGAAACGGAGCGCACCATCGAGCAGCACCAGTGCGCCGATCACCGCGAACACAGCGGCGCACACGGTGCGAACGACTCGCAAGGGCAGCTTCGTTGCGGCGACTTCGCCGAGCAGCACCGCGGGTACGTTGGCGACCATCATCCCGAACGTGGTGCCGGCGACAACGGCCGCGAGCTCCGGATATTTCGCAGCGAGCGCGATGGTCGCGATCTGTGTCTTGTCGCCCATCTCCAGCAGGAAGAACGCGAACACCGTGGCGGCAAACACGCCGAAGCGCGGCGGCTTCGCCTGCTGCTCGTCATCGAGCTTGTCCGGGATGAGCATCCACACGGCCATCGCCAGGAACGACAGCGCGAGAATCCAGCGCATCACCTGCGGATCGACGAGGCGTGCGATCACGGCACCGACGGTGCCGGCGAGCGCGTGATTGAGCAATGTGGCGAGGAGGATCCCGAGCACGATCGGCACGGGCTTGCGATAGCGGGCGGCGAGAACCAGGGCGAGGAGCTGGGTCTTGTCGCCGATCTCGGCGAGCGCCACCACACCCGTTGAAACGAGGAACGCTTCCATCCAGACACTCCAGGGCCGACATGCGACGCAATGACCACGCCTTCCCGCGGCCCTTGAAGCCGGGAGGGTGTGGTCAAAGGTCTCGCCAATCCTGGAGCTGCCTGCACCATGGCGCCGCCATGCGGCCGGCCAAGTCTGTTGATGCAGGCCCCCGTGCGCCTGAAAGGATCCAGGAGCCGGGGCGGCTACTCCCCAATGACGGGGCGGGAGTGTACGGATCAGCGACCGCCAGTCAACGGATTCTGCCCCGGGCAGCTGCCGCCCGGTCCGGAGGGTGGATTGATGCCGCGCCTAACCGGTGCCCGCGGCGGTTTCGCTCACCAGGAACCCGGCGACCGCCTTCAGCGCCTCGCGATCGCTCGCGCCGCGCTGGCGCGCCTGGTCGTACACCACGAGCTGGCGGTGCGCGCTCGTGCCGCGCTGGAGGATGGTTCTCGCGTGCGCCACTTCGCGCGAGCACGAAAGCGCTTCGGCGTCCTCGCGCACGAGCTCGATCATCTCCTCGTGCAGCGTGGGGAAGCCGACCAGCTCGCCCTTGGCGAGGTCGAGCAGC
>JBDZVF010000667.1:0-2522 GCA_040255575.1 Pseudomonadota bacterium | reverse complement strand
ATGCAATGATGTCTCGTTCCATTCGGTATAAGGTTCAATCGAGGCTACGGCTCTGTCGATTCGCGTATTTGCACCAACCTGCGGCCGTTCGCTCAACGCCCGCGTGAGCAATAATTTAGACTGCTGGTAGACTGGCCTTTTTTCGCTGTATGGCCGATTGCCAAGTGACGTGTTGATGGACTTTTCAACCAGAACCAAATTGCCTAGCCTCTGGACGACTTCGGGATCGCTTACCTCGCCGAACTCCGCAGCAGCCTCTACGCTTGGTGTCTGTGGAAAGATGTGTTCGACCTCGTACCCGCCGCTGACATAGTTTCCGAGCCACATCGTTCCCTCGGTATCCCCGTAGGCTCGCAGGTCCACCTGCTGCGTCAGTTTTGCCAGGACATACCGGAACCGGTAGAGTTGCAGGCTGCTGAGCGCAAGGCGTCCCATTGCATCATCGAACCTACTGACCAGGTCGGCCTTCGCTCTGTCAAAGCGCGCAACGATGAAAACGTCGAGGTCTTCTTCGGATGTGATCTGCCTAAGCTCAGTCGCCCACTTCGCGAAATCCCGCTCAAAGTCTCGCGTCGGTTCTCGGGTAATCACGTAGCAGAAGAACAAATTTTCTACCTCGGCGGTCAGGCGATCGAAAAGCGCGGGGCCGAGATGACGACCCGCAAGCAATAGGATCAAATGCTGACGCGCGGCTTTGCCACCGAGAAACCGGATGTTGTCGAGGAATCGATTCCGCTCACCCTTTTCATTCTTGCCAGCACGGAAGCACTCGTAGGCCCTAGCCGCCGAAACAAGTTCCTTGGCGAAGCCGATGGGATCGCGCCCATATCCGACTATAGCGTCGTTCTTTGAGAGCCATCCGTAGATCTCGTCCTCACGCAGGAGTTCAACATCGTAGCGGCTGAAAATGAAGTAACGCAGAAAGCGCAAGGGCTTTTCACCCATGCGGAAAATCGTGTCCTGCAGCTCCTTCCATGTGTGCTTGAGCCGGTCAAATTGCCCCTTGGGTGTTTTCATGAAGAGCAGGTTCTTTAACAGGTCCATGGAGTTCAGGCCGACGCCACGGTCATTGATCGTCTCGAATATCTTCAGTGCCTTGGCTACATCTTCGGTCTGAATGCGGATCAGTTTCACCTTGTTTGTGAGATAACCGTAGAACTTGCGGACGGCCTTGACGTCCTCACCGAATTCCGAGTGCAGGAAGCGGAGTGCGACGTGGTGCGCATTTTGCATGTTGCGCATCGATTGCGTCGATGGCGTTTCTATGGCCTTACCGTCGGCAAGGGATGTTAGCGCGTCGCCGCTGTCCTCATACTGCAAATCCAGCCGATATCGCAGCCGTTCCTCGCCCGATACGTCCACGGCAGCATCTGCGATCTGGGAATTTAGTACGGACGAAGCAGGTGCACGGAGCTCTTCCAGGCGATCCCGGATGGCGCATAGCATAATGTAGAGGGTCGTCATGCGCTGCTGCCCGTCGATGAGATCGAGCACACCATCTCGACCAGGACAGACAACGATACTGCCAATGAAGTACTCGGGCGCATCCTGAGCTTCGCCGTCGCCCATCTCTTCACGAACATCCTTCAGAAGTTGTTCGACCTCGTCCGTGTCCCAGACGTATTCACGCTGATAATCCGGCACCGCGTAGAATGATTGCAAGAGGCTGGCGACTGAGCAGTCCTCGCTCTGAATGCGCTGAATAGTCAATCAAAGCCCCCCGGCGAAGGTAGAAACCGAATTTTGATTCACGCTAAACATAGATACCCTTTTCTCGATGCACGGATTCAATTAGCCCAGCCAGAGGAAAGCAGTGCCGCCTGCTCAAGTACCGTCTGCGTCGCTTTCTCCTGCTTGTCCGGCGGATATCCGTACTTCCGGAGAATCCTCTTCACCAGAACTCGCAATTGCGCACGCACATTCTCACGCATTGTCCAATCTATGGTGACGTTCTTACGGACTGTCTCCACCAGTTCCCGCGCGATGCCACGAAGCGTCTCATCACCGAGCACCTGTACCGCGCTGTCGTTGGTCTCTAGCGCGTCGTAGAACGCCATCTCGTCCTCGCTGAGGCCGAGCTCTTCCCCCCGAGCTGCGGCTTGGCGCATGTCACGCGCCAGCGCGATTAGTTCCTCGATGACTTGCGCCGCCTCGATGGCACGATTTTGGTAGCGGCGCAGGGTCTGTTCCAGCATTTCCGCGAATGAGCGCGCTTGCACGACGTTCTTCCGGCCCCTGGTCTTGATCTCCCCTTTCAGAAGTTTCTGCAGCAGTTCGACCGCTAGGTTGCGCTGCGGCATGCCTCGGACCTCGGCCAGAAACTCGTCCGACAGGATCGAGATGTCAGGCTTCTCAAGTCCCGCAGCGGCGAAGATGTCCACCACGCCTTCCGGGTTGACCGCGCGCGAGATGATCTGCCGCACGGCATGATCCAGATCTTCCTCCGGCCGAGCATCTCCGGGAGCGCGTTTGGCCAGAACGGCTTGTACGGCTTGGAAGAACGCGACATCATCGCGGATCCG
>JBDZVF010000666.1:354-2526 GCA_040255575.1 Pseudomonadota bacterium | reverse complement strand
AATCGTCGCCTAACCATGAGATCTACCAGCAGCGGCGTTTTTCAACGGCCTGTTAGGAGCTTGCTGTTGTGAAGTGTCGCATCGGGTTACTCGTAACACTGATCTCTCTGCTCCTGCCTGCGGTGTGCAGCGCTGAGTGCGTTGGATTGAGCAAGCAGCTCGGCCAGGCGGAGAAGAGCGTGCTGGCGAACATCTGGGGGAGTATCCAACTTCTCGTGAGCTCAGAAGAGCCCGTCAAGGAGGACTGCGGCTCCCTCGCCACCGTGATCGATCACCTCACCAACCGCAAGCGCACGGGTGGCCGGCGTCTCGAAGAGGAGAAACCGCTCGACGTCCAGGCTGCCAGGGCCGATCTCGACAAAGCCATGCAGGACGAGGAGATCCGTGCGCGCCTGGACAAAGCGCGCGCGACGTTCCCGGACGAGACTGCCGCGATGATCTACCAGGCCGCCATTCTGGACGCCGCTGGCCACTACGCCGCGCGTGACCTCATCGTCTCGCAGCTTGTCGCGCGCAACAAATAGGCGACCCTGTAGAGGGAGCAACAACGATGCTTACGCCAACCCATGCCGCTGTCGCACTCGCTTCCGCCCTTCTCGCTTCGCTCGCTGGTGCCGCGACCACCCAACCGGCCGCACCGGCGCAGCCGCCACCGAAGATTTCGCTGGTGGTCGCGGATAAACATTGCGCGCAGGTCGTTCAGCCGTTCGATATCAAGAATAACACCACGACGCTCATTGGCAGCTCGGCAAAGCGAGGAGTCGATGCCGCGAAGAAGTTCCTGGATCGCAAACTCAATGGCGACAAGAACAAGAAAACCGACAAGGACGACAAGAACGCCCTGACGGAAGACACGCGAAACGAAGCGAAGCAGCTGAACTGGCTGCCCATGAGTGCCGAAGTGAGGTACGGCGAGCGCGCACACGAGCAGATGCTCCCAGATCTTCTGGACCGCGAGAGCAAGCAGGGGAAGAAGCTGTACCCGGTGGCGGATGAACTGCTCAAGCAGGTGCTCGCGCCAGTTGAAGGTCGGCACGAGTACAGCTTCCAGCTGTTCATTGTCAAAGCCTCCAGCCGTAACGCCATGGCGCGGCCCGGCGGATTCCTCTATGTCGACCAGGGCTTGCTCGACCCCAAGATGAAACTGAAGGCGCGATTCGCGCTTGCCCATGAAGTGGCGCACGTTCTCCAGCGGCACGAGACGAAGGAGCTGCAGGGGATGATCGTCGACTCGTTCACTGCAAAGGATGAGATGCAGAAGGCCATTCTGGACGCAAAGAAGGACCCGGATGCGCTATTGCGCAACGTAAAGGCTGGCAAGGACATTTACGTGCGACACCAGATCGATCAGGAGTTGCAGGCGGACTCCTGCTCGGCGCGGCTGTTGAGCGATGCTTTCCCCGAACGCCAGGAACTCGCGAACACCATTACCGCCTTTCTGAAGGACCTGCCGCCTTACGACGCGCAGAAGGCTGCCAGCACACCGACTAGCGTGCAGGCAGCGCCTGCGTCAGTGCCGGCTGCTAGTGGGACGGGCGGGAAGTCAGCTCAACTGGTCGCAGCTGCACGGACGCTCACCGAGATCGTAAAGAGCCCGGAGAGTCGCCACCCCAATGCGCTCGAGCGCACGCAGAATCTCAAGGAGATCTTCCAGGAGTTGTCCGCCACGAAGGGCGACCAGACCGCGAGGGCTGGCAGCCCTAACGCGCGGTGATCGGTTCTACCAGAACGCCTTGGTCAGAACAGAGTGGGCCATCTCTTCTGATAGTCCGCGTCGCGCCCCCACCGTTCCCGGACTGAGGGATCGAAGATGTCGCCCGGGCGTTGCTTGCGCCGAGCGGCATCGATGTTGAACGGCGGTTTCGTCCAGGGCGTGTGATACGCCTGGTTGCACGGGCCGAGACCCGGCTGATGCACGAGCGGCTCCGCCAGCAACACGCCCTGCGACTGCAGCTTCTGCATCATCCAGCTCAAAGCGATATCCGAGAGGCCGCATTCCGCAGCCGGGTAACCCCCGCCGACATCCGAATGCGCGCCGATGAACCAGACCTCTTCGATTCGCGGGTCCGCGTCCCAGCGCTGCACGGGAAAGTCGCGCCGTTCCTCATCGAGCGCCATGGCGTGGAAGCCGTTGTCCACCATTGCGCTCAGCCTGTTATCGGCGAAGGAGAA
>JBDZVF010000666.1:0-344 GCA_040255575.1 Pseudomonadota bacterium | reverse complement strand
GCGAGCCCACCGTATCCCACACGGCGACCGTCTTGATGCGCACCAACGGAATGAAGTCCGACGGCCCGAGCGAAACACGGTGAAGCACGCCTTCGGCCAACATCGCGACGGAGGTGAGCAGATTCGTCAGGAAGCCCTTGCCTTCGAACGACATGCTCTTGGCTTTGACCCACGCTTCGAAGCCGCGCCGATAGGCCTCGTCGTTGTCGTTGACATCGTACTTCCGGGTATCGAGCAAACCGACCTTGGCGATCATCCCGGCGAGCGCGCGGGCGGTGTAAGCGCCGCGACTGAAGCCCGCGATATGAATGGAGTCGCCCGGCTCATAGCAGCGGGAGATAAAG
>JBDZVF010000665.1:0-2532 GCA_040255575.1 Pseudomonadota bacterium | reverse complement strand
TGTGGACGACCCCGGCGTGGTCCTGGGCGCTCCGGATATTCGAGGGATCCTTAAAGGTGATCCAGGGATGGCCGGTTTCGAACAGCACCGTCAGCATCTTGCGCCAGAGATCCACCGCGCGGACCCTTTTGAATAGTGGGATCGCCCCCTGATCAGCCAACGCCTCGTAGGCGACATACCGCTGCTCAAACACGCGGCCGTAGCAGTCGTGGAGGTCCGGCACTTCGTCCGGGCTAAAGAGGGTCCATTCGCCATCCTGCTGGACCCGCTTCATGAAGAGGTCGGGCACCCAGTGGGCGGTGTTCATGTCATGGGTCCGGCGCCGTTCGTCTCCAGTGTTCTTCCGTAGATCCAGGAACTCCTCGATATCGAGATGCCAGGTCTCAAGATAGGCGCAGACCGCGCCCTTGCGCTTTCCACCCTGGTTGACGGCGACCGCGGCGTCGTTCGCGACTTTGAGAAATGGGATGATGCCCTGGCTCCGGCCATTGGTGCCGTTAATGTGACTCCCGAGTGCCCGGACGTTGGTCCAGTCGTTGCCGATCCCACCACTCCATTTTGAAAGGAGTGCGTTATCGCGGACCGACTTGAAGATCTTTGCAAGGTCATCACTAACCGTCGTCAGATAGCAGGAGGAGAGTTGCGGGTGCCGGGTGCCGGCGTTGAAAAGCGTGGGAGTGGATGGGCAGAAGCGGAATGTTGAGATGAGATTGTAGAACTCAATCGCGCGTTCCTCGCGGTTCGTTTCACGGAGCGCGAGTCCCATCGCGACGCGCATCCAGAACATCTGGGGTAGCTCCAACCGTCGTTGCCTAAAGTGAATCAGGTAGCGGTCGTAGAGGGTTTGGAGGCCAAGGTACTGGAACTGATGGTCGCGTCCGGGATCGATGGCCGCGCCCAGCCGGTCGAGATCGAATGTCTTCAGCTCGGGATCGAGGAGGTCGCGATCGACCGCCTCCCGGATGAAGGCGCTGAAGGCTCCCGCGTACCGTTCGTTTACTTCGAAACGGGTGACGCGGCGACCGAGCACCTCCGTAATGAGGCTCCTCAGGAGTGCGCGAGCCGCGACGAACGAGTAGGCCGGATCTTGTTCGATTCGTGCCCGCGCCGCGAAGATGATGGCGCGATCGATATCTCGGAGCGGCGCGCCTGAAGGGACGTTACTAATGACATCATCGTAGATGACTTTCGCGAATTTCCGCTCTTGAGGTCCCTCGCACAGTTCATCGATCCAGGTCCGGAGTAGGGCCCGGTTAAGGAGGATTTCGTTGCCGTCGCCATCGCGCACCCGGAGTGACTGCTCTTCCCGTCTCCGGGCGCGGGCTTCGCGGTAGAGGATGTAGCGGCGTGCCACCGCGAACTCCCCGGCAGCCATCAGTTGGCGTTCGACCTCATCCTGGATCGTCTCGACGCTGACCGTAATGTCCGGCGCGGACTGTCCGGGCAGGCCGTCGATGACCGATACGGTGATCGATTCGACCTGGTCAGCTATGGCGGCCTTGAGCGGGTCCGGGAAGGGACAGCCAATCTCCGCCCGGAAGGCCATTTCAATCGCAAGGCTGATCCGCGACCGGTCGAAGTCGACGGTCCGCCCATCTCGTTTCATCACCCCTCCGGCTCCAGCCGCGAAACGGGTGGAATCCGGACTTCCAGGTGTGATCTCCATTCCGCTGTGCACTGGCGGTGATGCTGTCATCCTCTTCTCCTCATCTTTGACGATTTCGAACGGCGGGAGAGGAGGATGGCGCGCTGCCGCGTGGAGCGTGGCTCCGTGACAGAATTGCAGACAACGCCGACCGTCGCTCCCGCGAGCGACCTTCAGACCGGATGGAAAGAATTAGAGGAGCATCCGCCGGGCAAGGGAGCCGGCGATAAGCCCGTCCACCTTCCCGCGAAGGTCCGGGTCGTGACCGCGCCGTTAAAGCGCGGACCGTCGGTAGGTCTTCGGGCTTGGAGACGGACCGGCTTAGGCGACTCCGGTTTCCTACTGGCCGTCGCTTCCCAGCTCTCGGGGGAGCCAGTGCATATGACGGCGGTCGTTTCTCCACACCGCTGCGGGGCAGCCCCGGTTTCGCACCGGGTTCCCTCTTGCGTCGCTGGCACTCGAACTCGTCGCCAGCCAGCGAGCCGACAGTGAACACAATATATAGTGTCTATGAATCCTTGTCAACCCCATATGTAGTAGTGAATTCGTGTAGATTGTGACAGCGCGGCACACCACGCCACGAAAAGGTATGATTCCCTCCCGATTGCTTCGTACGGACCACGCCCTTTTCTTTTCGCCACGACATCCCGGAGCCTGGATCTTGGAGCAATGCCTGGTCAATCCAGGGCGGGGCCCTGGTGCGCGATTGTCGGCGGTTAGCCAGGGGAGGGCTGCCTGCCGGGGCGGAAGGGATGGGGTGATTGGGACGCACGGTAGCGTTCGTGATGCTGTTTGCCGTGATGCTTAGCGCCTGCGGCGGTGGTTCCATGCCGGTGACCCGGGCTTCGATTGCTGATGCCGGTTCACCCACACCGGATAGTGCCGCC
>JBDZVF010000140.1:0-13613 GCA_040255575.1 Pseudomonadota bacterium | reverse complement strand
GGTGCTGCTGGCCGCGGCCTGATGACGATCCGGTATTTTGCGAGCTGCTCGGCCGCGGAACCTCTTGCGGTCGATTCTCCATCTCCGTCGTTGGCCAGACGAGCAGCGAGTTCCACTACAGGCGCAACACCGCGATTGCCGAGGCGTGCGTTCGAGACGATCGCGGCAACGCCTTGCGCGTGACGACGTGGGCACCGAAGTTCATTCGACACGGCCGCGAGCATCGCCCGCCGATGCTGATACGCAAGATCGAGCCGATCTCCGGGCGTCCTGTGGTGCGTGTGACTCTGCGCCCGGCATCGCACTTCGGCGAGCACCCGCACGCCATGCAGCTCGGCATGCATCACGTGAGTTTCAGCGATGGCGGTCGAAGCGTGCGTGTCACCACCGATGCCTCGGTCTCCTATCTCGCAGAGGATCGTGCTTTCATCGTCGATCGCTGCATGCACTTCGTGCTGGCGGAAGACGGGCCGCTCACGGCGCCCATTCATCAGCTCGGCGCAGATATGTTCGAGGCGACGGAGCGCTACTGGACGACCTGGGTGCGTCGCCTGGCCATTCCATATGAGTGGCAGGCCGAGGTCATCCGCGCGGCCATCACCTTGCAGTTGTGCTGTTTCGAAGACACGGGCGGGATGATCTCAGCGCCCACCACCTCGATCCCCGCGGCGCCGGATGGCAGCCAGAATTGGGACTATCGCTATTGCTGGCTGAGGCAGGCTCCGCACCTCGTGCACGCACTGAGCCTGCTCGGCGCGGTGGATACTGCGGAATCGCAGATTCGATTTCTCGAAGATCTCCTCGTGCGCGAAGGGGCTTCGCGGCTGCAATCCGTATATGGCCTATCGGGCGAGCGGGATCTGCAGGAAAGAGATCTCGCGCGCGACGCCACGTGGGGGCCCATCCGTGTCGGGAATCAGGCGCACTGCCAATCCCAGCACGATGTATATGGCTCGGTGATTCTCGCGTGCTCGCGCGCGTTCCATGACGAGCGGTTCGAGCGTACAGGGGACGCGTCTCTGTTCGAGAGGCTGGAAGCGCTGGGTGAGCGCGCGGTCCCGCTGTTCGACCGTCGCGACGCGGGCCCCTTCGAGTCGCGCGCAAAACCTCGCCGCTACACGCACTCCGCGGCAATGTGCTGGGCAGCCTGCGATCGTCTGAGTCGCATCGCGCAGCGTCTGTCGCTGACGGATCGCGCGGGCTTCTGGAAGAAGCGTGCGGATTTCCTGCGAGTGCAGATTCTCTCGCACATCTGGCGTGAATCCCGCGGCTGTTTCTCGGCCGTGATGGATGAGGATGAGATCGACGCGAGCCTCCTGCTTCTGCCCGAGCTCGGGCTCGTGAGCTGTCGCGATCCGCGATGGCTCGCGACGCTCGAGGTCATCGGGCGAGAGCTGCGGAGCGGGGATTTTCTGATGCGCGCCCGGCCGGGCAGCGGTGAAGAGCCCGAGCAGCTTTACACGCTGTCCTCGCTCTGGTGGGCGCGCGCCCAGGCGGCGGTCGGACGCTACGACGAGGCTCGTGAAACCTTCGAAAAAGTCTTGCGCGGCCGAAACGGCCTGGGACTGCTGTCGGAGCGTTTCGATGCGCGCACCGGGCGACTGTGGGGCAACTTCCCGCATACCGCGGCGATGGCGGCAATCATCACCACCGCTGCGCGCCTCAGCTGCGATTGGGATGCGGCCGCATGAACCGGGTCGTCAATGTGTCCAATCGCGTCGCGCTGCCTGATGGGTCGGTGCCCACGGGCGGCCTCGCGGTGGGCTTGCTCGCTGCGATGAAGGAGCGAGGCGGGCTTTGGTTCGGCTGGAACGGCAGGACGACGAAGTCCGGTCACGTGGAAGAGAAAGCCCATGTGACCCAGCGCGACGGCATCTCGTACGCCACGATTTCCATTCCTGAATCGCTGCACGAGCGCTGTTACAGCGGTTACGCCAACGGCACGCTCTGGCCGCTGTTCCACTATCTGCTCGACGCGTTTCGTTTCGACGAAGAGGAATACCAGGCCTATCGCTCCGTCAACGGCCTCTTCGCGCGCCACCTCGTGCCGTTGCTCGAGCCGAACGATCTCATCTGGGTGCACGACTATCATCTGTTCCCGCTCGGCGGCGAGTTGCGCGCGGCGGGTGTGACGTCGCCGCTCGGCTTCTTCCTGCACATTCCCTTTCCGGGGTACGAGGTGCTGCGGGCGTTGCCCCGCGCCGAAGCGCTGCTCTCGAGCCTTTGTCAGTACGACCTCGTGGGATTCCAGACCGAGGTGGACCGCCACGCCTTTCTCGAAGCGGTCGGCGCGCTGTGGGGCGTAGAGAAGATCGATGCCTCGGGCGCCATCCACTTCGATGGGCGGCTGGCGCACACCGGCGTGTTTCCCATTGGCGTGGATGTGCCGGCGATCGCACAAGCCGCTGCGCGCGCCGTACGCTCCGCGCGCGTGCGCCGCATGGAGGAGGGCTTGCTGGGCCGGCGCCTGATCATCGGGATCGATCGGCTCGACTACAGCAAGGGGCTGCTCGAACGGTTCGAAGGATTCCGGCATTTCCTGCAAACCTGCCCGCAACATCACGGGCAGGTGACGTACCTGCAGGTGGCTTCGCTTGGCCGCCAGAACGTCAAGGCGTATGCGCGCATCCGCAAGGCGCTCGAGCAGAGCTCGGGCCAGACGAACGGCCATTTCGCGGATGTCGACTGGACGCCGATCCGCTATCTCAACCGCAACATTCCGCACGATGCCCTGATGGGCTTCATGCGTCTGGCGCGTTGCTGTCTCGTGACACCCGTGCGCGATGGGATGAACCTCGTGGCCAAGGAGTTCATCGCGGCGCAGCCGCTGGCCGATCCGGGCGTTCTCGTCTTATCGGATCGCGCCGGTGCCGCGCATGAGCTCACCGAGGCGCTGATCGTGAATCCCTATGACACGCGGGGCATCGGGCAGGCGCTTCGGCACGCTCTGGAAATGCCGCTCGCCGAGCGCCGGCGGCGGCAGGAAAGGTTGCTCGCCGCGCTTGCGGAGAATGACATCCATGCATGGCATCGGCGGTTCACCGCGCGCCTGACGCAGGTCACTGGCGGCGGGCGCCAACCCGCGGCGCTCGCGTGTATGTAGGGCGCGGTAAGCCGTAAGACGCAGTAGCCCGCCGGGCCGCGGCAGTTGAGCCAGCTTGCCAGGCGAGGCGGGTTTACCCGCCGAGAACGCGCAGCTTCGCGGCGATGAATTGCGAGTGAGACAAGTGGAGCATGTCCGCCACCCGGCGGATCAGGTGCTCCTCGCGCTCGTGCAGCGCCGAGTCGGCATAGGCCGCGCGCCACAGCTCCTCGATGAGCCGCACTTTCTGCTCCAGCGAGAAGAGCGCATCGATCTTCGAGGTGAACTGGAAGATATCGTGAGCCTCGCGCGACTCCGCTTCGGCGAGAGTGACCATCTCCTGCGCTTCGGCGTCGCTCAGGCCGAACCGGCGCTGCACGGAGCCGAGCACGGCTTCGCGCTCCGGAGTGGAAAACTCATGGTCGCTGCGGGCGACCTCCACCAGCAGCACCGCGGCGGCGCGCTGGGCGCGCCGTTGTGCGTTGGCGGGCGGTTCATCGGCAGGCGGGGCAAGGTGCTGGTCGAAGAAATTGCGAAGGGCCTTCAGCATGGCGGAAATCTACTTGGGCCGCCGCGAGCGATCAACCGACGTTGGCCCGCGCGCCATTCATCGACCGAGGGCCTGCCGCAGGCGAGGCCTCCTGCGACTGTGACCGCGCGCGAGGTCGCGGCGGCAGCAGCGGATGCTTCTCCAGGCCCGCCCGCCTCATCCCGAGCCGGGTCGGATCTCCAGCACGATCTTGCCGCGCGGATGGCCGTGTTCGGCCTGGCGATGGGCCTCGGCCACGTGATCGAGCGGGATGCGCGCCTCCACGTACGGGTGCACCTTGTTCGTCGTGATGAGGTGCGCGATCTCGCCGAGCTCGCCCGCGTCCGGCTGCGCCATGTAGTTGGTCGCCGCGCGCGCGTGGTGAATCTGCGCCTGCCGCTCGGAAGGCTTCGCGAGCGTCGAGACCATGGCGCCCCCTTCCTTCAGCACGGCCCACGAGCGCTCCTGCGTGTCGCCGCCGATGAGATCGAAAACCAGATCGACCTCGGTGATCCGATCCTCGAAGCGCTCCTTGTGGTAGTCGATCGCTTCATCGGCGCCGAGCGAGCGAACGAAGTCCATGTCATCGGCCGAGCAGGTGGTGATCACATACGCGCCCTGTGCCTTGGCGAGCTGAATCGCGAAATGTCCGACGCCGCCCGCGCCGCCGTGGATGAGCACACGCTGCCCGGCAGTGAGGCCACCGTGATCGAACAATCCCTGCCAGGCCGTCATCGCCGCGAGCGGCACGGCGGCGGCTTCGGCGTAATCGAGGCGTTCCGGCTTGCGCACGCAGAGGTCCGCCGGTAGCGCCACGTACTCCGCGTAACCTCCCTGACCGCGGCCGAGCATGGCGATGACTTCATCGCCATCGAGGAAGGTTGCGACGGCCGCGCCCCGGCCCACGATGATGCCCGCGATGTCGCGCCCGAGCACCTTCGGCAGGCTGTCCTGCTTCACCGGCGGGTACTTGCCCGAGCGGATCTTGTAATCCACCGGGTTCACGCTTGCGGCGCGCACCTCGACGAGCACCTCATCGTCGCGCGGGGTCGGTCGCTCCACCTCCTGAAGCTCCAGCGTCTCCGGCCCGCCGAAGGACTCGATCCGCACCGCCTTCATCGTCGTTTGCATGAGAACCTCCATGCGCGTGTCGGGGGGTGGCAAGCAAGAACGAGTCCGCCCGTCGGGCATGGCGGTTGCTCTTCCGGCAAGACTGTTACCGTTTTCGAGGCACCCTTCGAGACGGGATGTGCACATGGCCGCGGCTCACGATCCGTGCTTGCATCGCCAGGCTGAAGGATTCAGCGAGCGCCGTTACGAGACCGTCATCGAAGCGCTCGACGAGGCCTTCTGCGTGGTCGAGGTCGATGTGACGCCACAGGGGCGCGGGCGGGACTATCGCTTCCTCGAGGTGAACCCCGCGTTCGGGCGGCTCACCGGCATCGTGCACCCCATCGGCCGCTGCATGCGCGAGATCGCGCCCAATCACGAGCAGCAGTGGTTCGATTGCTACGCCGAGGTGGCCCTCACGGGACAGGCGGTCCGCTTCGAGCGCGAGGCGCATGCGCTGGCCGGCGGCCGGTGGTTCGATGTGTTCGCGTTCCGCGTGGACGATCCGGCGCAGCGCCACGTCGCCGTGCTCTTCTCGGACATCACGGAAAAGCGAGCGATCTATCGCAGGTTGCGCGACAACGAGCGGCGCCTGGCGGCCTCCGCGGCCGCGCTGCTGCAGGCCGATCGCCGCAAGGACGAGTTTCTGGCCACGCTCGCCCATGAGCTCAGGAATCCGCTGGCGCCCATCCGCAACGGCATCGAAGTGATGCGCATGGTGGCCGCGCGGAACGCGACGCTCGAGCGCACCGCCCAGATGATGGCGCGCCAGATGCAGCACCTCGTGCGGCTGGTCGACGATCTGCTCGATGTCAGCCGCATCACGCGCGGCAAGATCGAGCTGCGCCGCGAGCGCGTGGCCATCAACCAGGTGATCGGCCTCGCGCTCGAATCCTGCGAGTCGCTGTTCGCGCCACACGGTCATTGCCTGTCGGTCACCTTGTCCGCCGACTCGATGATGGTGCGGGCGGATCCGGATCGCCTGCGCCAGGTGTTCTCCAATCTGCTTTCCAATGCGGCCAAATTCACTCCCCCAGGCGGGAAGGTCTGGGTGACTGCGGAGCGCAGTGGAGACAACGCGCTCGTGCGTGTGCGCGATACTGGGGTCGGCATACCCCGCGAGCGACTGGCGCAGGTGTTTGAGATGTTCGCGCAGGTGGAATGCCGGCGCGCCAATGACGGGCTCGGCATCGGTCTGGCGCTCGCGAAGGAGCTCGTGGTGCTCCATGGAGGTTCGATCGAGGCGCACAGCGATGGGCCCGGCAAGGGCAGCGAGTTCCTCGTGCGCCTGCCGCTCGCGCAGGACGCACCGGAGGACGGGATCACCTCCGATAGCGCCGCCCGGCGCACCGCGCTCGCCAAGCGCGTGCTGGTTGTCGATGACAACACCGACGCGGCGGAGTCTCTTGCCGAGGTGCTGAGATTGCACGGTCACTCGGTACAGACCGCGGGTGGTGGCGAAGAGGCCGTGGCGATGGCCGCGCGCCACATGCCCGACGTCATTTTCATGGACCTCGGAATGCCGGGGATGGATGGGCTGACAGCCGCGCGTCTCATCCGCGAGCAGCCGGGCGGCGCCGCGATCCGCATTCTCGCGCTGACAGGCTGGGGACAGGAAAGCGACCGGGAGCGCACGCGCGAGGCGGGAATCGAGGAGCACCTCGTGAAGCCGGTGAGCCTGGAGGTGCTGCTGGGCCTGTTCGATGAGGCGTGAGGCACGAGCGGGTCTGGCGCGGACACCGCCCGGCGGCGAGGTGGGTACGACAAATGCTCAACCCTTCGCGGTCCGTAACGGAAGAGGCGGCTTCCGTCCATGAGCATTCATCTGGTCGAAGGTGTCGTGACGGTGGTGGAGCGAAGCCCGTCCGGCATCCTGTTTTCCATTGGCGAACGCCAGTACACCGCTTCGCCTGAGCCTCAGGCCTATGCGCTCGAAGGCGGGCAGTTCGTGCACGTGCTCGCGGAAGAGGGCGTTGAAGGCGCGCCTGACGAAGTGCTGGTGCTGAGGTGGGCCGGCGGCGAGCCGGTGTACTTCGGGCCGCGGCTTGGCTGGCCCTATCTGCTCCTGGGCGCAACACTTTTCGCTGCCGCCATCGTCTCGGGCAACCTGCTCGTGATACTCGCGCCGTTGCTCCTCGGATTCGTCCATTGCGACTTCCTCGCAAGACGAGCTCGCGTGTTCGCCATGTTTGCGCAGGAGTTGTCCTCGCGGCTTGCGATCGTTTCCGTGGCGGTGGATGCGCCACCCGTGGGCGAGAGCGCGCCCGGCGGCGTCGTGGACGGCGCGCTACACGGCTCCAATCATCGGCGCGCGAGCGAGTAGAGCGCGAACCCGACCACCCCCGCCGCACCGGCACCCAGCAGCGCCTTGGCAACAGGCCGGCGATGCCCGCCGCCAATTGCGTGCGGTTGGGAGGCGGCGAACAGGTTGCCATCGTCCCTGGCGACATCCGGCGCGCGCGAGATCGCACGGTCGAACGCCCTTTTCATCCGGCGGGCGCGCAACTCGGGCGCGGCGAGGCGATTGCGCCGAGGTCGCGACACTCGCGGGCTACCTCGTCCAGCGCGGCAGCGTCGCGTGCGGCCAGAACGAGGCGCGCCCCCTGACGGGCGAGCTCGTGCGCCGTGGCGCGGCCGATGCCGCTGGAGGCTCCCGTGATCACGACCACCGGGCTTTCCATGAGTAAAGGTGGGTTGCGCATGGGCGAAATTACTTGCGTTGGGTTGCCGACAGGTCGCAACGCCTCGCGCGTGCGGCAGTTCCGGGGCGGGACAGGCGCCGGCTTGATCGGCGCTTTTCGGCGGAACCGCCGCAGCGGCTACGCCGTTGTCATGATCCATCCCACAAGGAATGACCGCAGTGAGTGCAAGCCGTGTCCGGGAAGGAACCCCCGAGAAGCCTGGTGCGATCTGGGACGGGGAGGGCACGAATTTCACGTGCTTCTCCGCCCACGCCACGCGCGTGGAAGTGTGTGTGTTCGACTCCCACGGCGAGAAGGAGTTGGAGCGCTTTACGCTACCCGAGTACACCGATGGCTTCTGGCACGGCTACATCCACGACGTGCACCCGGGCTCGGTCTATGGTTTTCGCGTGCATGGGCCTTACGAGCCGCAATCCGGCCATCGCTTCAATCCGAACAAGCTGCTGCTCGATCCCTACGCGCGCGGGCACATCGGCGAGCTGAAGTGGGCGCCGGAGTGTTTCGGCTACACGTTCGGCGCGGAAGGCGACGATCTCACGTTCGATGAGCGTGACAGCGCCCCTTTCGTTCCGAAGTGCGTCGTCGTCGATCCCGACTTCGACTGGAAGGGGCAGCCGCGCTCGCGCTGTGTGCCCTGGGATCGCACCGTCATATACGAGGCGCACGTGCGCGGCTTCACCAAGCGGCATCCCGCCGTGCCCGAGAAGCTGCGCGGCACGTACAAGGGGCTCGGCACGCGTGAAGTTGTCGAGTACGTGAAGTCTCTCGGCGTCACGACCGTCGAGCTGCTGCCGATCCACACCTTTATCAACGACAGCTATCTGCTCGAGCGCGGGCTCACGAACTACTGGGGTTACAACTCCATCGGTTTCTTCTCACCCGATCCGCGTTACGCGTCGGAACCGGAGCAGGCGTTGCGCGAGTTCAAGGAGATGGTCGCGCGCTTCCACGACGCCGGCCTCGAAGTCATTCTCGACGTGGTTTACAACCACACGGCAGAAGGCAACGAGCGCGGGCCGACGCTGTCTTTCAGGGGTCTCGATAACAGCACGTATTACCGGTTGCTGCCCGACAAGAAGCGCTATTACATCAACGACACGGGGACCGGGAACACGCTCAACGTGTCCCATGTGGCTGTGATCGGAATGGTCATGGATAGCCTGCGCTACTGGGTGAACGAGCTGCACGTCGATGGCTTCCGCTTCGATCTCGGCACGATCCTGGCGCGCGAGCCGGATGGGTTCGACAACCAGAGCGGCTTTCTCAAGGCCTGCAACCAGGACCCGGTGCTACGCGCGGTCAAGCTGATCGCCGAGCCGTGGGATTGCGGCCCGGGCGGTTATCAGGTGGGTGCCTTCCCGCCGGGCTGGGCCGAGTGGAACGATCGCTACCGGGACGACACGCGCGATTTCTGGAGAGGCGCGGTGGGCGCCAGCGCACTCGCGCCGCGACTCTGTGCCTCCGGTGACCTGTTCAATCACCTGGGCCGCCGGCCGTGGGCCTGCGTCAATTTCATCACGGCGCACGATGGCTTCACGCTGAACGATCTCGTGAGCTACGACGACAAGCACAACGAAGCGAACGGCGAAGGCAATCGCGACGGCAGCAGCAACAATCACTCGTGGAATTGCGGGGCCGAAGGGCCCACCGAGGATGTCGGCATCAATGCATTGCGCGAGCGCCAGAGGCGCAATTTCCTCGCGACGCTGTTGCTATCCCAAGGCACACCCATGGTGCTGGCAGGGGATGAGTTCGGCCGCACCCAGCACGGCAACAACAATGCCTACTGCCAGGACAACGAGATCAGCTGGCTCGATTGGGAACGGGACGAGCGGGGCGCGGCGCTGGTGCGCTTCACGCAGAAGCTGACGGCGCTCAGGCAGAAGTACCCCATTCTTCGCCGCAACCGGTTTCTCACCGGCGAGTGGGACAAGGAGCTCGAGATCAAGGATCTCACGTGGGTCAGCGCATCCGGCAACGAGATGCGCACGGAAGAATGGAAAGACCCGAGCATGCGCTGCTTCGGCATGCTGATCGACGGGCGCGCGCGGCCCACCGGGGTGGCCCAGCGCGGCAAGGAGCCCGCGATGCTGCTGGTGCTGAACGCGCATCACGATCTCGTGCAATTCACATTACCGGGACAGGCCGGCGGCACCGAGTGGTGCTTGCTGATCGACACCAACGCGCCGGAGAAGAACGACGAGCCGCGCTTCAAGGTGGGCGCCTCTTACGGGGTGACCGCCCGATCGCTGCTGCTCTTCGTGCTGGCCTGAAATCCCCCTTCACACGATCAGGGGTCGACGCGGCGGATCCTCCCGACGGAGCGAGATGGCACGGCGCTCTTCCGCGCCGGGGCTCGCCGTCAGTGTCAACTGCGGCAACTGTGCACCCGGGCCGCTGAGATAAAGCGGATCGAACCGCGCCGTCGTTCTCAACCCTTCAGCATCCAGGATGCTGAGCTGGCCGTGACGAAGCACCGCGAGGCCGGATTTGCGCAGCTTCATGAGTGTTCGATTCAGGTGGACTGGCGTGATGGCCAGCGCGTCCGCGAGATCGGCCTGGGTGAATGGCAGGCGACAGGTGTTCTGCACCGTCTCGCCAGCAGCCTCCAGTCGCGAGAAGAGCTCACAGAACAGGTGCGCCAGGGCGGCCAGGGAGCTGCGCTGGCCCACATTCAGGAGCCATTGACGAGAAACCGCGGCTTCTACTGCCGACAAGCGCTGAAACGCGCGGGCGATGTTGGGAAACGTGCCGGAGAGTCGATCGTAGGCATCGCGCGTGATCGAAACCGCGTCGACGGTGCTGAGCGTGCGCACGGAATGATCCATCGGAAGCGACAGGAACGTGCGCTTGCCACAGAGATCTCCCCGAAGGAGGTATCCCACACATTGAGCTCGCCCATCCGGGTTGCCTACGAATCGAGCGGCAACACCGCTGATGAGCAGAAACGCCGCCGGCGCCCGCGTGCCTTCGCGCAGCAGCTCGCGGCGTGCTTCATATCGTTTCGGGCTGGTGCACGCATCCAGCAAAGCGCTCTGCTCGGACGAGGAGAGTTGTGCGTTTCGTGCGAGGCGCGCGATGGCGAGTTGAACAGTCACGGCAACGAGCTCCTTGCTGTCATGTCTCAGACTTCGCTGTTGAGGGTCTTGTCACAAGCATGATCCTAAAAAAGAAACAGTGCGCGTCCAAACTTGCTGAATCGATAGTGGTAACTCACCGGCAAGAGCCTCGCGGCCGTGATTCAGCTTCCCGGTTGCGCGCGTGCGGGCGACGGACAGCAACGGCCATACCCCTGTCTCCGACACGCGTCGATACGCCCGGGCTGCGGACGACGGTTGCCTCGTACGCAAGAGATCCCCCTTGAAATCATCGCGCCGAATTCCATATGGGCGCGAGAAGGAGGTGCAGCATGCTGAACTATTTCGGTCTCTCAGACAGTTCCCTCTTTGGCGACCTGCGCCGGCTCGAGCAGGAGTTCGACGACCTCCTGGGCAGGTCGGGCTTCGGCGCCACCGGCATCCGTTCGCGCCCGCCGGGCACGTTCCCCGCCATCAACGTGGGAAGCACGGACGAGCAGGTGACGGTGTATGTGTTCGCCCCGGGGGTGGATCCCAAGTCGCTCGATATCCAGGTGCAGCAGAACGTGCTTTCGATTGCGGGCAAGCGCGAGGTGCCGGTCGAGGAGAAGGCAACGTACTACCGGCAGGAGCGATTCGGCGGTGAGTTCCGCCGCGTGCTGACGCTGCCCGAGGATGTCGATCCGGAAAAGGTGGACGCGAAGTACCGGGACGGCATCGTGGAGATCAGCGTCAAGCGGCGCGAGTCCGCCCGTCCTCGTCATATCGAGATCCATTGAGGGGAGAAACGACCATGGCGACTCAGAATCCTGCGACTCAGACTGCGGCGGCCCAGGCGAGTGGCAAAGCGCCCGCGGCGGCGGCGAGCGCCTCGCCTGCGGCTACGACCGACAATGTGCTCCGACCGCCCGTCGACATCTGCGAAACCGCCGAGAGCATCGTGCTCCGCGCGGACATGCCCGGTGTCACGCGGGACCGGCTGGAGGTGCGGCTCGATGGCAACAACATGCTCGTGCTCGAAGGCGTGATCGGCATCGCTCCGCAGGACCAGATGACGGCCCTGTATGCGGATGTTCGCTCCACCACCTACCGTCGTCAGTTCGCCCTCAGCAAGGAGCTCGATGCGACCCAGATCGCGGCGAGCCTGCAGAACGGCGTGCTGACGGTGACCATCCCGAAGCGGGCCGAGGTGCGTCCGCGGCGCATCGAGGTGAGCTGACGGCGCAGCTTGTCGCAAGCGCCTGTGGAGCAGGTCGTCCGCGGAACCCGCTGCCGCGCGTGCCGTTGACCTCGTGATTCCACAGGCGCGAGGTGACTGCAATGCCGACTCCCCAGGAACTCGAAGCGAAGCTCTGGAAAGCGCTCGAATCCGACCGAACCGTGATGCTCGGCCTCGACGGTGCCGAGGACGGGCACACGCGCCCGATGACCGCGCAGGTCGAGGACGATCGCTCGCGCATCTGGTTCTTCACGAGCAGGGACAATTCGCTGGTGCAGGCGCTGGCGGGAGGCAGTGGCCGTGCCATCGCCACGTTCACTTCCAAAGGCCATGATCTCTTCGCTACCTTTCACGGGCAGTTGCATGTAGACACCGATCCCGCCGTGGTCGAGCGACTGTGGAACCGGTTCGTCGCGGCGTGGTATCCGGGCGGCAAGACCGACCCCAACCTCGCGCTGCTGCGCCTCGATCCCGAGCGCGCGGAGATCTGGCTCGAAGGCTCGAGCCTCGTCGCGGGCGTGAAAATGCTGCTGGGCGTGGATCCCCGCAAGGACTATCAGGGCAAGGTGGCGCAGGTCCCGCTGAATCATTGATGCGCATGCATCGATTTGATGCGCACGCATCGATCCGCGCGGAGCGGTTGATCTGCATTCACTTGGAGGCGCGGCCGGCACAGTGTTTGCGGACGCCAAGCGCATCAGCGCCGCGATCGGATTTCATCGGGAAGGACGGGGCGGGGCCGGGAGAGTCCTCGATGCGTTTCTCAACCGTCGCTTTCATGGCCGTGACGATGATTGCAGCCGCCGCCTCGCACGCGCAGCAGCGCACCTCCCCTGATTCCGCGCGCGCAGTGGAGCTCTCACTGAGCGACGAAGCCGGCGAGGTGCGTTATATCGGTCCCACGTCCGTGGGTGGGCAGGCGGACACCCTCTCCACCTACGGGCTGTTCCTGAGCGAAGATCGGGATATCGTCGGATCGGCCGCGCTGCTGTTCGATACCGATCTCAACATCGGGCCGTTTCAATTGCGGCTCGGGCCGCAGGCGTACGCCGCGCTGCTGGACGAGGAGAACGAGGACGTCTTCGCGCTCGCGATCAGCGGCAGCGTGCGGTTGAACATCGTGCCGAGTCGCGGCATCGCGGTGGTCGGCAGCGCGAGCTGGTCACCCGATATCGTGACGTTCGGCTCGGCCGACAATCTCACCGACCTGATGGCGCGCGCCGAGATCCGACTGAGCGACCGGGTCACCGGCTTCGCAGGCTATCGCTGGTTTCGGCTCCACCTCACCGAACGTGAGCGCAAGACCCTGCAGAACGAGCTCTTTGCGGGCATTCACTGGCAACTTCAGTAGGCGTTTCTTCGCTCTTGGCGGACGATCGAGGTTCAGCGCGAGGAACTGTTCGCGGCAGTTCATCGTTGGTCATGGGTAATTCAACGGGAGTCGTACTATGAGTGCAGCGGATTCCAAGCGGTCCGGTCGCGGATTCGCCTCGATGAGTCCCGAACGTCAGCGGGAGATCGCCAGCATGGGTGGCAAGGCGGTTCCTGGCTCGAAGCGCAGTTTCGCGCAGAGCCGGCAGCTCGCCACGCAGGCAGGGCGCAAAGGTGGGCAGAGCGTGCCGGGAGAGAAGCGCAGCTTTTCACAGAATCGTTCGCTCGCCGCGGAAGCGGGACGCAAGGGCGGCAGCGCCGTGCCAAAGGAAAAACGCAGTTTCTCGCAGGATCCCCAGCTGGCTGCCAGGGCGGGCAGAAAGGGCGGTGTGGCAAGTCACAGCACGAACTCCTGATACACGAGGTGAATGGCGATGATGGGCAGAACCGAAACGAACAGCCGCGCGACCGGCGAAATGCTGGCGAGCCAACTCGATGAGCTGATTCAAAGCGCGAGCAACCT
>JBDZVF010000664.1:0-2535 GCA_040255575.1 Pseudomonadota bacterium | reverse complement strand
GGTGCGCTACCTCGGCGTGGATGTCGGGCGCGTGTACAACATGCGCATCGATCCTCGCGATTCCAGCCGCGTGCAGGTTCTCGTGGACATCGACTCGACGGCGCCGGTGTCAGACAAGACCGTTGCCGAGCTCTCGTTGCAGGGCGTGACCGGCCTTCTGTACATGGACCTGACTCAGGACAACGGGACGCGTCGTCTCACGAAGGCGGTCCCCAGCGAGAAATATCCAGTCATCCGCTCGGCGCGCTCGAGCTTCGATGTGCTGCTCGCCTCGCTGCCGGACCTCGTGGGGCTTGCGAGCGATGTCGCGGATCGCGCGGCCCGCGTGCTCAGCGACCGGAACATCGCTTCGGTCTCGAATGCACTCGCCAACATCGACAAGGCCAGTGCCACGCTTCCGCAAACGTTGAACGACGTGAAGCTGCTCGTGACGGATCTTCGTGATGCCGCGAGTGAAGTGCGGCAGGTCGCCCAGGAAGCCAATGAGGTCATGGGCACGGCCGGGCCCGAGGTGATCACCGCAATGAACCGCGTTCGCACCGTCACGGAGAACCTCACCAAGGCCAGCGACAACCTCAACAAGCTGGTGGAGGAGAACCGGCAGGACATTCGCTCCTTCACGCGCGAAGGGCTGCCGGAGCTCGAGCGCTTTCTGCGCGAGGGCCGATCGGCCGCGCGCGAGTTCCGCGACTTGTCGCGCAGCCTGCGTGAGAACCCGTCGCAGATCATTTATCAGCCGCCCCAGCAGGGAGTCACCATTCCCCGATGAGCCGCCTCCTCCTGACGCTGTCGATTGGGATTCTGGTGTCCGGCTGTTCCGGGCTCCTGCAAAGCGACGATGTGCCGGTGCAGATTTACGTGCTGCGTGCCGCCGCATCGCCGAGTGTCGCCGCCAGCGAGCAGGGGCAGGCGCTGGAAGCGGCGCGCGCGGCATCCGCCACCGCCTCCGCGTCATCGAAGGCCGCAGCGCCTCCGAGCCTGCAGCTGCTGCGTCCGCAAGCCGATCCCGGCCTCGCCACAGAGCTCATCACGCTCGTGCAATCCGATCACCGCATGGATCACTACGCCGGCAGCAGCTGGCCCGCGGCCCTGCCGGAGGTCGTGGAAACACTCGCGATCGATACGCTACGCGCGAGCGGTCGCTGGTCAGCCGTTCATGACGCGCCGAGCGCCTTCGTCTCCGACTACCTGCTCCAGATCAACATCCGTCGTTTCGAGGCGGATTACACCGGCGGCGGGGAAGCCCCCACCGTGTATGTGACACTCGATTGCACGATCGCGCGCCGTCTCGGCCGCGAGCTGCTCACGAGCTTCGCCGCTGAAGGGGTGGCTGCGGCCGACGCGAACAAGATGAGCTCCGTGGTTGCCGCATTCGAGAAGGCGGCGAACCAGGCGCTTGCGACCCTCGCCCAGCGCAGCGCCGACGCAGTCAGAACGTCGAGAGCCCCGTCGACTCCATGATGCGGTAGAGCCAGTAGTTCGCCTGCGTCGGGTCGGCGTACACGCCGAAATCCGCTGTGTATTCGATGCCCAGGCCAGCGCGGTTGCTCCACAGCGTGTCGAAATACTCGAGCAGCTGGGTGCCGAGCGGCGATGTGCGCGCGGTTTCGACCGCGACGTTGGCCTCGAGGTTGTAGTCGCCGATATTCCGCCGCGTGAGATTGGCAGACCCGAGCGACATCCAGAGCCGCTCCGTGCCATACACCATGACGAGCTTGGTATGGAACTGCTCGCCGTGCGTGCGATACCAGCGCACGTGGATGGCGCCGTTGCTCGCCGCGATCAGCTCGCTCGCCACGGGCCGATTGGGGATGCCGTTCTTCTCGTAGCCGAATGCGTCCTTGTTCGGGTCGAGGATCAGGCGCACCTTCACCCCGCGGGCGGCGGCATCGAGGAGCGCGTCGATCACCTTGCGATCCGAGATGTAGAACATCGCGATGTCGATGGCTTCGCCGCGCACTGCCGCCTCGATGTGCTCGACCACGGAGTCGCGAATCGCTCCTTCGGTGAGCACCTGCGTGCGCACGATCTGCCCGGCTTCGAGCATCGTCGAATCGTTATCGAGCGGCGCGATGCGCGAAGGTTCCACGGCGATCACGCCCTTCCAGCCTGAGAAGCGCGCCACGGCCATCTCGCTCGCGAGCAGCGGCGCGAGCGCGGGCCCGCTGATGCGCACCGCCACGTTCGAGTGCGCACTGCTGCCGTCGTGCGGATTCGCCGACGACACGATGCCGACGAGCCCCGGGCCGCCATCGTCGCCGATGATCACCTTGCGATGGTTCGCCTTGAAGTTCACGAGGCGCGCCCACGCGCTGAAGGTGACATCCCGGGATTCCTCGTCGAGCGGGTTCGGCAGCCAGCCCTGGCCGGATCCGTCACCGCTCCACCATTCGATCGCCAGGCGCCACAAGCTCGAGTACAGGAAATTCGAGTCCCGGAGCGCATCGAGATCCGTGATGACCACGTCGATGCCCGCGTCGCGCAGCTGCTGCAGGTCTTCCGAAGGGTCACCGCCGTACACGTCGTTGATGGGGT
>JBDZVF010000139.1:0-13730 GCA_040255575.1 Pseudomonadota bacterium | reverse complement strand
CCGCCGCGCTCGGTGATGTGGCGGTGAGCGAAGCCACGGGGCAGTTCCTTCCCAATCTCAATCTCAGCACGACGGGCGCGCGCAACTTCGGCCGCAGCTTCGACCAGCAGGCCGGGCAGGTGGTGAGCCAGACGACCAAGTCGTTGAGCCTCGGGGTGAACAGCGGCGTCGTGCTGTTCGATGGGTTCGGCAACGTTGCGCAATACAAGGGCGCCAAACTCAACAGCAGGGCGAGCGAGGAGGAGCTGCGGCGTGCCCGCGAAACGGTCGCGTTCAACGTGGCCTCGCAGTTTCTCGCTCTCATTTCGCGGCAGGAGCAACTGCGGGTGCAGCGCCAGAACCTGCAAGCGGTGACGCAGCTCGAGGATCAGATCCAGACGTTCGTCGACAACGGGGCGCGCACGATCGCGGACCTTTATCAGCAGCAGGCCAACGCAGCGAGCGCGCGTTTTGCGGTGGTGGATGCGGAACGGCAGTTCGAGCTCGCGAAGGTCGACCTGATGCAGACGCTGCAGCTCGACCCGACGGGCGTGTACGAGTTCGAGGCGCCGGAGGACTCCACCGCTGCGGCCGCGGCTCAGCGGCTCGATCTCGGCATGCTTCAGGTGCGCGCGGCCGATCAGCGCATCGATCTCAAGGCGCAGCAGGCGCGCGTGGATGCCGCGGACCAGAACATTCGGGTGGCGCGCTCGAATCGCTGGCCCACGCTCTCACTGAACGCGGGTTACAGCTCCGCCTACAACAGCGCGTCACCGCAGGACTTCAGCACGCAGCTGGACGATCGCCGCGGGGGCTCCGTGAGCCTTGGGGTATCTGTGCCGCTCTTCGATCGCATGGCGACGAGCAATGCGACCCGGCGCGCCGAGATCCAGGCGGATAACGAGCGGCTCAATCTCGAAACCTTGCAGCAGGACGTGGCGCTCCAGGTCCGCCGCGCTGTGCTCGATTTCCAGGCTTCGCAGGAACAGCTCATCGTCGCGCAGGCGCAGGTGCGCGCGGCGGAGCTGGCCTTGCAGGCCTCGCAGGATCGCTACACCGCCGGTGCTTCGACACTGGTCGAAGTGACTCAGGCGCGGGCCACTCAGGTGGAGGCCGCGAGCGCGCTCGTCACCGCGCGCTTCAACCTGCAGTTCCAGCGCACCTTGATGGATTACTACACGGGCGATCTCGACCCGCTGAAGCTCACCGGTCAGTGAGCCGGGGCGGCGGCGCGAGTGAGCGCCGCTGCTTCGCGCGACAGTGTTTCGACGCGATCCCAGTCGCGCGCATGAAGCGCATCCGCGGGCGTGATCCAGGAACCGCCGACGCAGAGTACGTTCGGCAGCTTCAGATAATCCGGCGCGGTTTGCAGTGACACTCCACCCGTGGGGCAAAACCTCGCCTCGGGGAACGGCCCGTGAAAACCCTTCAGCGCCGCCACGCCGCCCACGACGTTGGCGGGGAAGAGCTTGAAGTACCGATAGCCCGCCGCCATCGCCGACATCAGCTCCGATGCCGTCGCTACCGCGGGCAGGTAGGGGATGCCGCGGTGGAGGCCCGCGTCGAGCAACTCGCGCGTGGCGCCTGGAGAGATCGCGAACGACGCGCCAGCGTTCTCGGCCAGGTTCAGGTCGTCGGTTGACACGACTGTGCCCACGCCAACGCAGATCTCGGGAACCTTCGACGCGATGTTTTCGATCGCGCGCAGCGCCTGATCCGTGCGCAGCGTGACTTCGATTACGCGGATGCCTCCGCGCACCAGCGCCCGCGCGAGGTCGACCGCTGTGCCAGCGTCCTCGATGGTGACCACAGGCATGACGGGCGAGAGCTGCAGGATCTGCGAGATCGGCGTGCGAGTGTTCATGCGCTCATCGTCTCACCGCGAAGCCCCGGCCCGCCAGCAGATCCTCGACATCCGCGACCGTGGCGGCACTGAAGTCGCCCGGGATGGAATGTTTCAGGCATGCGGCGGCGAGCGCGAAGTCGAGTGAGCTCTGCTCATCCATACGCCCGATGACACCGTGAAGCATGCCGGCGGCGAATGCGTCGCCAGTGCCGATGCGATCGACAATGGCTTCCAGGTTGAGCGTGCGTGTGGAGAAGAGGGCATCGCGCGTGGCCAGCAGCGCCGAGATATCGTGGCGATCCACGTTGTGCTCGATGCGGACAGTCGTGGCGATTCGGGATAGCTGCGGGAACTGCGCGAACGCTTGTGCGGCGGCTTTATCGAATGCAGCACCCGCCTTCGCGCGCGGCGTATGCGCGGCGCCGTTTCCGAGCACCAGCCCGAGCGCGCGCTCGTCGGCGAATACCAGGTCCGAGAGCTCGATGATTTGCCGCAGTGTTGTCGCCGGGTCGCTCTTCCACGCCGCCCACAGCTTCGCGCGGTAGTTGCAGTCGAACGAAACGCGCACGCCGTGGCTTCGCGCAGCGCGCGCCGCGTTCAGGGTTGCCTCGGCGGCGCGCGCGCCGAGCGCGGGGGTGATTCCGGAGATGTGGAGCCACTCGGCGCCCTCGAGCATCGCCGCCCAATCGATCCCCTCGTCGCCTGCGAGCGCGAAGGCGGAGTCGGCCCGGTCGTAAATGATTTCGGAGGGTCGATGCCCGGCCCCCGACGACATGAAGTAGATGCCGAGGCGCCCCGGCACGGTGCGGATGCCCGTGGTGCCAACCCCATGGCGACGCAGCTCCGCAATGCAGGCCGCGCCGAGCCTCGTATCAGGCACCACGCTCACCATCGACGTGCCATGCCCGAGATGGGTCAACGCCACCGCGACGTTTGCCTCCGCGCCGCCGACGTAGACGCGCAATTGCCCACTTTGCAGCAGCATTTCGCGATCGGGCGCATTCAGCCTCAACAGCAGCTCACCGAAGCAGACGACGCTTGCAGTCATGGTGATGATCGGACGTCTCGGGAAAAGTGCGGATTGTACTGGTCGTAGGCGCGAATGAGCGCGCCGGTAAAGCGGGCGTCACTGCGAAGATCCGCCGCGAACATCGTTTCCAACGCCAGGAATCGCGGCACATCGGCGGAGCCTTGTCCGGTGCACGCTTTGCCGATTTCACTCAATCGGGGCGCGAGCGGATCGTTCAGCGCCTCGCCTCCAAGCGCCGCGCGGCGCACGAAGTGCATCCATGCCGCCATCGGTATGCAAAGGCGATCGATCGGCCGGCCCGCGTGCAGGGCATCCCGGATCGTTCCGAGTATCCGTATCGGGAGCTTCTGCGTGCCATCAATCGCAATCTGCGCGAGCGCGTGATGCATGTTCTTGTTGCCGAACCGCTTGAGGATCGCGCCGACGTACGCGCGCAGGTCGAGCTCCGGGGGCGCGCTCAGCGTGGGCTGAATATCGTCCACCATCAACGCCTCAATTAATTGATGGAGCTGGGCGTCGCCCATCGCTTCCGCCACCGTGGTGTAGCCCGCGAGCAGCCCGGCATACGCGAGGGTGGAGTGGGCGCCGTTCAGCAACCGCAGCTTCGCGCGCTCGTACCCGCCGACATCGGTTGTGAGCGTTACGCCGGCCGATTCCCAGTCAGGCGCGACTTGGCAACGGGGATCGCGTTCGAGAACCCATTGCACGAATGCTTCTCGCTGGACGGGCCAGCGGTCCCGAACGCCGAGTACCTCCTCGACGTGCCGCTCCACCTCCGGCGTCGTAGCGGGCGTGATGCTGTCTACCATCGTGCGCGGGAAAGCGACTTCGCTCTCTATCCAGCGCGCCAGGGTCGCGTCCAGCTCGTGCGCGAACTGCGCGGTGGCGCGGCCGATCCTGACGCCGTTATCGGCAAGGTTGTCGCAACTGATCACCGTGAATTGTGGGAGCCGCGCCTCGCGACGTCGCCGAAGGGCTTCGACAAGGAAGCCCACTACTGTGCTGGGCGCGCGAGGGCTGTGCAGATCGTGCTGTATGGAGGGATGCGCCAGGTCCAGAGCACCATCGCCAGCGAGGCAATAACCCTTCTCAGTGACAGTGATCGTCACTATGTGTGTCGTGGATGCGCTCAGGCGCTGAAGCACCGTTTCCGGATCTTCCGGCGCCACGAGAATCTCGCGTATGGCTCCGATCACCTGATATGAGATGCGCTCGGCGCTGACAACGAGCGTGTACAGGTAATCCTGCTCAGCCAACGCATCCCGCACATCGCGGCTCCGGAGGGAAACGCCGCAAATTCCCCAGCGCGGATCCTGGGCGAGCAGTCGTTCGACGTACCAGGCCTGATGCGCGCGATGGAATGCGCCCGGCCCGAGATGCACGATGCCCGTAGCGGTTCGGCGCCGGTCGTATCGCGGCGTGCTCACGCTCGCCGGCAGTTGTGGAAGCGACTTGTCTTGCAGCCGGCGGGTCACGGTGAAGGCATTTAAGTGGGCACGTAACCCATTGTCCAGCGACCCTACACTTTTGGACTAGAGCGCCCGTGTCACAAGCGCGGTTACGCCCGCTATGATGCTTCAATGCCTCGTAGACTCTCGCTTCACGAAGACAGGCTCTTCCCGGCGGATGCGACCGTTCGCGGGATCGCGCGCCACCTTTACCGCGGCGTGCGCGATCTGCCGATCATCAGTCCGCACGGGCACACGGACCCCGCCTGGTTCGCGCGCAACGAGCCCTTCCGAAATGCGACGGAACTGCTGCTCACACCGGATCACTACCTGTTCCGCATGTTGTACAGCCAGGGTGTGTCGCTCGCCGATCTCGGGCTCATGCCGCGCGGCCAGCAGTCCGCAGTCGATCCACGCAGCGCGTGGCGCGTCTTCGCGAGCCATTTCCATCTTTTCGACGGCACGCCCTCGTGGCTCTGGCTCAATCAGGTCTTCGCGGACGTGTTCGGGTTGGAGGTGGCACTCGAGGCCGAGACGGCAGACCTGTACTTCGATGCGATCGGCGCTGCGCTCGCGAAGCCGGAATTTCGTCCGCGCGCGCTGTTCGAGCGGTTCCGCATCGAAGTGCTGGCCACCACCGAGTCACCGACCGACACGCTGGAGCATCACCGCGCCCTGCGCGCGAGCGGATGGCCGGGGCGCGTGATCACCACGTATCGCCCCGACACGACCATCGATCCCGAGCACGAGCTGTTTCGCACGGCGCTTGCAGAGCTTGGCGAGCTGACGCGCTGTGACGTGCAATCGTGGCGTGGATACCTGCAGGCGCATCGGGTGCGTCGCGAGTTCTTTGCGAGCGTCGGGGCGACCGCCACGGATCACGGGCATGCGACACCGCGCACGGCAGATCTGGGCTCCGCGGCGAGCGAGGTGCTGTTCAAACGCGTGATCGCGGGCAACGTGAGCGCGGAGGATGCGGAGCTCTTTCGCGCGCAGATGCTCACCGAGATGGCGCGCATGAGTCTCGACGACGGGCTCGTGATGCAGATCCATCCGGGTTCCTTCCGCAACCACAATGTCCGCTTGTTCGAGGAGTATGGCCGGGACGTCGGGGCCGACATCCCGCGAGCCGTCGACTACGTGCACGCGCTCAAGCCGTTGCTGGATCGCTTCGGCAACGAGCGCAAGCTCACGCTCATTGTGTTCACGCTCGACGAGACGAATTACAGCCGGGAGCTCGCACCACTGGCGGGCCACTACCCGGCGCTGCGGCTCGGCCCGGCGTGGTGGTTCCACGACAGCCCCGAGGGAATGATGCGTTTTCGCGAGCAGACGACCGAAACGGCCGGCTTCTGCAACACGGTCGGCTTCAATGACGACACGCGTGCGTTTCTCTCGATTCCAGCCCGGCACGATGTGGCGCGGCGGGTGGACTGCGCGTTCCTCGCGCGGCTGGTTGCCGAGCACCGCATGGATGAGGAGTCCGCGCACCGTGTGGCCCGTGATCTGGCCTACCGCCTGCCCAAGCAGGCCTATCGCTTGTGAAGGCGAAGCTCGCGCGCCTGCGGTCGCCAGTGTCCTGCACTCGTTCAGGCTCGCGTAGAATGTGCGCGTGAACCGCCGCCGCTCCCCTCAGCTCGACACCCTCACCAAACGCATTTCCAGTCGCGAGGCGAGCGATATCGATCAGCTCTATGGCCTGGAGCCCGTGTTCGAGCCGGGCGTCGGCAAGGCGGGAGTGCTCGAGCAATTCGTGCCCGTGCAGTGCCCCTATTGCGGTGAACGCCTCGAAACGCGGGTCGACCTGACGGCGGGCGAGCGCGAGTACATAGAAGATTGCGAGGTCTGCTGCCGCCCCATCGAGTTCGGCATCGAGCTCGAGGAGGACGGGGCGCTGCGCGCCGTGCGCGTGCAACGGGTCGACTGACCCTCAACCAGAAAGGCTGCATCTGCCCATGAGCTATGGATACCGGCTCACGCTCACCTGCGTTCTCCTCACAACCTTCCTCGTCGTCGCGTGCAGCCAGCAGCAGCCGGCCCAGCCGCCCGTGGGCACGGCTGAGGCCACGCCCGCGCAATGGCAGGGCTTCGTGAATCGCTTTGTCGAGGATTCGCTGGCGGCCGACCCCTTTCTCGCGGTGGACGCTGGTCGCCATGAGTACGACGGCAAGGTGCCGGACTGGAGTGCGCAGGGAATCGCGGACGAGATCGCGCGGCTCAAACGGGCGCGCGCGCAAGCGCAGGGCTTCACGACAGAGTCACTCACTCCCGACCAGCGGTTCGAGCGGGATTACCTCATCGCGGGCGTGATCGATCGGAACCTCTTCTGGATGGACACCGCGCGCTTTCCATTCAGGAATCCGGCGTACTACATCGACAAGCTCGATCCCGAGCCGTATCTCAGTCGCGAGTACGCGCCGCTCGAGAAGCGCATGGCGGGGTTCATCGGCTACGCGCGCGGTATCCCGCAGCTCGCGGCCGATATTCGCGCCAACCTGCAGATGCCCATGCCGAAGAGCCTGCTCGAGCGCGGCATCGCTGGCTTCGGTGGCTATGCGCAGTTCTACAAGATCGACGTTCCCAAGGTCTACGCGACCGTGCAGAACGCGGATCTGCAGAAGCAGCTTGCAGAAGCGACGGACGCCGCCGCCGCTGCGATGAACGGCCTGAAGTCATGGCTGGAGTCGGAACGCGCGAACGCGACGAACGACTACGCGCTCGGTGAAGCGCTCTTCACGCAGATGCTGAAGGAGACGGAAGACGTCGACGTTCCGCTGAAAGAATTGCTCGCCGCCGGCCAGGCCGATCTCGATCGCAACCTGAAGGCGTTGCGCGAGGCCTGCGATCAGTTCCTGCCGAAAAAGCCGATCAAGGCCTGCATCGACAAGATGAATGCGAGCAAGCCGAAGGAAGGCACCGTGCGCGGCGCCATCGCGCAGCTCAACGAGCTGCAGAGCTTCGTCACGGAGAAGAAACTCGTGACGATTCCGTCGCCGCAGCAGGCGGCGGTGAGGGAGTCGCCGCCCTACAACCGAGGCAACTTCGCGTACATCAACATCCCCGGCCCGTTCGAGAAGGGCGTGATGTCGACGTACTTCGTTGCTCCACCCGACCCGTCCTGGACTGCGAAAGAGCGTGCCGAGTACATCCCGGGCGTTGCGGATTTGTTGTTCACCTCCGTGCACGAGGTGTGGCCCGGTCACTACCTGCAGTTCCAGCATTCGCTCCGTAACAAATCGATTGTCGCGGGGCTGTGGGTGGGCTACGCGTATGCGGAAGGCTGGGCGCACTACGCGGAAGAGATGATGTGGGAAGCGGGCATTGGCAGCGGTGAGCCTGAATATCACGTGGGTCAGCTCACGAACGCCCTCCTGCGCAACGTGCGATTCATTTGCGCGATCGGTATGCATACGCAGGGCATGACGGTCGAGCAGTGCGAGAAGCTTTTTCGGGACAGCGCGTTTTCGGATGCCGGCACTGCTCGCCAGCAGGCCGCGCGCGGCACCTACGACCCTGCGTATCTCAACTACACGCTCGGCAAGCTGATGATTCGCAAGCTGCGCGAAGATTGGATGGCGGCGCACCCCGTGCCGCCGGGCATCGATCCGTCGTCGCCGCAGAAATGGCGGGCGTTCCACGACGAGTTCCTGTCCTACGGCGGCCCGCCGATTCCGCTCGTGCGGCGGCAGATGATGGGCCCGAACGACACGGGTTCGCTCTTCTGATTCGCTGGCCACACCCGCTCGTTTGCCAGCGTAGTTCGCCCTTGGGTGCGTAGTTGGCTTGCAGTGCGCAGTTCGCTTGCGGTGCGTAGTTCGCTTGCGCGCGGCTAGCTAGGTGCGGCCTGCCTTCTCCGAGGCCTCCTGCTTGCTGGCTTTCGGCGTGTCCGCCGGGCCGGCGGTCGCGGGCAGGGTGTAGCGCTGCTCGATCGCTTCCCGGATCGAGCGCAGGCTCTGTTCCGCATCGAGCGCATCGTTCTGCTCCACCGCCTGAATCTGGTCGGCGAGCGCGTCATCCTTGATGGCGTGCCGGATCCAGTTCGAGTAATCGCCGCGCTTCAGATGGTGCATCCACGTCTCCGGGTCGACGCCGTCCGCCATCTGCAGGAACAGGATGAGGTTGTGAGCACGCAGTTTCAGCTTGTTCTGCGGCCCTCTGAAATAGAAGCTCCGCTCCGGCGGCAGCTCGCCTTCCGCATACTTGCGCGTGTGGCGGCGGCGCTCGGTGTGGCTCGGCGCGATCTTGAGCCGGCGCGGCTCTTCGCCCGTCCCCACGCGCCAGAGAATGGCTTCACCCGGCGCGAGCTCGACTTCGCCGATTTGCGGCGGAGCCCGTTTGCACAGTTCGCTGAACTCCTGAAACGCCGCTACCGGCTGCTTGCCCACGGCGATGAGCGTGGTCACATCCGCGAGCGCTTTCGGCGCAATCAGGTCCGGATGCACGGTGACCTTCCATATGCCACTCGGTTTTTCGGGGAGCGCGAGCGCGCCTGGCTGCCAATCCGCCGGCAGCAGATGATGCGCTTCATCGATCACCAGCCAATGCGGCCGGCCTGATTTCGTGCGCAGCTCCTGCAGCCGAGGCGCAAGGCTTGCGAAGAAGCCCGGGCGGTCGGCGATCGGCAACCCCACGATGTTCGCGATACAGCTCGCATCGGGCCTCGCGAGGAGGTGCACGATCTCATCGACGCTCGGCGGCCGCGTGGGTGAGCCGAGCGTCACCGCATCGGCGAAGGTCTCGTAGTCGCCTTCGGGATCGATGAGGCAGAACGTGTATCGGCGCTCGGCGAGCCGTTCGAGAAACCCCGTCGTGAGGGTCGATTTTCCGCTGCCCGAGGTGCCGACGAGCAGCACGTTCTCGCCGTACGGCGGCACCTTCACTTCCTCGCCGCCTGCCGCGGAGCCGAGCAATACGTCATGACGCGAGAGCCGCGGCTCGAAGGACTTGAGGTCGTCTTCCAGGATGGCGTTGATCAGCTCCACCACACCGCCGCCGTGATCCCGCCGGGTCACGAGGTCCGCGGCTTCCTTGAGTGTCGGCAGGGCGTTCGCGACCGCCGCCGAGAACTCACAGGATCGAAGCAGCGCGTGGTCGTTCTCGGCGTCGCCGATGGCTACCGCGTTGTGGGGCGAGAGGCCGAGCGCTTCCAGCGCGCACTCGAGGCCGGTCGCCTTGTTCACGCCAGCGGGCAGCACCATCACGGCGCCCTTGTTGAAGATCACCTGCAGCTCGAGCCCCATCTCGCGGATGGTTTCGAGCACGACGGTTTCCCAGGGCTCCCAGGTGGCGACGATCACCCGTCCTTCCGAGACGCGCTCGACGCCCTGGGCACGCAGCCGCGCGGCGAACTCGTCCGGCGGCCGGGGCGCAAGCGTCTTCTCCGCGCGCGTGGCGGGCTGGTAGAGCAGGGCGCCGTTTTCGGCAACTACGTATTCGAAGAGGTCGAGCCGCTCGAAGACGCGCTGCAGATCGTCGAGCTCGCGCCCGGTGACCATGAGGAGGCGACGGCCCGAAGCCACCAGGCGCTCGAGCGCCTCGATCGTTTCGGGAAGCACCCGGCCGCCACTGGCGAGCGTGCCGTCGTAATCACAGCAAAGGGCGAGATAGCGCATGCGAAAGCGGAGCAAACACTGTTCCGCGCATGCGCCCAGGCGCAGCTACGCGCTGGTAGCGCCAAAACCTGCGCTTTTTACAGCCGAGCGCAGGCGAAGCAGATCAGTCGGGCTTGCGAAATGTCGGCGGCGTGCGGCGTGAAACTTTCACGCGCTTCGCCTTGAGCTGCTGATGCAGGCCGGTCAGAAGCCAGCCGCCGCAGATACCGAGGAGCATTGCCAGAACCGAAACGGTGCTGTCGTCGAGTTGTTGCAGGGAGCCGAGCGCGTGCGACGCCGACTGCCCCAATGAAGCCAGATCCATTTAGAAGAACCCCCGCAAAGGTGCGCACCGAACATAACAGGTACAGCGGCACGAAGGGGAGTCGCAGGAGTGCGACTTGCGAATAGCTAGAGTTTGTTCACAGGGGCCTGCGACCCCACGCGAGCTGCGGGCCCACGCGCCGCAGGCCCGAGCTCGAGCCTGCGTTTCACGGCAAAATGTGTCTCGAGGATCGAAACTACTTCAGAGCGACGATCAGCTTGGCGGAATGACTACGCCAGTTGATCGGAATGACGAACGAGCGCATGCCCGCGCTCGCCGGAATCTCCGGCTTCTCCCCCGCCAGCACACTGGGCACGGAGATCACGAAGTCCCGCCCGAAATCCTTGCGCGCGTTGCCCGAGATGGTGTTCGCCACCTCGCCAACGAGGTCCCGCATGGTCTCGTGGCTGAAATCGCTCTCCTGCATCTTCATGAGCAGCACGGTGAGCATCGCTTTCGGCGCCGTGAAATACACCACGCCCTCGCGCTTGCCGGTAATGCTGATCATCCCCGTGTACTCGTGACAGGAAGGCTGGCCTTCCGTCACCAGGTAAGGTGAGCCGATCGAGGCGGGCTGCTGGGCCGCCACCTCGAAGTAGTTCGTCGTCCCCTCGACGAAAGTTTTCAGCTCCTGCTCCTGAATCATCGTATTAACTCTGCGATCGCTTCGTTCAGTTGCCGGTCCGTGAACGGCTTGTTGAGGAAGCCGTTCGCCCCTTTCTCCATCGCCTCGACCGCGGTCGCCTTATCGGCCAGGGCCGATATCACGAGGATCCGCACGGCGGGCTTCAGTTTTACTATGTTTTCGATGCATTCGATACCGTCCATTTGCGGCATCGTGAGGTCCATCGTCACGACGTCGGGATCCATCTTGCGGAACATCTCGATGGCTTCGAGTCCGTTCGAAGCAGTGCCCACGAGCTCGAGCTCCTCGAATTGCTGGGAGCGCTCGATGCGCCGGCGCATGATGTTCGAGTCGTCCACGATCATGAGCTTCATGGCGCGGCGGGCGCCGTTTGCAGTGCCGTTCAGTGATGCGTTCATGCTGATTGCGTTGCGCGCGGGTCAGGGGTGAGGCTGTGACATTCCCAGTCACTCGAGCCTTACGCGACTGCGGTGTTCGCCTCCTCGGTTGCCGGCAGTGAAACCTTGAATCGGGTGAACTTGCCAGGGTTCGTGGTCACCCCGATCTTGCCGCCAATCGCGTAGACGCTCTTGGCGACCACATCCATGCCGACACCGCGGCCAGCGTCCATGGAAACGTGTTCCTGCGTGGAAAAGCCCGGTCGGAAGATCAGCGCCATGGCCGAGCGCGTGTCCATCGCGGCGGCCTCCTCGGCCGTCACGAGCTGCTTGCGCACGGCGGCGGCCTTCAGCTGATCGGGCAGGAGGCCCGCGCCGTCGTCCTCGAACATGAGCTCGAAGCCTTCGCCGGATTTCTTGAACTCGATACGGACGGCGCCCACAGCGTCCTTCGTCTGCGCCTGGCGGACCTCCGCCGCCTCGATGCCGTGCACGGCGGAGTTGCGCAGCATCTGGATCAGCACGTCCTTCAACGTCGGCACATACGAGCGCGGAATGTCCGCAAGTCCGCTCAGGTGCACCTTGAACTTCTTCTTGTGATCGCTCGCGAGCCGCTCGGCGAGCGAGCTCAGCGTGTGGGCCAGCTCGTCCGCGGCGGCCTTCTGCACGGCCGCCGGGCCCTTCATGATCATCGAGGCGCTCGAATCCGCCGGGCCGCGCAAGGACGAGAGGCGGTGGCCCAGCTCGCGCACGCTGCGCAGGTGTGCCATCAGCTCGTCGAGCTTCAGCACGATCGGCAGGAAGTCGTTGCCCGAGAGGTCGGGCTTCTTCTTCAGCTCGCTCACCATGTCTTCGAGCGCATGCGTACGATGCGCCACGCTCATGAGGTTGAGCGCCGAGGCCTCGCCCTTGATCGAGTGCATCTCGCGGAACAGGCCGTCGATCTTCTTGCGGAACTCGTTGTCGGAGCGCGCCGGCTCCTTGAGGATCGCGTTGACGAGCTGCAGGCCCGTCTCCGTCGCATCGAGGAACGACATCAGCTGCACCGGATCGACGTGCATCACGCCGAGCATCATGTCGACCTGCTGGTTCGCGTTCTCCTGCGACTCCTGCAGCTCCTTCGCGAGCAGCACGCTGGCGGTGATGTCGCTCACCGAAGCCAGCACGTGCTTGACGCCCTTCGGGCCCATGACGCGGTGGAAGTCGAACTGCAGGTAGCGCGCTTCACGCTGGCCCTGAGCGTTCTCGACGTGAATCTCGAGCTGGCCCAGCGGGTTGATCGACTTCATCAGGCTCTCGTGGGCGCGTTCACCCCAGAGCAGCTTGATGTACTTGGTCGCGGTCGCAAGGGTCGCCGGCGGCACGAGCTTCTTCAGCAGCTCCTCGAAGGCGAGGCCCGAGAAGTCCGAGCGGCCGAACATGCGCGTGAGCGCGTCCGACCACACCGTGCCGATCTTGTAGTCCGCGTCGAGAAGGAAGAAGCCTTCCTTCACGGTCTTCAGGATGTCCTTCGTCTGTTCCTGCGCTTCCTTCGCCAGACGCTCGCTGCGGCCGCGAGTCAGCTGGAACCACGCGGCCGCGACCGCGAGGATGAGCGCTGCGATGACACCGACGGAGAGCATGAGGCGCAGCTGCGCGGCGCCTGAAGACGCTTCCGTCTGCATGCGCGTGGCGACCGCCGCGATCTGGCTCTGCAGGCGTTTGGCGTTTTCCTGCGCGAAGAGGGACGCGCGCTTCACGTCGGCGTAGTGCGTGCGACCTTCCGCGGAGAAGGTGCTGCCGCTCTCGTCGGAGTCGACGTACGGCTGGCCATGGAAGTCGATGACCGGGTCGATCGCCGGACCATACTGCGTCCAGAGCTCGCTCGCCTGGTCGAGCGCGCTGGAGTCGCCCGCCTTGGCGGCATTGAGCTGCTTCATCTGCTCGTCGAAGCGCTCGACCGTGGCGCGCAGGTCAGCAAGCTGCTGGCCGGCGTACTGACGCGCTTCCAGCCGGTCGCGCAACGAGACGAGCTGCGCGCTGATCGTGTTCGGATAGGTCTGCAACACGCTCGACGTCTGCAGCGCCTGCACCTTCGCATTCATCTGCGTGGCGAGGCGGAAACCGGCGATGAGCACGCCGCCCATCACGAGCAGCAGCACTGTGCCGACGCCTACCGTGATGAGCTGGCGCGTACGATCGGCGCCCGAAAAGTTCATGCCTGATCCCCCTTGCTTCTAGTCCAGGGTGAAGCGCACCGTCGTCCGGGTCGTCACTTCCTGGGGTTCGCCGTTGATGATGAGAGGCTCATAGCGCCAGCGTCTCACCGCGGCGATGGCCGAACGATCGAAGGTGCCCGCGGGCTCCGCGGACACGACGTGCACATCCTGGGTCTCGCCCTTCTTGTCGACGGTGTACTCGACCGTCACCGAGCCCGTGATCTTCTGCGTCAGGGCCCGTTCCGGATATTCCGGAGCCACCGTGCGGGTGCGCTTCAGTTTGCTGGCCG
>JBDZVF010000138.1:0-13810 GCA_040255575.1 Pseudomonadota bacterium | reverse complement strand
GCGAGCTCGTGAAGATGCAGGAAGACGTGGGTCTGCAAACCATCACCGATGGCGAGCTTCGCCGCGAAACCTGGCACATGGATTTCATCTACCAGCTCGGCGGCGTCACGCAGGTCACCGAGAACAACATCAAGGTGCAGTTCCACAACGCCGGCGGCGAGATCGAGTGGACGCCATCGGGGCTCAGGGTCACCGAACGGCTGCACCTGAAGCGCACGATCTTTGGCGAGGATTTCCGCTTCCTGGCCGGCGCCACGAGCCGCGGTACGCCCAAGATCACGATTCCCTCGCCCAGCATGATGCACTACCGGGCCGGCCGGGCCGCCATCGACCCGGCGGTCTACCCGGAGATGAACGACTTCTGGAACGATCTCAAGAAGGTGTACGCGGAACAGGTCGAAGGGCTCGGGCGCCTGGGCTGCTCCTACCTGCAGATGGATGACACGAGCCTCGCCTACCTCAACGATCCGGCTCAACGCGAGCGCATCGCCAAGATGGGTGGCGATGCGAGCAAGCAGCACCTCGTGTACATCGACCTCATCAACGGCGCACTCGCGAGCAAGCCCGCGGGCATGACGGTGTGCACGCACCTGTGTCGTGGCAACTACCGCTCGTCATGGGTGGCATCAGGCGGATACGACTACGTGGCCGAGGCGCTCTTCAACGAGCTCAACGTGGACGGGTTCTTCCTCGAATACGACGACGAGCGCTCGGGCGGCTTCGAGCCGCTGCGTTTCGTGCCGAAGGGCAAGTTCGTCGTGCTGGGTCTCGTGACGACCAAGCACGCGGCACTCGAGAAAAAAGACGATCTCAAGCGACGCATCGAGGCCGCCGCCAAATATCTGCCGCTCGAGCAGCTCTGCCTGAGTCCGCAATGCGGGTTTGCGTCCACTGCCGAGGGCAACGCGCTCACCGAAGCCGATCAACGGGCAAAACTCCGGCTCGTCGTGGAAACGGCCGCCGAAGTCTGGCGCTAGCAAGTGTGGAGTGCAGGCCAGGCGTCTCGTGCGCCTGGCCTGCGCGCATCCCGCCGATCAGGCGACCTTCGGTGGCGCGGGCGCCGTGAGCGCGGCGAGGTCGCCGAGGCCGAACGCGCGTTCAATTGCTGCGATTGTCTCGAGCCCCTCCTCGAAACCATCCTTGCCGAACATCCTGTGCTCGAGATCTTCGAACTGCTCGGTGAGCTCGTGATACTGCGCGGGCGAAATCGCCTTCTTCCACGCGGGGAAGATGATGGTGTCTTCGATGGCCGCGTGATGCTCATACATGCGCACGAATGACATCAGCGTAGCAGTCAACGGCGCGCTGTCAGCCTTGGGGATGCTCCCTCTCTTTGCGATCGCCTCGATGTAAGCGGTGATCTCGCGCCCTCGGTCGTGCTGAGAGGTGAGCGTGCGTGCCAGCGAGCCATGCTCACCGCCCGCCTTGATCAGCGGCGGGAACACGTGTTTCTCCTCGAGACTGCGCTCGTGATAATCCTCACCGAAACTGCGGAATAGCGCGGCCGTACGGCCAAGCTCGTCGAGCGGCACATTGCTGTTTCCGTGTGACAGGCGCGATGCCGTTTCGGAGTACACGAGGAGCGCTCGCCGAAGAATGCCGTGCTCGCGCATGAGGTCCTCGACGGCGGGAACTTCCATTTCGGCGTCTTCGTCCTTTCCTTCCCGCTCGGCTGCACGGAGCGCCGGAGCTACGGCCGCGACGCTGACGAGAGTCGACCCCGCGAGAGCGAACCACCGACGGCGATCAAGATCCGATTTCATTGCATGTCCTCCAGCGAAAGCGCGAGCAGTGCGCCGGCCGGGTCGAACTGCGCAGCTCGCGCCGGCGTGGTGTGTCCCGATCGAGTGGAACGTTCCAGGCGCTCGGGTGAAACGTGCGAAGCACTCGGCAGATTCCGGCCCAGGCACTTCCCGACAGCATCGGTTGCGATTTGGTTGCCCCGAACCGATGCGGCCGCGGAGAACGGGACCAGGATCAGAACTTCAGGTCGAGTGCGGCGATACGCTCGGGGTCTGCAATCAGGCTGATCTCGACGATCCGGCCATTGTCGAGCACGAAGTCCATGACCACACGCGGTTGTCCCCCTGGCGCGATTGCGAGTCCGGTGTCGCCATCCACCAGGGCAAGCTGTGCCGCCCGAGCGCGGCCTCTGAAAATGTTGGCAACCGAATCGCGACCGTAAACCTCCGCGGCAATTCCCGGCACATTCGCGCGCGCACTGGCTGCCACCGCGGCTGCGTCCGCGCGTAATACAACGTCCGGATCGAGAATGGCTAGGAGCGCCGAGTAGTCGCCACTTTGAGAGGCCGCGAGAAACGCGCCGACAACTTCCCGTTGCCGCGCACGGTCGGCCTGCGTGTTGGCGGGCGCACCCTGCACCCGACGACGCCCGCGGCTTGCGAGCTGTCGCGCCGCCATCGGCGAGCGGCCGACGACCGGCGCAATCTCCTCGAACGAAAGATTGAACAGGTCGTGCAACACGAACGCGACGCGCTCCGGCGGCGTGAGCGTCTCGAGCACGATCAGCATGGCAACGCCTACGGAGTCGGCCATGAGCTTGTCGCGCTCCAGATCGTCGGTCCCGGGGATCGCTTCTATCTTGGAGTCGGCCGGGACTTCGCGACGCGACTTTCGCTTCCGCAGAACGTCGAGGCAAATGCGGGCGACGATCGTCGTGAGCCAGCCCGCGAGGTTGTCGACGCCGCTGGTGCCGCCTCGCATGAGCCGAAGGTAGGTTTCCTGAACCGCATCCTCGGCCTCCGTCTGTGAGCCGAGCATCCGGCAGGCGATCGACTCCAGACGGCTCCGATGGGCCTCGAAGCGCTTCGCCAGAACTTCCGTCTCGGTCATCGTCACATTCCCACGTTGGCAGCCGTCAGGAGTATGACGGGCGACGTCAGGGTAACGTGACGGACAACGTCCGCCTCACGCACGCGCAAGATGAGGAGAAGCGACATGGCCGATCCGAGAGACATGGTGAGCGTTCGGTATATGGTTGACGACGTCAAGGAGTCGGTGGGCTTTTACACGAAGTTCCTGGGCTTCGAGGTTCGCCAGCAGTTTCCCGCCTTCGCGGATGTGGCGCGCGGCAGGCTGCGCTTGTTGCTGAGTGGGCCGGCGAGCTCTGCGGCACGGCCGATGTCGGATGGCGCCAAGCCCGGGCCTGGTGGCTGGAACCGCATTCACTTCATCGTCGATGACATCGTTGCCGAGGTGGCTCGGCTTCGCGCCGCAGGCGCTCCGTTTCGTAACGACATCATCGAAGGACCCGGTGGCAAGCAGGTGCTGCTCCAGGACCCTTCCGGCAACCTTGTCGAATTGTTCCAGTTCGCCGCCGAGTTCGACCCGAGCGGACCGCGGGCGGGAAAGCGAACGTGAGCACGTTCAAAAGGGGTTATTCGGGACTTCTGTACGGCCTGGTTCAGTCGGGCACGAAGATCCTGCCGCCCGCGAATTTCTTCTTACGCAGATCCTCGTAGCGCTGCTGGGCGGCGTTGCGCTTCATCAGCAGCTCGAGCAGCTTCGGGTTCTGGTTGACGACGTCCACCATGTTCTTCTTGAACGCCTCACGCTTGGGCTGCACCCAGACCCACACGCCGCCCCCGCCGCCGTGCCCCTGAAGCCAGTTGGAATAGTAGTCGTGCTCGATTCTTTCCACGAACACCGGCGTGCAGACACGGCGTTCGAAGCGGGTGCCGGTCGGGGCCTCGCGGCCGCAATTGACGTCCCATTGATGATCGGTGTTGAGCTTGTTGTATTCGTCGTAGAACTTGTCTTCGAGCGTTTCGTATTCCTTGCGCATGGCGCTGAGCCGATCGTATCGACCGTGCACGATGACCTCATCGACCGGCACCGCGATCTCGATGGTGTGCGGGTTCTTCACGTGATACGTGAGATCGGCCCGCGCCAGCACGGTGTCGAGCGCGTGCTCCGGGCTGAACTCCCCCTTCAGTGCCGGCGCGTCGTAAAGCACCACGAGTTTCGGGTCGAACAGGATCTCGAGGTCCAGCTGCTTCGAAAGCGCCTCGAGGGTCGCCCCGAGCGGCTGCGCGGGAATATCGAGGTTCGCAGCGCTCGCGAATATCGGAGCCAGCAGGCCGAACAGGAGTCCCAGGGTGAGTTTCATGACTGCCCTCCACCTTCTATAGAGTGCGGTCTCCACAGGTTTCTACCCCTCTTGCCCCAGCGAGCATCGGCCACAGGTCTTACGCCAGAGCCGTGAGCCCTCACCGCCGCGTGGGTTTCTCTTACCGGACGGCCGCCCCCTCAAACGCCGCCGCGATCGCCTGCCACAGCGGTTTGCGGTGGTAGCTCGCGTCGTAAGGCGTGGGCCGCTGCGGGCTCTTGTCCGCGCGCGGGCTGTAATTCTGCAGCCAGCTGTACTTGTCGACCAGTCCCCAGCACAGCACCTGATCGAGCGCCCGATACGAGAGCATCAGATCCAGATAGTCGCGTGCAACGGCGGCGACCTGCGCATCGCGCGCTGAGATGTCCTGCGGCAGGTCCTTGTCGTTTACGTCGAGCTCGGTGATCAGCAGCCGGTACCCCATCGCCACCGCTTCGTCGAGGAACGCGCGCCACTGCCCCGGCTGGCTCTCATGGATGTGACCGTCGTTACCGAGATGGCTCTGGATGCCCAGGGCATCGACCGGAACATTGTTCTTCCTGAACTGCTCGAGCAGCCGAAGCACGCCGGCCCGATGCGCTTCGTTGCCAGCCTCCCAGGACATGTAGTCGTTGTAGACGAGCTGTGCGTGAGGGGCGTGCTCGCGTGCCGTCTCGTATACCAGTTGGAGCGCCCCTCGGCAGCGGCAATCACGTAGCTCTTCAGCTCGTTCTCGGGGACGAGCGCCGAGCACTCCTGCTTCAGGATCTCGAGGTAACGCGGCTCGGCGAAGGACCCGGCGGCCCCGAAACACGTCTCGACGGGAAGGACTCCACTGCGACGCCATCTCGCCTGCTCCTGCGGCTTTCCCCACGCCGCGGAAGAGTAACGCTTTTTCGGCTTCAAAGAGTCGTTGCAGGAAGCGGAAGAATCAGTTGGCGCGACCCTGCAGCCTGCGCAACACGCCATTCAACTCGATCGGCATCACGGGCTTCGTGAGGCAGCTGATGAAACCCGCGGCTCGGGTGAGCTCGCTGTTTCCGCACACCAGTCTTTCCGCGATGGCCACCAGCGGCACTCGCCGCACGAAACCTGACAAGTGCGAGCGAAGCTTGTACGCGAGTTGAAAGCCCGTCATATCCGGTAGCTCGAGATCGAGCAGTGCGACGGAGGGGGCAAAGTCCGCCGCGGCCACCAGCGCGCGTCTGGCCGAATAAGCGGTAAGGGTGGTGGAATAGCCGAGCTCGAGGAGCGTGCCCTTCAGCAGGTCCGCTGAGCGCATGTCCTCATTGACGATCAGGATCCTGAGATCGGCCGGCGCCAGATTGAGTCGCGGAATACCTTCCAGGGCCGTCGGAAGACAACTCGCCATCGACGCTGAATGAGTTTGCACAGGCTTCTCCCAAAGAAGGGAAGGAAAGGCGCCGGCGTGAACAACTCGAAGCTGGCGGTTCGGGAGGCTTCTGAGATGGTCCCCGGCAGCTGAAACACGCCGGAGCGGCGCTGAGCCGGGGAAACAAGCCGAAGGGATCACGAGCGCGGCGACCATAGCACGTTGGGCCCTCCAAAGCTCGTGAAATTGGCACTCAACGAGCCCCAGGCGCCGCGTGACCTCTCCTGTCAATCCAAGGGTAAAGAGTGCAGACTACCGCGGCCGATCACTGCACACCCGCTGTGCGCCATACGCCTGCCGCGGCCGCACGGCGAAGGAAATCACCCTTGAACCATTTCCCCTCGGCGCGCTGCGTGGGAATCGCGCTCGTTCTCCTCTTCGCATGGGGCACGGCTCTCAGCCAGGACGGCAGCAAAGCCATACCCGAGAATGCTCGCGCCGCCTATGGCGGCTGGGACTGCAACCGCGGATTCACCAGAACCAACGATTCCTGCACGCCCGTCGAGGTGCCCCGAAATGGATACCTGAACTCCTCGGGTACGAGCTGGGACTGCAATCGCGGCTATCGACGAGACGAGACAGGCTGTGTCGCCGTCAAGATTCCGCCCCACGCGTATGCGGACGAGACCGAATTCCGGGAAGGCTGGCGTTGCAATCGCGGTTACCGTCGTACCGGCGACGCGTGCACCGCCGTGGTCGTTCCTGCGAACGCATATTTGGCAGATTCGACTTACGGCAAGGGTTGGGAGTGCGACCGTGGCTACCGAGAGACCGATACGTCATGTGTTCCGGTACGCGTGCCCGTGAACGGGTTTCTGGTGCAAGCGGGCGACGACTGGAAATGTGATCGCGGATACATCCGTCAGGATGACACTTGCGCGGCGGTGACCGTGCCCGCACACGCCTATCTCAACGCGGCAGGCAGTGACTGGGATTGCGAGCGCGGCTATGAGCGTGCGGGCGGCCGCTGTGATGCCCTGACCCTGCCCCGGAACGCTTATCTGGACTATTCCGGAAGCGATTGGCGCTGCGAAAGCGGCTTCCGCAAGCAGGGCGCGGTATGCGCCCCGAGAGCGTTCGTTGATGGTAGCTTGCGTGAACTACGCGCACAGCACATCGCTATCCGGCGCTGACACCCGGGCGGGATACCCCGATTGTGAATAGGTAACGACGACAGGTAGTACATGACCACGATCCTGATTGCAGGGCTCATCGCCCTAACCGGCTACCTTGCCGTACGCCTGCAGTCCGCCCGAGCCGAGAACGCGACCCTGCGTGCCAACGTTGCTTCGTTGAAGCGACAACTGGTCAAGCGTCGCTAGTGAACATCACGCTTCTTTTTTCGTGCAGGCTGCCCCACAGCCCCGTGTCAGTGCGCGCGGCCTTTTTCCGTATCTGCGTAGACGCAACCTTGCGGGCTCCCGACGGCAGCATCGTCGCGACCTTCACTTCGAGACGATGGCACCTCGGCAAGAGAGGCTGCGACGACTTCACAGCGAGCGGACCCGTTCTTCTGCGCATCAAGCGTTATGACGGCGTCACGGAGCATCTCGGGCCCTACGACTTGGTCCGGGCGGCCGAGGGAGCCCTCTTCACGCACGGTCGATGTCTCGGCATGCACTCTTCTGCGGCGAGCCTGGCCCCAGGAGATGACCGCTGGGAAGAGATCACGATATTGCCGCACACCTTATAAGCCGGCTCGAGATGGACGTTACGTTGCCCGCAGCCCCTCGATGATCGACTGGCGGGTGGCGTGAATCGCTGGCAGCAATCCGCCCAGCACACCGAGCAGGAGCGCGTAGAGCACCGCCGTTAGCATGAGGCGGGGTGTCACGCTGAACTGGAAACTCACCAGGGCGAAGCTGGAGAAGTTCAGCGTCGACGTCTGCAAACCGTCGAAGCCGAGGTAGGCAATCACAGCGCCGGCGGCCCCGCCGAGAAGCGCCAGCAGCAGCGCTTCCACCAACACCGAGACAAGGATGGGAACACTTCCGAAGCCGAGCGCGCGCAACGTCGCAATCTCCGCGCTCCGCGACGAGACGGCGGTGTACATCGTGTTCAGAGCGCCAAACACCGCTCCGATTCCCATCAGCAACGCCAGTGCGGTTCCGGTACCGCGCACGATCGCCGTCAGGATCGATGACTGTTCCGCGTAGAACTGCCGTTCCGTCATGACGGTGACGTTCAACCGAGGGTCGCTGGTAACGTAATCCTTGAAAGCTCTGAGTGCCGCCGGCGACGTGAGCAGCGCCCGGAGTGACTGGAATGAACCGCCCAGTGCATAGGCGCTCTGCACGGAACGGGCATCCGTCCAGATCTCCGATTCCGAGACGCTCCCGTTATCGGCGAACACGCCGACGACATGCCACGTGTTGTTGCCCCAGCGAACCTGCGCTCCCAGATCCAGCCCTTGCAGCGCGCGCGTTGCCGCCTGCCCCGCGATGACTTCGTTGCGTCCGGTCACGAACATGCGCCCGGCGAGAAGCTTGAAATGCTCATGCGTGGCGACGCCGGCCGCTCCGATCCCGCGCAGAGGCGCGTTTGCCGAGGTGCCGGTGGAGCGCTTGGGCATGTCCACCGCGGTATAGAGCTCCGCGGAGGCCACAGGGCCCGACTCGCCCTGCTCGATCCCCGGCGCGGCCGCAATGATCTGCACCTGCTCCGGCGTGAGCGTGCTCGTCAGTTCCGCGGAGGAGCCGCCACGCAGCACGATGACCACCCTGTCGGAACCTGCGAGCTCGAGGGTTCGCCGGAATCCCTCGCCGATCGACAACACCGCAGTGAGAATGATCACCACGCCGGCGATGCCGATTACCGTGACGAGGGACGCGACGAGGCGCTGCCGCCACGCGCGCAAGTTGATTCCGGTCACGGCGAGGATCTGCGCCAGCATGCGGGTCAACGACTCAGCGCCTCCACAATGCGCAGGCGCGAAGCGCGCCATGCCGGCAACAAGCCCGCGAGCAGGCCCAGAACGAGCATCAATGCGAGACCGGTCGCGAAGGCCTTGCCCGTGAGCACGAACGAAGACAGATACTGGCTCAGCTGCACGCCCAGCCTGCCAACGAGCAGGAATGCGCCGAGCAGGCCGATGAGGCCGCCGGCGAAGGTGATCAGCAGCGACTCGGCCAGCACCAGGGTGAGCGCTTGCGCATCGCTGTAGCCCAGCGTCTTCATCACAGCAAGATCCCGAGTGCGCTCGCGCACGCCCTGCGCCATCGTGTTGGCGCTCACCAGCAGCATCGTGAAAAACACAGCGACGCCGATGGCGATGACGATCGCGCCGATGTCGCCGGTCTGCTTCGCGAAGCTCTGCACGAACGCCTTCTCCGTGCCGGTTTTGGTTTCCGCGGAAGAGTTGGCGAAGGCGCGATCGATCTCCGCGCCCACCTGCGTGGCACGCTGCGGGTCGGCGATGCGCACGATGTACCAGCCCACCGTTCCCTTGCCCGCCGTGCGCGCTTCATCGAAATAATCGTAGTGGAACAGCATCAAGCCGGTTTCGCCCGAGGGATCCCGGTTGTCGAAGATGCCGTCTACCTGAAACTCCCACGTATAGTCGCCGCCCTCGCGCGGATAGATATCGGATCGGATGGGGATGCGTTCCCCCACGCGCCAGCCGAAGCGCTCCGCGAGCGAGCGACCGACGAGCACTCCCGCGCGATCCTCGATCCAGCGGCGGCGGTTCTCCGCGGGCAGAACGTACTCCGGGAACATTTCGAGGTACACCTCGGGCTCCACCGGGTACGCCTGAATGACACCGCGCTCATCGCGGTAGCGCCCGCCGAACCAGGTGGAGTGCGTCACGAGCGAGACACCCGGGATCGCCGCGATCCGACTCTGGTAGCTCTCTGGCAGAGGCTGGACGAGTGAGACCTTGTGGATGGTGATGAGCCGGTCGGCTCCCGCGAGCTCCGCCCCGGCCTCGAAGCCGTTTTTCACCGCGGCGAGCAGCCCGTACAGCAGGAACGCGACGGCGATGGAGGCGAGCGTGAAGGCCGTTCGCAGCGCGCGCCGCCGCAGGTTCGCCATGATGAGCGGGAGGAAACGCAGCATGGCGCCAACATACAGGGATTCGGTGCGTGCGGCGCGCGCTCCAGGCGGCGCGGGCCGGCCGGGATCTAGGGACTCTTGCGTAGGCGCTTTCTGAAATCCGCAATCGAGCGCCGGAGCGGCTGACGTACCTCAGCTGACGAAGCGGAAATTTGACGCAAGCCTCACGAAAAGCCGGACTTTTACGACACCATTAAGCACTCGTGCGTATCCCTCCTCCCTCTCGAGCGTGACAGCATTAGCGTCCTGAAAATCGTACTCGCACCCCCCCGCCCCATGCCAAACACCGAAACCTACGACGACCATATCGTTCGCCTGTTCCTCCTCGCGGCCGCCGTCTGGGGCGTCATCGGCATGAGCCTCGGCGTCTTCATCGCGGCTCAGCTTGCGTGGCCCGCGCTCAACTTCGACATTCCCTGGCTCACCTTCAGCCGCCTGCGCCCGACGCATACGTTCGGCGTGATCTTCGCGTTCGGTGGCTCGGCGCTCATCGGCACCTGCTACTACGTCGTGCAGCGGACGGGCCACACACGCCTGGCGCTGCCCAGCCTGGCGCGCTTCACGTTCTGGGGCTGGCAGCTCGCCTGCCTGCTCACGTTGGTCACCGTTCCCCTCGGCATCACCCAGAGCAAGGAATACGCCGAGCCCGAGTGGTTCATCGACATTCTGATCGCGATCGTCTGGGTCTCGTTCGGCACCGTGTTCTTCGCCACGCTCGCCCGCCGGCGTATCCAGCACATTTATGTGGCGAACTGGTACTACGGCGCGTTCATCATTGCGGTGGGCTTGTTGCACATCGTGAACAACATCGCCCTGCCGGTGTCGCTCACCAAGTCGTACCCAGTCTACTCCGGCGTCGTCGACGCCATGGTGCAGTGGTGGTACGGCCATAACGCCGTCGCGTTCTTCCTGACCGCCGGCTTTCTCGGGATGATGTACTACTTCGTGCCGCGCCAGGCGCAGCAGCCCTTGTGGAGTTATCGGTTCTCCATCGTCAACTTCTGGGCGCTGATCTCGGTGTACATGTGGGCGGGCTCGCACCACCTCATGTACACGGCCCTGCCGGACTGGGTGCAGTCCGTGGGCATGGCGTTCTCGCTCGTGCTGCTGATGCCGAGCTGGGGTTCCGCGGCGAACGGCCTGCTCACGTTTAACGGTGCCTGGCAGCGGGTGAAAACGGACCCGGCCGCGAAGTTCATGGTCATGGCGCTGGTGTTCTACGCGGCCGCGACCACGGAAGGCTCGCTGATGGCCGTGAAGACCGTGAACTCGCTCTCGCACTATACGGACTGGACGGTGGCCCACGTGCACTCCGGCTCGATCGGCTGGGTGGCCATGATCACCATCGGCTCGCTTTACGCCATGGCGCCGCGCGCGCTCGGCCAGCCTGCGATGTACTCCAAACGAGGCATGGAGGTGCACTTCTGGATGCACACCATCGGCCTGCTGTTGTACGTGATCGCGATGTGGTCGGCCGGTATCACCGAGGGCCTGATGTGGCGGGCGACGTACCCCGACGGCTCACTGGTCCACCCGTTCATCGATAGCCTGCTCGCTATCAAGCCGCTCTACGCGATCCGCTGGCTCGGCGGCGTGATGGTGCTCAGTGGCATGGTCGTGATGGCGTGGAACCTCTGGCACACGGCCGCCGCGGCACGCGCGCATCTCATCAAGCCGATTGTCGTGCCGATCCCGGAGCCCGAGCCGCGCCAGGTGCCGGCACCGCTGGCCACGCCGGTTTGAGGAGACTGACTGTGCGACGTGGATACAAGTACTTCGAAGCGATCGAAAAGCATGCCGCCCTGCTCGGCATCCTGACGGCGGTCATGGTGTCTCTCGGCGGGCTCGCGGAGATCACGCCCATCTTCATGGCCGCGCATGCGGTGGAAGCCGCGCCCGGTGTGAAGCCTTACGACCCGCTGCGGCTGGCCGGCAAGGATATCTATGTGCGGGAAGGCTGCTACGCGTGTCACTCGCAGATGATCCGCGCGCTGCGCGCCGAGACGCAGCGCTACGGCCACTATTCCGTGGCGAGTGAATCGGTATACGACCGGCCGCACCAGTGGGGATCCAAGCGCACCGGTCCGGATCTTGCGCGTGTGGGCGGCAAGTATTCGGATGCGTGGCAGCGGCTGCATCTGATCGATCCGCGGCAGGTGGTGAAAGACTCGAACATGCCTGGTTATCCGTGGCCCGAAAAAGAAGCGATCGACGCGGACGACATCGTGGCGCGGATGCGCACGCTGCGCCGCCTGGGCGATCCGTACACCGATGAGGACATCGCCGCTGCGCTGGAAGCGCTGGCCGACAAGACCGCGCTGGATGCGGTGGTGGCGTACCTGCAGGGGCTTGGGGTCAGCAACGAACCTGCTGAGGCAGCAGCTACTGCCGATGCGGCAGCCACTGCCGACGCAGCAGCCACGGCCGACGCAGCAGCCACGGCCGACGCAGCAGCCACGGCCGACGCAGCAGGCACTGCCGATGCAGCAGCCACTGCCGATGCGCCAGCCATGGCCAACGCGGAGGGGGCACCATGAATGCTTTCTGGGGCCACCTCGCCGGCGTCATCACCGTGGTGCTGATGGTCACCTTCATCGGCATCTGGATCTGGGTGTGGAACGCCCGGCACAAACCCAAATACGACGCGCTCGCCCGCCTGCCGATGGATGACGGCAACGACTCGGCGCCCTCGAACGGCCTGGAGACCCGGCGATGAGCACTTTCTGGTCGGCCTGGATCATGTTCCTGATCGTGCTGAACCTCGGCATCACATTCTTTCTGTTCCTGTGGGCGCAGAAGGTCGACGTGCCGACGCTGCCGGACTCCACCACGGGCCACGTCTGGGCGCACGGCGCGCTGCGCGAAGGCGTGCGCAAGCTGCCGCGCTGGTGGGTGTTCCTCTCGGCAAGCCTGTTCGTCTGGGGCTTCACGTACCTTGCGCTCTACCCCGGCTTCGGCAGATCCGCGGGCCTTCTCGGCTGGACCTCGCAAGGCGAGCTCGAGCGCACCACCGCCGCCAACGAGGCAAAACTCAGTGAACTGCTGCAGTCCTTCGGCGACGCTCCTCCCGAGCGGCTTGCCGAGAATCCCGCGGCCCGGCGCTACGGTGAGCGACTGTTCGTCGACAACTGCTCTGCCTGTCACCAGCGGGATGCCCGCGGTAACGCCCAACTCGGCGCGCCGAACCTCGTGGACAATGACTGGCTGTATGGCGGGGACACCGCGTCGGTCACCACCAGCATCATGGAAGGCCGGCAGGGTGTAATGCCTCCGCTCGGCGCGGCGCTCGATGCGGCGACCGTCAGCAATGTTGCTCAGTATGTGCTGAGCCTTTCCGGCGCTCCTCATGACGCCGCGAAGGCTGCCGCGGGGCAGCCGTCATTCGCGCTCTGCGCGGCCTGCCACGGCGTGGAAGGCAAGGGCAACCCGCAGCTCGGCGCACCGAACCTGACGGACTCGATCTGGCTGTATGGTGGAGATGCGGCGAGCATCGAATACACCATTCGCAACGGTCGTTCGGGAACGATGCCGTCCTGGAAGGCGCGGCTGGCGCCGACAGATACGCGCACGATCATTGCCTGGCTGCGTTCGCAGGCGCCCACCGAAACGACCGGAGTAGCGGCTGCGACCGCGACCGATGCGCACGCGCCAGTGCCGCCGTCGGCGTCGGAGGCGGCATCCTCGGCATCGGCGCCTTCGGTATCGGCATCGACGTCGGCGCAGGCCGCTGGAATTGCCCAATGAACGGACGCGCACCGCAGGTCAACCCTGCCGAGCGCGAACCGGCGCCCTTCGCTCGGAGCAAACGCGCGACGCTCAGGCAAGCGTCGGAAATGAGTTCGCCGCTCACCGCTACGGCGCCCGTCGCCGCAAACGCGCCGCGCACCGCCAGCGAGGGCCGCTCCATTCCCTGGTATCGGCTCCCGATTCTATGGCTGGGCGCGGTCATCTTCGGCGCATCAGTGGCGGGCTGCGTGCTGATGATTCTGCTGGGCAGCCGCCACGCCGACGAGCCGCTGCCCGATGCAGGCATGACGCTGCTGAAAATGCCGCTCGGTACCGGCCCTCCGTCTCAAGATCCATCCAGAGGCACGCAATGACAGCCGCGGCGCGCGGCTGCTGGCACTGTGGCGAGCCGCTGCCCGCCGGTGAGGCGCTCTATGCCCGCGTCGGCGGAGCGGCACATCCCGTGTGCTGCGTGGGATGCCGCGCCGCTGCCGAATGGATCGATCAGCTCGGTCTCGCCGACTATTACA
>JBDZVF010000137.1:0-13860 GCA_040255575.1 Pseudomonadota bacterium | reverse complement strand
TACCCCACATCGGCACGCGGTTCTCGGCTGATATGCTCGTGGCCGCCGAACGCGTGGCACACGTGCTGCACTTTGCCGGTCCCCGAAAACCCTGGAACGACGATTACCCGGCGGGCATTCCACGAGAGCGTTATCGTGCCGTGCTCGCGGAGGTCGACGCGTGTTAAATCCTCCGCGCAGTCAACGAACTGCGAGATTTCTCATCGCAAGCCGGGTTTGAGGGAAGTGGAAGGAAACGGCGAGTGAAGTTCATCCCACTGGTCTGGGCGGCGATCCGGCGCAAGCCCAGCCGGTCCGTTCTGGTCTTCGCACAGGTCATCGTGGCCTTCGCGCTGTTCGGCGCGCTGCAGGGGGTGACGAGCGGTGTCAATCGCGCCATTGCGGCCGCGCGCGCCGATCGTCTGTATGTGGCGAGCAAGCTGGATCAACGCGGCGCGCTGCCCATCTCGATGCTCGAATCGTTGAAAACGATCCCCGGGGTCCGGGATGTCGCGTTCCGCTATCAGTTCTACTCGACCTATCAGCGTCCCGAGCAGGGCGTGCCGATCTGTGCAACCGATCCCGACTCCTTCCTCACGGTCTATGGGCCGGCGCGGGTCGATCCCGCGTCGGCGCAGAGTGCGATGCGTCAGGTTCAGGACGGAGCCATCGTCGGATTGGGAACGATGCGCAAGTATGGCTGGAGGGTGGGCCAACGCGTGACGCTTCAATCGAAGCTGAAGCGCATGGATGGGAGCGGCAACTGGACGTTCGAAATCGTCGGCACGTGGGGGAGCCCGCGGCAGTCCGGCCCGCAACCTGAGCTGCTGATCGCCAATTACGATTACGTCAACCAGTCCTTGCCCGAGGGGCCGGGACGCGACACGTTCAAATTTGCAGTGCTGCGCATCGACGATCCCGCGCATGCCGCGCAGGTCAAGGAGATGATCGATTCGAAATTCGAGAACTCACCGAACGAGACGCTCACGCAGTCCGAGAAGGATCAGGCGGAGGTCAATCTCAGGCGTTTGGGCGACCTCAATACCGTCGCGCACCGGATTGTGGGAGCGACGTTCTTCGTGCTGCTGTTTGCCACCGGCGCGCTCATGATGCAGTCGATCCGCGAGCGCACACCGGAGATCGGCGTTCTCAAGACGCTCGGCTTTTCCGACCGGCGGGTGATGACGCTGATCCTCGTCGAGACGCTCGTGCTCTATCTCGCGGGCGCTGCGATCGGGTTGTGGCTCGGCGTGCTGCTGCTGCCTGTGGCTCGCGAATCGATCGGGAACATCAGCGTGCCGTCGAGCGTGTTCGCGTTGGGCTTCGCCTGCGCAGTGGCGCTTGCGCTCGCAGGCGGGGGTGTTGCGGCCTGGCGCGGATTGCGGCTGCGCGTGGCTGACGCGCTTGCCAACCGCTGAGGGTCTGGTATGCGCGCTCTCCGTCGCATCTGGCTCCTGACCGTTACAGCGATCTCCAGCATTCCCCAGAGACTCGGCACCTCGGCCGTCATCGTGATCAGCATTACCGCCGTCACGGGTGTGCTGGTGGCAATGCTCGCACTCGGCCAGGGGTTGCGGGAGCTTGCCCGAGCCGACGTTCGTGCGGATCAGGCCGTCGTGCTCTCCGCCGAGGCGGAATCGGCGGTGCAGAGCTCTCTGCCGAAGACCATTCTGAGCAGCATCTCCGACAAGCCGGGAATAAAGCGCGGGTCGCGGGGTGAGCCCGAGATTTTCGGCGCCGCTTTCATGTACATGGACGTCGTGAGTCGGGAGAGCCGGCGCAGTCCGGTGAGTTTCTATTTCGTCACGCCCGGATTCTGGGATATCGACTCCGGAGCTCGCATCGTCGAGGGGCGCAACGTGCGGCCGGGGCTGCGCGAGCTCGTGGTGAGCGATGTGATTCGCCGCCGCTTCAGGCGCATGAATGTCGGCGATCAGGTGCGCATACGAGGCACCTCCTGGCAAATCGTCGGCGTGTTCGACAGCAAGTCGCTGCAGGACTGGGTCATCGGCGATGCTGATACCATGCTGGCGGCGTTCCCACGCTCTACATTCAACACCGTGAACGTCATAGTCGAATCGCCCGCTGCGTTCGCGACGTTCAAGCAGGCCGTAATCAACGACCCGACGCTCGCGGCAACCGTCATGACGCAGGCGGAAAGCAACGACGCGGTGCTCCGGCCGCAGCGAGAGCTCTTCGATTTCATCAGCTATGTCCTCGGCGGGCTGATGGGTCTCGGCGCAGCCTGCGGCGCATTGGCGTGCCTCTATGCCAGTGTCGACGCGCGCACCCGCGAGATCGGCACGTTGCGTGCGATCGGCTTCGGCAATGTGTCCGTCGTCATTTCGGTACTCGCGGAAGGAATGCTGCTCGCTATTCCCGCCGCGCTCCTCGGCGCGGGCATCGACTGGTATCTGTTCAATGGGCACGTCGTGGTGGCGCAGGAGATCACCTTTCCGATGGCCGTGACTGGGCGCCTCGCCCTCATCAGTGTTCTCTGGTCACTGGGCATCGCGCTCATTGGCGGCATCCTTCCGTCCATTCGGGCAGGACGATTGCCGATTGCGGTAGCACTCAAGGCAAGCTGAGGAAACAAGGATGTACGGGTTTTCAACCTGAAAATCCGCAGCGCATCGAGCACCGGCGCCGATTCATTGCGCAATTCGTGAGGCGGCTGCAGTATCGTCCCGGAATACTGGAAGCAGGGATACTCAAGAATGGAGCTCGTCAGCATTCCGATGCGCGATTCCCCGGCCGGGGGGTTTTGTACGCCCGAGGCTGCGGATGCTGCGAGGAGCACTCTCTCACGATGGGCCTCGTATTCCGTTACGCCACTCCTGCCGCTTGATCCGCTGGCCAGGGAACTTCAACTCGGTGAGATCTGGCTGAAGTATGAGGGCTCCCGCTTCGGGACCGGGAGCTTCAAGGCATTGGGCGCCGCATACGCTCTCGAAGCTTTCCTGAAGCGACACAAAGAGCCCCATCCGACAGTCGCGTGTGCAAGCGACGGCAACTACGGTCGAGCGGTTGCCTGGGCTGCCCAGCAACTTGGATGTGAGTGCGTCGTCTATCTGCCGAGGCATGTGACTGAGTTCCGGGAAAAGGCCATTCGCCAGTACGGCGCTCGTACCGTGCGTGTAGACGGGAACTACGACGATGCCGAAACGGCCGTAAAGCGTGCCGTTCTTCAACATGGGTGGATATTGCTCAGTGATTCGTCCGACGAGAATTACACCGTCATCCCCCAAGACGTTATGGCCGGCTACACCGTGATGCTGAGTGAGGTCGCCGACCGCATGCCGCTCGAGAAATTCACTCACGTCTTCTTGCAGTGTGGCGTGGGCGCCTTTGCCGCCGCAGTTTGCGATTACCTGCATTCTGCACTGGGACCGAAAACTCCCACTCTTGTGAGTGTCGAACCCGTGCACGCGGCTTGTGTCTTCGCGAGCGCGAAGCACGACCAACTCACCCAAGTGCACGGGGCGCTGACCACGATCATGGCGGGGCTGGCGTGCGGACGCCCATCCCCCGTTGCGTGGGACGTGCTCCGCGCTCGACTGAACTTTTGCATGACGCTCGACGATTCCTGGGCCATACGAGCAGTTCGCTCACTGGCAAGTGGACGTGCATCCGGGGCGCGTGTGGTCGCAGGAGAGACGGGTGCCGCCGGGTTGGGAGCCTTGCTCTGCGCCGCCAACGATGAGCGGTGGCGCCTGCAACTCGGATTGAGCTCCTCATCGCGGGTGTTGCTGTTCTGTACGGAGGGAGCAACGGATCCTGAAGTTTACGACCGCATCATCCGGGAGCCTGTGCCAACGGAGCTTCGATGCGAAGTGTAGGAGCGCGACTCCCTCTCTCTCTTCCAGTCGTGGCTTACGACTTGAGTCACTGGCAAGGCTTCCTGGTCCCCGTGGTGGTTCCAGGCACTTCACGCATGCCGGTTGTCGTGGGTGAAACGAACGACGACATCCTCAAGCGCCTTCCTGACAATTTCACGGGCTCATTTGCGTTTCACATCAATCTCACCGACGCATCCCGCTGTCCCGAAAATCGTGCCGACCTCGTTGCGCACCTTCACTCCCGCGGCATTCAGACATTGAACGCTGACGTAGTGGATATTTCGAAGCGCTTTGTACAGGCCGCTTGCCGGCGTGCAGGGCTCAGAACCACGACGGCGCCTCGAGAGGGCGATGCATCCGAGCTCCTGATCGTCAAAACCAATCGGAATTACGGCGGAGTGCCAGAGGCAAGGCTGTCGAGCGATGATCTCGACGCGTTGGCCATTTCGGTGCATGCCATTTACAAACAACCCGACCATGGCTACGTCGTGGCACCGCGTCGGGATGTGCCGGCTGCCGCCTGGGACGATGCAAACCTCGTGGTCGAGCGGTACATCGAGAACAAAGCACAGCTGTTCTATCGCGTTTACGTTCTGTGCAATCGCTTCGCCATCTCCGAAGGACGGGAACGCGCGTGGGTGAAGACAATCGGCCGCTCAGAGCGCCAGCGGCTGTTGCTCTTCTCCGTGGATGCCGCAGGCGTTATCGATGCAACCGTTCCCCAGGATCTCCGGCCAGCGATTGACGCCGTGCTCAGCTTCGTGAGCGTCACGGGGATGGATTTCGGTTGCGTCGACATGATGAGGGATGACGAAGACCGCTTCTATATCGTCGATATGAACGCCACAGCGACCTGGGGGTCGGAAACTGAGGTTCGTATCGTTGAACACCTTGCGCCGCGGGTTGAGAACAATGAATGCTGTGTCGCCCTTGTATAGCGGGTTGAGCCCATTCGAAGCGATGGAGTCGGAGGTCAGACTCTATTCGCGCGCGTTTCCGGCGGTTTTCGAAAAGGCGACGGGCTGCTGGTTGACCGATGAGCACGGCAGGCGGTACCTCGATTTCTTCAGCGGCGCCGGTACGTTGAACTACGGACACAACAATCCGCACATCAGGCAGAAGCTCATCGACTACCTCGTTGCCGATGGCGTCACGCATAGTCTCGATATGGCGACTGTTGCCAAGCGGGATTTCCTGCAACAGTTTGCTTCAGTCATCCTGAAGCCACGGGCCCTTTCCTACAAAGTCCAATTTACCGGCCCGACGGGTACGAATGCCGTTGAAGCGGCCTTGAAGCTTGCGCGTAAGGTGACCGGTCGCCAGACGATCATCCACTGCGTCAACTCGTTTCACGGGATGAGCATGGGGGCGCTCGCGGTGAGCGGGAAGGTGTCCAGGCGCGCGAGCGCCGGCGTCCCGTTGCATTACAGCTTTCCGATTCTGTTCGACGACGAGCAGGGGCCTGCTCTCGGTACTCTCGATTACCTCACCGCAATCCTCGAAAGTCCGTGCAACGGTCTGGGCATTCCGGCAGCGGTGATCGTCGAAACGATCCAGGCGGAAGGCGGGGTCAGAGTGGCGCGGGTCGAATGGCTGCAGCGTCTGGCTCAGGTGTGCCGGACCTACGGAATGCTCCTGATCGTGGACGACATTCAAGTGGGCTGTGGCCGCACCGGAGACTTCTTCAGCTTCGAGGAGGCCGGAATCCACCCGGACCTGGTGTGTCTGTCCAAATCGATCAGCGGTTACGGATTGCCGATGTCGTTGCTGCTCATCCGCCCGGACATGGACGTCTGGGAGCCCGGAGAGCACACGGGCACGTTCCGCGGCAATAACCTTGCCTTCATTACGGCGGCGGCGGCGCTGAGCCACTGGCAGGACGACACGTTCAGCGCTCAGATCAAGGCGAAATCGAATTACGCGATCCGGGCGCTGGAGGACATGACGGCTGAGCTCGGCTTGCAGACCCGCATTCGCATTCGGGGGCGTGGGCTGATTCAGGCAGTGGAATTTGCGCAGGAAGGTCTGGCGCGCAAGGTCTCGAGCACCGCCTTCGAGCGAGGGCTGCTCATCGAAACCTGTGGACCGCATGACGAGGCGCTCAAGATTCTGCCGCCGCTCACCATTACGAAGGATGAGCTGATTCACGGCATTCGCATCCTGGCGGACGCTCTTCGCATGTGTCTGGGCGCCTGAGACGGGTGGAGGACTTTCATGGTCCCTTTTATCGAGAGAGTCGTGCCTGATGAGCGCGAGCTCAGCGCGCTTTGCAGAATCGTGGATGAGGTGTCTGCGGCGCGTCTGCGCGGGCGAGAGCACGAGGCGGTTGCAACAGCCGAGCAACGTGGGCGGGACGCGATCCCCGCGCTGGGCAGACTCTCGAGCAAGGTTCAGGATCTGATCGCGCACCGGGGTACCGTTGGCGTGATAGAGATTGATCTGAGCAAAGCGATGGATCGCTACGCTCCCATTCCGGCAACGCCCGCGGAGCTGGATTCACCCGCCGAGCATGAGCTCTTTCCGCTGGACATCATGCGCTGCGCGATCATTGGTGCCGCGGGCGGATACTCATACGGCTACACGGGGCAGGGAAATGCGAATCTTTGCGATGACCTGATGCCCACGAAGGGGAATCAGCGGCCCGGGGCGAGCACCCGTTTTGCGGTCAACTGGCACACGGAAGGCGCTCCGTACAATCGAGGGCCGGACAACCAGCTTCACTCCACGTGCGATGTCATTTCCTTCGCCTACCTGAGGAACCCGTCCGGGGATGCAACGCGGGTAAACATGCCGAGTCCGGGCTCGATGCGCCCAGCGACACTGAATGCCCTGAAGACGTATCAGTTCAAGCTGTTGACGAGCTTCTATCAGAAGGCAGCTACGAGCAACATCGAGACTTCAACGTCATTCGTCTATGGCCCGGACAACTGGATCCGATTCTCGTTTGCCCGCATCTCGGAGCAGATGGATGAGTACCGGAAAAACGCCGAGCTGCTGTCGGTGATCGAAGAGCTGGTTGGAAGCCTGGAGCACCACGCGGCGACAACCTCGTCCTTTCCGGGAGACATTGCATTTATCGACAACATGCGCGTTGCGCATGCTCGTGCGCCTCTCAAGAATCCCGCCCAGTTCGACGGCTCCGATCGATGGTTGCGACGGCTCGGAGTCGTCGCGGCACCACGACGCGCATTCCTCGAGCGGTTCATGGACGATCCAGCGCGCCGCCTCGTGAACAACGAGCGGCTGGTCCCGTATTTGCGATCCCTACCTGTACCCAGTCAGGCCTGCGGATAGAAAAGGACGGACGATTCTGCGTCAGTTCAACGATACGGCCGTCGACTATCCCGGGCCGTCACTGATCCATCAGCTTTTCGAAGAGCAGGTGGTGCGGACTCCCGATGCGTGTGCCGTGTGCTTCGAAGATCGATGGCTCACGTATGCCGAGCTGAACAGGCACGCAAATCAACTAGCTCGATTCCTGCGAGCGCGTGGAATCGGACCGGAATGCCTGGTTGGCCTCTGCGTCGAACGCAGCATCGAGCTCGTGGTAGGTCTGCTCGGTATTCTGAAATCGGGCGGCGCATACGTGCCGCTCGATCCAACGTACCCGCCGGAGCGACTGGCGTTCATGCTGGAGGACGCCGCCCCGGCAATCCTTCTGACGCAGGCACGCTTGCGTCAGGCGTTGCCGGAAACCGCGGCGGAGGTGCTTGCGCTCGACGAGGCGTCGAACGGTCTGCATTCGTATCCGGGCGAAGAGCTCGACCATCGCGATGTCGGATTGACCTCGCGGAATCTGGCTTACGTCATCTACACCTCCGGTTCGACCGGTCGGCCGAAAGGCGCGATGAACGAACATCGCGCGGTGGTCAATCGCCTGCAGTGGATGCAAAGCCAGTATCGCTTGAGCAGCGGGGATCGCATCCTGCAGAAGACGCCTTACAGTTTCGATGTCTCTGTGTGGGAGTTCTTCTGGCCACTGATAACCGGTGCGCGGCTCGCCATCGCTCTTCCAGGCCGACACCGGGACCCGCAGTACTTGTGGAAGCTCATCGAAGAGAGCGGCGTCACGACGCTCCACTTCGTGCCCTCGATGTTGCAGGCTTTTCTGAACGCATACCGCTCCGGACAGTGTCGCGGCCTGCGACACATCGTGTGCAGTGGTGAGGAGCTGACAGCTGCGCTGGCGCGCCAAGTCTTCGAGTTGCTTCCGTGGGTGCGCCTGTCGAATCTGTACGGCCCTACAGAAACCGCCGTAGACGTAACTGCCTGGGAATGCGATCCCGGCGACAACAGAACGCACATTCCGATCGGCCGGCCGATCGGGAATGTTCGTCTGTATATACTCGATGCTCGTCGCCAATCGGTGCCGATTGGCGAGATCGGCGAAATCTATATCGGCGGGGTAGCGGTCGGCCGCGGCTATCTCAATCAGCCTGCACTTACAGCAGAGCGGTTCATCGCCGACCCCTTCAGTGCAGACCCGTCAGCACGTCTATACAAGACCGGCGATCAGGGGCGTTGGCGGGACGATGGCGCGATCGAGTATCTCGGCCGGAACGATCATCAGGTGAAGATCAACGGTCAGCGTATCGAGTTGGGTGAAATCGAAGCGCAGCTCTTGCGTCAACCGCTGATACAGGAAGCCGTCGTCATCGCACGCGAAGACGTTCCGGGAGACCGGCGTCTCATCGCTTACGTTGTGCTTTCGGGGAACGAAGCTGCAGAACCGATCCTCCAGTTGCGCAAGGCGTTGGGTTCGCAGTTGCCCGAATACATGATCCCTCGCGGTTTCGTCGTGATGGTGCGCTTCCCACTGACACCCAGCGGAAAGCTCGATCGGCGCGCGTTGCCGCCACCCGGCGCCGACGCGTACCCGACCGGACCATACGAGGCCCCGCGGGGTGAAATCGAGACCGCGCTCGCAGAGATCTGGCAGGTCGTGCTGCGATCGCAGCTCGTGGGGCGACGGGCGGATTTCTTCGAGCTCGGCGGGCACTCGCTGCTGGCCATGAAAGTCGCTGCGCGAGTCGGTTCGCAGTTCGGCGTACGGCTCGTCGTGCACGCCATATTCGAGCATCCGACGCTCTTGCAGTTGGCGGCGTTCATCGAGAAATGCAGAGCGGAGCCGGGCGAGATCAGCGGCGCACTCGCGACGCCGCTCGGCAGTGACGGCGGTCGGCTCGCACCCCTTTCGGTCCAACAGCAGTCACGATGGAACGCGCTGCAGAAGACGGGCGATCAGGTAACGGATCACGTCGTGTTGGCGTTGCGGCTGCGTGGTGAGCTGGATGTGCCGCTTCTGCGAGACAGCCTGCAAGAAGTGATCCGGCGACACGAGTCGCTGCGCACGAGGATCGTTCAGGTCGCCGGTGAGGCGAAGCAGCACGTATCGTTCCGGAGTGACACCGCGTTGAGCGTGGCCGACATTCGGGGGCCGTCGAGAGTTGCGGAGGACGAGGTGGCACACGAGCACATTCTTGGCTTCTTCAGCAGACCCATGGACCTGAACAATGGGCCGCTACTCGACGCCACGTTGGTGCGTGCAGGGGAGCGCGACCATGTTCTGGGCGTATTGGTTCATCACCTCATCGGCGATGGCCTGTCGGCCTCGTTGCTGTTTACCGAGCTGTCCAGGCTTTACGTGGGGCTGAAGGAAGGAAAGCGGCACCTTCCTGGCGCGATCCCCCAGTATGCGGATTACGCGATATGGCAGCGGAGCAGGCAGTCGTACTGGTCGAAGAACGATGACGGATATTGGAGGGAGCGGCTTGCTGGGGCCGTCGGCACGCGCTGCCCGGAAGACAGCGGTTTGGAGGATATCGAGCCCTTCAGCACTGCGCGTGCGGGGCTTTCGTTCGGCGAGGATCTGAGCGCGGCTCTCGTCGCTCTCTCGAAACAACTGCGGACGTACCCAAGCCTGCTCGTGCTTGCTCTTTACGCGTGCGTTCTGGCGAGCTGGGGGCGCCAGCGCGACTTCCTCATCGGTACCATGGTCTCGGGTCGCTGCCGCCCCGAAGACCTCGAAGTGATCGGTGATTTCGCCCACCTCGTACCTCTGAGGGTACAGCTGAATGGAGACGAGCCGTTCCGTGAGGTGTTGGAAGGCTTGTCGCGGCAGTTCCTGGCCATCGAAGAGAATATCGAGTCCTACCAGCAGCTCGAGCTGCCCAGCCCGCGACGGGAGGTCATTGAAAGCGCGCGCTTCAACTGGCTGCCCGAGGAGTCACGGGAGTTGGGTCGCTCGCTCGCGGTGGAAACATTTCCCGTCAGGATCCAGATTCCCACCAACAAAATACGCTTCACGTTCATGAAGACGAGTCGCGGGATTCACGCGGGTGTGCGATACCGGGCCGATCTCTTCAGGCCCGAAACCATGCGGCTGCTGGCGGATCGCTTCAGAGCATTCGCGGCGAGGGTCGTGCGGGACCCGCAGGTCTCCATCGCCTCCCTGTTCACTGCTTCGATATGAAATCGCGCACGAGGGCAGTGATGCGCGGTCGGTCCAGCTTCCCGTTCTCCTTGCGCGGAAATTCGGCAAGCCCAAGCTGTTGCAGGCCGACGTACTTTTGCGGAATCTTGAACGCCGCGAGCTCTTCGGCAAAGACCTGGTGCCAGGCTTTCAGAAGAGGAGGGGATTGCTCGGAGGCCTTGTAGACGAGGATCAATTCCTTGCCCCAGATGGGATGGTCTGCTCCGACCACCACGATTTGAGCGGCTCCAGGCAACAGCGCACAGAGCCTCTCGATCTCGGCCGGATAGACGTTTTCGCCGCCGACGATGAGCATCGAGTCGATGCGATCCACCACGAACAGGTTTCCGGTACTGTCGAAGTAGCCGAGATCTCCTGTACGCAACCAGCCATCCCGAATCCGGAATTGCGTCAGCTCGGTGTCCCCGACGTAGCGATCGAATATCGTGGGACCGCCGATCCAGATTTCTCCGTGCTCGCGAGCCTCGGGCTGGTCCCACGTATACAGGGCCGAAGGCTCGCTTCCGATACGGACATCGCTGCAGGCAAGCGCTCTGCCGGAGCTGCCGAGGGCGCGGGGTGCCGGATCGAGGTGCTCGCATGTCGCGATCGACGAGGATTCCGTCAGGCCATAGACGGTGCGAACGGGAATGCCGAACCGGGATTCGAACTGATGGATGAGTCCGGCGTCGATGGCTGATCCTCCCGTGAGCAGGCCGCGCATGGAATGCCACCCTGCCGGCGAATCTTTACGGGCCAGCAGAAGCGCGAGAAAAGACGTCATCACCAGACACCAATGACCCCGATGCTTGTTCAGGTAGTGCCAGAAGTGAAGCATCCCGATGTCTGATCTGATGGCGGCCGTTGAGCCGCCCGTCAGCACACAGGCGAGCGTCGTCAGAATCTGTCCGCTGTTGTGAAAGAGCGGACATACCGTGAGGAACCGATCCTCGGGGGACATTTGGCAGGCGTCGACCAGCGCGGATGCGTTCGCCAGCAGGTTGCGCTCGCTCAGGACGACTCCCTTGGGTCGTCCTGTCGAACCGGAGGTGAACACGATTTCTCCGGCAAAAGCGTGGTCGTACTCGCTGCCGGGCGCGTTGGCTGCCGGTCCGCACCGACATCTTTCCAGAAAATACTCGCGATGATCCTGCACCCGTACCGCGATGAGGCCGGGGAAGTGGTTCGATCTCGAATGGGTCGGGTCGAGGAACAGGACCTTGCTGTCGCTTCGACGGAGCATGTCCTCGAGCTCGCCCGGCGATGAAGCCGGATTCAACGGGACGTACAGTCGCCGTGTGGCAATGACTGATACGAACAGCAGGGCAGCCAGGCCGCAATTGTGAAATATGGATGCGACCGCCGCGCCCGGCGGAACCCCCAGGGCATCCAGTTGCTGCTCCAGGCCCTGCGAGAAGCGCAGCACGTCGCGGTACGAGACGCGGCCGAGAAGCTCGTCATCAACGAAGAAAGGCTTTTCGCCATATTGCTCGCCCGCAATGGCAAGCAACTGCCGAAAGGAGTTCGCCTGAAGCATGCGGCCATTCTTAGCGCGCATGCGAAAGCGATTTCAAGCCAGGACGAGCGCCTTCCAGGCTGCAAGCCCGCAAGCGGCTAATTCATCTATGATCCCGTCCTCCGTAGCGAAAGGACGCAGCCATGTCTACGCGCGCACTGATAGCCGAACGGATTCGCGCCCGGATTCCGGCCATGCAGGGACCGGACGCTTTCCCGGAAGATTCGGATCTTGCGACCCTGGGCATCACCTCGCTTCACCTGATCACCGTGTTGATGGAGCTGCAGCAGGAGTACGACTTCTCGATGGACGCGCTGGTGGATGCCGGTTTGCCGAAGACGGTCCGCGACATCGTCACGCTGGTTGAAAGCAACAAGTGCAAAGCCGTGTGAGGCGCAGAGTCGCGGACGTTCCGCTTCGGCATTTCGGGGAGACGTCCCGGGTTCCGTTATCACCGGCACAGGAGCTGTGGTTGGGGCTGATCGGCGAGTCCCGAATGCGTGCGAGTAGTCGCGTCATCCATGAGGGGTTGCTCATACACGGTCCGTTGGACATCTGCGTTCTCGAGGCGTGCATCAGGGATGCCATCCTTCGACACGACTCCCTGCGTACGCGCATCGTGAAGGTGGAGGGGGACTACTGCCAGGTCGTAGATGATCCGCATGATTTTCGTCTGCCGGTCGTTTCCCTCGCTGGGCTGGATGATCGGGATTGGGCATACGACTTCGGACGTAGCGCGATCTTCGAGCCCGTCGATCTGAGCAAAGGTCCACTCTTCGACGCCAGGCTCGGAAGGCGTTCGGAAACGGAGCACGTGTTGATTCTGATGGCGGATCACGTCATCGCGGACTGCGCGTCCATTCAGGTGCTCTGCGCGGAAATATGGAGCTCGTATCTGCGACGCACTCAGGGCCAGCCCTGTACTCTCCGAAGGTCTGAAATACAGTTCGCCGACTACGCAATCTGGTTGAACGAGGTCAGGCCATTATGGCTGGCAGAGCATGCTGCGTTTTGGCTGGAGAACCTGAACGGTGCGTCCTTCACTTGTCCCCGGGTTGACGCCCGCGCTGTGGGGACAGCTGGCATCGCTTCCCCATTCGGCGCGGACCTGACCACTGCGCTCAAGGCGGTAGCGCAGCGTCAGGGGACCAGCCCGGTACTCGTCATACTGGCGATCTATGCGTCGGTGATGGCGCGTTGGTGTGAGACGGATGACGTGCTCATTTCCTTTGTTGTCGACGATCGATGGCGGCATGAGCTATGCGGCATGGTCGGCGAGCTTGCATATCATCTTCACTTGAGAATCCGTGTGCGGCCCGATCAGGACTTCGAGTCGCTATTGAAAAGTGTCGTCAGAGCGTTCTATCTGGCATGTCAGCATCAGGACCATGGGTGGGTGCCCTCCATCGCTCCTCAGTGCGCGGATACCTTTCGCTCAGTGCGCACGACGCTGTACTTCAACTGGTTGCCGACGCATTGGCTATCGAGCCTGTCGCGCGAAGGAGAGGGCTTTCAAAAGCTCGAGCCGCTGCCGTACCTGCTCAGGGATTCTGATTCGTTGGGTGTGCCGTTCCTCACGACGGCGGACCGTACCAGGCCGATCCTTCGGTACAGCACGGGACTGCTCGGCGAAAGCTCGGTCATAAGGCTGAATACGGACCTGCTCCATCTCGCCCAGCAGGTTGCGAAGATGGTTTGAAGTCGGCAAGAATCAAGTGGTTGACGAGTTGCGGCCTGAAAACCGTCGCCAGACCGTGTTGCCTGTCCAGATGAAAGAAGGCGACGCATCCTCGGCCGGCAGAAATTGCAGGAACGAGAACGGCGCACCCGGTGTTTCCTGCAGAAACAGATGTTCCTTTCGGGCGGACAACGGGCTGTGGTAGTCCGGTGCAGCTCCGGAGGACGCCAGCCGCGTGGTTACATACAGTTGCCCCGACTGTATTGAAACACGGACGTCCAGATTCGCATTGCCATAACGGCCGACATAGCGCTGGAGTGGTAGCGCTGCCGCTTCCTCCGGGCCCAGAGCCGGTGGGTACGGCGGACGCGTGGTT
>JBDZVF010000663.1:0-2567 GCA_040255575.1 Pseudomonadota bacterium | reverse complement strand
CGCCGTCGATGAGCAGCACGCGCGAATCGCCCGTCTGCACGATGTCCGGGATGTAGCGCTGGACGATGGCGTACTGCTGGCCGTAGTTCGTCAGCGTCTCGAAGATGACGTTCATGTTCTTGTCGTCCGCGGTGACGACGAAGATCGAGCGGCCGCCCATTCCGTGCAGCGGCTTGCAGACAGCCTTGCCGTGCTCGCGCACGAAGGCGGCCATGTCCCCCATGTCCCGCGTGATGAAAGTCGGCGCGCACGCCTGGGGGAACCAGGCGGTGTAGACCTTCTCGTTCATGTCGCGCAGGCCCTGGGGGCGGTTGCAGATCAGCACCCCTTCGACCTCGGCGCGCTCGAGCATGTAAGTGGAGTAGATGTACTCCATGTCGAACGGCGGATCCTTGCGCATCAGGACGACGTCCACGCCCTCCTTCATCGGCGCGACCTTCGGCTCGCCGAGCGCGAACCAGTCCGCCGGATCGGCCTTCACGGTGAGCGGACGCATCCGGGCATAGGCCCGCCCGTCACGCAGCGACAAGTCGTTCTGCTCCATGTAGACCAGTTCAAAGCCTCGCGCCCGAGCGGCGAGTAGCATCGCGAGGGTTGAGTCCTTGGCGTACTTGATGTCCTCGATGGGATCCATCACCACGCCGAGTCGAAGGGAGTTTTGTGGCATGCGGTCACCTTTGGGAAGAGACGGATTATGCTAGGCCGGTCGCAAATATGTCCGCATCGCCCGACGGAGAGGTGACGGTGGTGCGCGAGTCTTCAGAAACGTGACGCGCGTGGCATAGCCGGAGCTATACCGATATGTTAAAACCGCGCTGCGTTTGGCCCCGGTACCGCCACCATATGCGCGTGGCTGCAACCGCCCTTTCTTCGCTTGTGGGCAAGCTTGCGGGTTATTCGCTGATCTTGGGAGGAGTCGCCTGACGTGAGCGGCACGAATGCAAAGCTTCAGGGCCTCAAGGTCCTGGTGATCGACGACAGCAAGACCATCCGCCGGACCGCCGAGACCCTCCTCGCCAAGGAAGGGTGCGAGGTGTTCACGGCGATCGATGGCTTCGATGCGCTGGCGAAGATCGCCGACCATCAGCCCGACATCGTGTTCGTGGACATCATGATGCCGCGGCTCGATGGATATCAGACCTGTTCCCTCATCAAGCACAACAAGGTTTTTCGCGCGATCCCGGTGATCATGCTTTCGTCCAAGGACGGCCTCTTCGACCGCGCTCGCGGCCGCATCGTGGGCTCGGAGCACTACCTCACCAAGCCGTTCACCAAGGACGAGCTCTTGAGCGCGATCGAGACGCACATCGGGAGATGACCACCAACATGGCACTCATCCTCATCGTCGACGACTCGCCGACCGAGGTGCACGTGATGCAGAAGGCGCTCGAGCGCCACGGCTACAAGACGGCCGCGGCCGCCGACGGCGCCGAAGGGGTCCGGCTGGCACGCGAGATGGTGCCCGACCTCATCTTCATGGACATCGTCATGCCCGGCATGAACGGTTACCAGGCTACGCGCACGCTCGCCAACGACCCGAAGACCCGCACCATCCCGATCATCATGGTGACGTCCAAGGGGCAGGAAACCGACCGCATCTGGGGTTTGCGCCAGGGCGCGATCGACTACATGGTGAAACCCGTGTCGCCCGATCAGCTCGTCGCGAAAGCCCAGGCGACGCTCGCCGGCTGACGCGCCGTGACGGAAGCCGTTTCGCTCAAGAGCCTTCGCGATCGGCCGTTCGAGCTGCTCGCCGAGCTCGAACGGCGCGGACGCGCGCTCTCCGCCCAGGTGGCGCAGGAGACCTCCTCCGGCCGCGAATGGGTCGGTGTCGCCATGCGCATGGCGGGCGAGCTGTATCTCGTGGCGCGTGAAGAGACGCGCGAAGTGCTGGGCGTGCCGAATGCGTTGACGCGAGTGCCCGGCGCGAAGCAGTGGATCAAGGGTCTCGCCAACGTGCGCGGCCAGCTGCTGCCGATCATGGATCTGCGGCAGTTCCTCGGCAGCGGCGTGACGCCGATGACGCGCAACACGCGCATCATCGTGGTGAACCACCGAGAGATTCCGGCAGGCCTCGTCGTGGACGAGGTGCTCGGCTTCCGCAGGTTCGCGGAAGGAGAGTTTTCTGGCGACGCGCCACCGACCGTGGCGCGTTGCGAACGTTACCTCGCGGGCGCCTTCAGGCGCGGGGCCGAGCAATGGCCCGTGCTGAGCCTGCGGCAGATCCTCGAGAGCCAGAGCTTCTCGGAGGCGGCGGCGTGAAGCCCCGTCGACACCTTAATGTGCGAGTGGCACTGACATGACAACTCCGGCGGCCGGGCGCCCAGCGCGGGTCCTCGACGTGCTCATCCTGGTGGCGGGCTTGCTCGCCATCGGCTGTGGCGTGGCATGGTTCATGGGGCGTCAGGGCGCGCCCGCCATGTCGTCGGCGCCGGTCGAAGCGCTCACCGCGCACGCCATCGATGCGCAGGGTGCGGTCGCGGGCGAGACGCGCGCGCTCAACAATTTCGAATCCGCGCTCAAGAGTCTGCGCGCCGCCGCCGCGGAAACGCCCGACGCGCCGTTCG
>JBDZVF010000662.1:0-2568 GCA_040255575.1 Pseudomonadota bacterium | reverse complement strand
GCCGGCCCCGGCAGCGGGATTCGCACGAGCGAGGACTGCGGCGCGAACGCGATGAGCGGCTCGATGTCACTGAGGTTATCGGCAATCAGCAGGCTAGCGAACGGCAGCTGCGTGAACAGCCGCCCCGAGCTCCACTCGCGCACGAGGCTCGTGAGGCTGCCGTGCTCGAAGCCCTTGCCGTCGGCCGGCAGCAGCTGGTCCGCGCCGCGAACGATCACCGCGACGTGCAGGTTGTCCGGCCGCCCGACGGCGCTGAGATTGCCGAGGTACTTGGCGAAACGGTTGATGAAGCGGATGGCTTCGAGCGGCTGGTGCGGCAGGCTGCGCATGGCCGAGGGCACCCACTCCGAAATGCGCTCGCCGCCGCGCTCGACCGTGAGGCCGTTCCCGAGGTCGTATGAGAACACGACCGCGAAGCTCGCCAGCAGCTCGTCCTGGATGTACTGCTCGATGTTGACCAGCCGACCGCCGACTGCGATTCGGTCGTGCACGTTGCCGTACAGGATGAATTGGCCCGAGGCGCCACTTTCGAACCGTACGGTAAGGGCCGAGGCCCACTCAGGGACGCCCTCCGGCGGCCCTGCCTCCAGGCGGACGGGCGCCTTCTTCGTCTCTCGGTCGGGGCTCGGGGACCTTGGGCGTGAGGCAAACATTCGTGGCAGTCTATTCCTGTTTCGCAAACTCACCAGCGGTCATTGTCATGCCGGGGGTGGTGACAGATGTCACGCCTTGAGAAACTTGCGGGACATCCGAAGCCTTTCGCCACGGAGAATGCCTTTGAGCGCGCCTGAATCCGAATCCCGTCGTCGTCTGCTCCGTCAACTTGCCCTCGCCGCGACCGTGGGCACTTTTGCTTCCGCGCAGCTGCGCGCGGCCGGAGAAGATCTGCCACTGCTGTCTGTCGATGATCCGGATGCGAAGGCGGTGAAGTACGTGGAAGACGCCAAACAGGCGAAGGAAGCGGAAGGCAACACCTGCGCCAACTGCAGCCTTTACAGCGGCAAGGACGGCTCGACGCAGGGCGGGTGCCAGATCATCAAGGGCAAGTCGGTGAAGGCCGCGGGGTGGTGTAACGGCTGGGCGCCGCAGATGTAAGAGAAGAGCGCTCAGGCGCCGCGCGGCTGAGAATGCACTGGCGGCCCATGGAGCGCCGTCGAGCCGTGCAGCGTTTCAGGGCCTCGACGCACGCGGCGATCGAGCGCCTTCAGGCGGACGACGATCGGACCCTTCTCATTACCGGCGGCGTTCGCCCGCGTTACCAACGGCTGTCCGCCCGCGTTACCGGTGACTGTCGGCCCGCGCCAGGCTGCGCGGCCGCTGAGTCTCCATCCACTGCCGGATGCGCTTTGCGTCGGCCACGCGCGTGTACTTGCCGAACGAGTTCAGCAGCACCATGACCACCGGGCGCTCATCGATCATCGCCTGCAGCACGAGGCACTCACCCGCCTCGTTGATGAACCCTGTCTTCTGAACCGAGATGTCCCACGCCGGGTTCCTGACGAGCGAATTGGTATTGCGGAACTCGAGCATGCTTCGCCCCACCTTCACGGTATGGCTGGGGCTCGTGGAGAACTCCCGAATCGTGCGGTTACGCGAGGCCGCAACGACGAGCTTCGCGAGGTCCCGCGCGCTCGACACGTTCTCGGGCGAGAGGCCTGAAGGATCGTCGAAGCGGGTCTGCGTCATGCCGAGCGCTTTCGCCTTGGCGTTCATCGCCTTCACGAATGCCGGCTCGCCGCCCGGGTAGGCGCGGCCAACCGCGCGCGCGGCGCGGTTCTCGGACGCCATGAGCGCAAGATGCAGCAGGTCCTCACGGCTCAGCTTGGCACCCACTGTGAGGCGCGAGAATGAGCCCTTCCCTTTCCAGTTATCGGCGGCCTTGATCTCGATGATCTCATCGAGCGGCTGCTTGCCTTCGAGCACCACGAGGGCCGTCATGAGCTTGGTGATCGAGGCAATGGGCGCGACGAGATTGGACTTGCGCTCGTAGATCACGTTGCCGGTCGTCGTGTCGAGCACGTACGCGGCGTTCGAGCGAACGTCCGGCCCTTTGGCCCCTTTGCTGGCGGACGCTTCAACCGGCGTTCCCGTGACGCAGATCGCAACCAGCGCCGCTGCGAACGCAGCCCAGACCCCTCCCCGTCGATGCATCAGCCCTGGCCTTTCCCGATATGACTTAACTCGAAGGTCGCGATGTTAGGCGCAAGCGACGCGTCGTGCATCAACTGGATCACAACTGCTGCTCGCGAAGCGAGCCGCGACGCACTGCATCTCGTGACGTTCAGCGCCGCGGAGTCGGCGCGTTCTTCGCCTGGTTGGCGCGCTCGATCAGGTAAGCCCGCACCGACTCGACCTCCTCATCATTCAGGCGTCCCTTGAACGAAGCCATGCCGTTCGCCTGCAGCGCGCCGCCGAGCACCACGGCCGCGAAGCTCTCCTTCGCCGCGAGCATCGGTGAATAGCGCAGATCGGGGAACACGCCGCGATTGGCGTAGAGCGGCTCATGGCACGTCGTGCAATGACTCCTGAACTTCTCACCGCCCGCGTCGATGAGGTCCTTCGCAGCGG
>JBDZVF010000661.1:0-2574 GCA_040255575.1 Pseudomonadota bacterium | reverse complement strand
CGCGAACGGCGCGGACTGGCTCGAACGGCCGGCGTGGGCTGGCTCGCGCGAACGGCGCGGGCTGCTCGAATGGCCGCCGTCGGCTGGCTCGCGCGAACGGCGCGGACTGGCTCGAATGGCCGGCGCGAGCTGGCTCGCGCGAACCGCGCAGGCACCCTTGGGCGACTGGGGCAGCCCGGCGGGCCCGGAAATCTGTCGAATGGGGCGTTCGGGTGACGGGCAGCGATCAGGTATTCTTTGCGCCCGATTTGTCGCGGCCACCGGCCGCCCACGGAGCGATTCGATGTTGAGGACGATGCTACAGGCCAAGCTGCACCGGGCCCGCGTCACGTGCGCGGACCTCGAATACGAGGGGTCGTGCGGCATCGATCAGGCGCTCCTGGAACTCGCGGGGCTGCGGGAGAACCAGTACATCGAGATCTACAACGTCACCAACGGCGAGCGCTTCAACACCTACATCATCCAGGCGCCCCGCGGCAGCGGTGAGATCTCCCTGAACGGCGCCGCCGCCCGCAAGGTGATGGTGGGAGACCTGCTGATCATCGCGGCCTACTCCCAATACAGCGAAGAAGAGCTCGCCACCTACCGCCCCGTCGTCGTGCTCCTGGACGAGCACAACCGCCCGAAGCCGATGCCGCTCGCCAAGAAGGCGCCCTGAGAACGCTGCCCACGTGCGCTGACGCGGCCTGCTAGACTGGTCGCCACAAACCTGAAGATTGGTCGGAGAGCGTCCGGTGAGGAAGTTCTTGCGGGCCGCAATGCGCGCAGCCAACGCGGTGTTACGTCCGATCAATCTCGCCATCGTGCACGGGAACCCGGCTCGCGAGTGGCGACACGCAAGCACCCCAAACATCTCGCACCAGAAGGTGTTGCCGCACGCCACGTATTCGCCGTGGCTCGATGATCAGGACTTTCGACGCTGTTACGAGGCTATCCGTCAGCACACGCTGGTGGACATCTATCGCTGTTATGAGCTCTGGCAGCTTGGGCATCAGCTGGCTGGCCTGGGGGGTAGCTTCCTCGAGGTCGGCGTCTGGCGCGGTGGCACCGGTTGTCTCTTGGCGCGAGCTGCCATCAGCGGCTTCAGTGCGCCGGCGCGCTCCAGCGCCTGGAGCGGACGGGGAGCGACGGTCTACCTTGCCGACACATTTACCGGTGTGGTCAAAGCAGGCCCTGACGACACGGTCTATACCGGCGGCGAGCATGCGGACACCTCCGAACAAACCGTGCGGGACCTTGCCGCCGGCCTTGGGCTCGAGAACATCCACATCCTGCGTGGCGTATTCCCGGACGATACGGCGGAGGCCATCCGCGAGCAGCTCGCGCTCGTCCATTGCGATGTCGATGTGTACTCGTCCGCGCGGGCCGTAGCTGAATGGGCACTGCCGCGCCTGCTTGCCGGGGGCGTGATCGTATTCGACGACTATGGCTTCAGCGGCTGTGAAGGGGTGACGAAGCTCGTGAACGAGCTGCGCGGACGCGAAGGGCTTCGGTTCGTGCACAACCTCAACGGGCATGCCTTGCTGGTCAAGCTTGCAGACTGACGTTTCAAGCTTGCTCGAGCTTGCAGATTGAAGCCTCAAGCTCGCTTTCAAAGCTTGCAGATCGAGGTTACATGGCCGCTGGCGCACCAGCGCCGAATCGCGCCGCTGATGCGAGCGACCCCGCGTGGGCAGGCGCAACCGGGACGCGCCGTCTACTGGCAGGTCGCGGACATTCCATCTATCCACTGCTGAATCAACGCCGCCCCCTGCGCATCCACCACATGGCTCGCCAGCGGCGGCATCTGGCTCGCATCCCGCCGATTCATGCGCAGGTACAGCACCGACTTGCTGGCAGCCCCCGGCGCAATGACGCGGGCATCCGCCACGCCCAGATCCCCTGACGCCGGCACGACGTTGCAGGCGTTGTTCGCATCGATCGCAGTCGAGTAGCGCAGGTCCATATTCACGGCCGTGCCCCCGTTCGGCCGATGGCACTGCGCGCAATTCGTGTGCAGATACGCCCGCGCACGACTCGCCGTGCTCTGCGAGGTGTCAGACTCATTGGGATAAGCGTCCTGCACCGTGAGCGTATTCGCGAACATCCCAATGCTCTGGAGCGTCGTCAGCTGATTCGCCGTGCGCCCGGTCGCCGGATACGTGATGCTCGAATTGAGCTGCCGGGTCTCGAGCCAAAGCGTCCTCCCCGCCGCGCTCGTGTGACACTGCAGGCACTGCGCCTCACTCGGATACGTCCAATCCTGCGTGCCGATCGTTTCCGTCAGACCGCCACTCACGAGCGTGGCGTCCGTATGCGCGCTGTTCCAGCGATACGTGTAACCGCCCCAATTGCCCGAGTCCGTGTGCCGCATGAAAAGCCGCGTCTCGATGAGCTGCCCATTCAGCACGAAGTTCTTCACGAGCACGGTGCCGTTCGGGAACGTCCAGTCGCCGTCGGCTTCCACGGTGATCTTCGTGTTGTCCGGCAGCGCCATCCAGCGTGACTTCGTAGCGCCGTTAGACCAGAACTCCGCGACCGGCGTGTACGGGATGAGCCCCGCAGCAGGCTTCGTCGGATCCGCTGCGTCCATGC
>JBDZVF010000660.1:0-2580 GCA_040255575.1 Pseudomonadota bacterium | reverse complement strand
TCAGTCGGGCAAGCCGCTCGTGATCGACGCCGATGCGCTCAATCTCGTCGCGGAGGCGGCGCAGAAGCCGGATCTGAAGAACTGCATTCTCACGCCGCACCCCGGCGAGGCCTCACGGCTTCTGGGTGTGGATACGGATCACGTTCAGCTCGATCGCCTCCATGCGCTCAGCTCGCTGGTCGAGCGGTATGGCGCGACGGTGGTGTTGAAAGGAGCCGGCACGCTGGTCGGGGCGCCCTCGCGCACGCCGGCGGTCTGCGAGCGCGGCAATCCCGGCATGGCGAGTGCGGGGATGGGGGATGTGCTCACCGGTGCCATCGCCGGCATCCTCGCGCAATGTCGTGATACCTGGATGGCCGCGCGCGTTGGCGTGCTCGTGCACGCGATGGCCGGGGATGCGGTGGCCCGCGCGGGCGAGCGCGGCCTGCTCGCGAGCGACGTGGCCCGCGAGCTGCGCACGTGCGTGAACCTGTAGCGAGCGACGAACGTGCCTGAGTTGCTTCACCGCGTGTCGCTGACGTGCCGCTCAGCGGGGGCGTGCTGCGGTAACCCGCCGTGACGGCGCTCCGGCGCAAATGGTCACCCAGCAGCGCTGAGCAGACCGAAGCCGTCGGCGCCAAGCTGGCGCGCGCGCGGCCGGCGCGGCGAGATGCGCTCACGGTCGTCTACCTCACCGGCGACCTCGGCGCGGGCAAAACCACACTGGCGCGCGGTTTTCTTCACGCGCTCGGCGTGGCGGGCATCGTGCATAGCCCTTCATACAACCTGATGGATGTGTACGAGACGCGCACCGGCCCGGTGGTCCATCTCGATCTCTATCGCCTGCGCGACCCCTCCGAGCTCGAGCCGCTCGGCTTGCGGGACGAAGCCGGCCCGGGTGTGCTGTGGCTCGTGGAATGGCCGCAGCGAGGGGAGGGTTGGCTGCCGCCGCCGGACCTCGTCATCACGCTCGTCGTGGAGGTGGGCTCCCACTCCGTCACGGCCGAAGCCCGGTCGGAATACGGCGAGGCGTGGCTTCGCGAGACAGAGCGGGGCGCGGCTTCACGACGTTGAAGCGCGGCGGCCATCAGCTCGAAGCGCGGCCGTAGTCACCCGAAGCGCAACTGCCATCACGCCGAGTGCAGCCGTCATCGGCTTGCAAGTGCGGCAGTCATCCCCTCGGGTGCAGCCGTCATCGGCTTGCAAGTGCGGCAGTCATCCCCTCGAGTGCAGCCGTCATCGGCTGAGTGCGGCAGCCATCACCTCGAAGCTCGGCCCAGCCGCGCCGCCATCGCCCCGAACCTGTGCGCCATCACCTTGATTTCGCGGCGGGCTGCTCGTAGATTACGCGGCAGCTTCTGCAGCGAAGTCCATGATTAAAAAAGTGTTTAACAAGGGGATGCTTCGCCAGGTTGTAGGGATTCTCGCCGCGGCTGCGCTGCCGGCGATGGGCTTTGCTGCGCCAGGCACCGTCCTCAACAAGGTGAGCCTGGCGAAGGGCGAGGGCGGCGTTCGCGTCACGCTCGAAACCTCAGCGCCCACGAAGAACACCTTCTTTACACTGAAGAAGCCCGATCGCGTCGTCATCGATCTGCACGACACGCGCCTCGCGCCGAGTGCGCGCATTCCGGCGGGCTCCGGCAATGTGCAGACCATTCGCACCGGCTCTCGCCCGAACGACACGTTGCGTGTCGTCATCGAGCTCAAGTCGGCGGCCAGCTCGCGCGGCCAATGGCGGCCGGCCTTCGCCGATGTGCCCGATCAATACATCGTCGCCATTGGCAGCAGCAAATTCGTGGCAGCGACTTTCGCGGGCGAGCCTTCCGAAGGGAAGGTGGCCTCAGGCAAGTCGCGCATTCCGACTCAAGCCGGGGAAACGTCCGTCGCGAAGTCCACGGCGATTGCGGCGGAAGCGATCACACCGAAGGAAATCCGCGCCAAGCATGCGCCGCTCGATAGCGATCGCGACATCATCGTCGCGGTGGACGCCGGTCATGGCGGGCAGGATCCCGGCGCCATTGGCCGCAACGGCACGATGGAAAAGAACGTCGTGCTCGCCATCGCTCGCGCGCTCGCGAGGCGCATCGACGCCGAGCCGGGCATGCGCGCGTATCTCACTCGCGATGCGGACTACTTCGTCGTTCTGCGCGATCGCATGCTTCGCGCCCGCAACGCCAAGGCGGATATCTTCGTCTCCGTGCACGCGGACTCGATTCGGGATCGAACGGTCACCGGCGCCTCCGTGTATGTGCTGTCCGAGCATGGCGCCAGCAGCGAAGCCGCACGCTGGCTCGCCGAGCGCGAGAACGCGGCCGACCTGCGCGGCGGTGTGAAGCTCGATGACAAGGATCGTTCGCTCGCCTCCGTGCTGCTCGATCTGTCGCAGACCGCCAATCTCGGCGCCAGCATGACGGCGGCGGAGCGCGTGCTCCAGTCGCTCGATGAAACGGTCAACGTGCGCAAGACGAAGGTGCAGCAGGCGGGCCTCGTCGTGCTGAAATCGCCGGATATTCCTTCGATGCTGGTGGAGACGGCGTACATCTCGAATCCGGGCGAAGAGGCGCGGCTCAAGTCCATCGCGCACCAGACGAAGATTGCCGA
>JBDZVF010000659.1:0-2586 GCA_040255575.1 Pseudomonadota bacterium | reverse complement strand
TGATCAGCGCCGCTGCGGCGATCAGCCAGGCAGGGTTGCGATGAGCCTTTGGGCAGCGCTCGCCGGCGGTTTCGCGGGCACCCTCGTCTTGACCACCGTGCTGCGTGCGGCGAGCGAGCTCCACCTCACCCGGATCGATCTACCATTCCTGCTGGGAACCGCGGTATGCGCCGATCGGGCGCGCGCGAAAACCATCGGCTACGTCGTGCATTTCATCATGGGCCTGCTCTTCGCGATCGGGTACTACGCGATGTTCACGGCGCTCGGCCGGCACGACTGGTGGCTCGGGGCCGTTTTCGGAGTGGGGCAGAGCATCTTCGCCGGCACCGTCTTAATCAACGTGCTGTTGCCGTTGGTGCACCCGCGGATGGGTACGCCGCTGAGCGACGCCACGACCGTGGCGCTGCTCGAGCCACCTGGCTTTATGGCACGAAATTACGGCGTCAGAACGCCATTGGTCAGCCTGTTGGCGCACGGCGCATACGGCACCATCATCGCGGTGTTCCTCACCCTCGCCCGCTAAACACGGGCCCATCAAACCTCGCGTACATCGCACAGTGGAGGAGTATGTGCGGGTCTACGAACACATCGCCGCAAGCAACTCGTCGACCTGAGCCCAAGCGACACCGATACGCGAGTCGCCGATGCCGTAGGGGAGCCAAAGCCGGCCGTCGTGGATCACGCTGCCGCAGGAGTACACGACGTTGGGAACGTAGCCGTAACGCTCACGGTCGGTGCCTTGCAGCAGCGGCTCTTTCAGCTGCGCGATCACGCGGGTTGGATCGTCGAGCTCGAGGAGCATGGCGCCGATCGTGTAGGTGCGCATGGGTCCGACCCCGTGAGTCAGCACTAGCCACCCTCGGTCGGTTTCGATCGGCGAGCCGCAATTCCCGACCTGCACCACCTCCCACGGCGCTTTGGGCGCCTGGATGACGCTCGGCTGCCCCCAGACCCGACCGTCGTCGGAGCGTGCCAGGCAGTTGCTCTCGCCGTCTGATCGGCACAGCGACCAGTGGCGACCGGCAATCAATCGCGGAAACAACGCCATGCCCTTGTTACGTGCCGCCGGACCGGCGAGGCGATGCGCTCGAAACGTTCGCAGATCGGCACTGGTAAGGAGCCTCGGGGCGATCGCGCGCCCGTCGTACGCCGTGTAGGTCGCCCGATACTCGACTGTCCCGTCGTCGCCAACGAACCGAACGAGCCGGGCGTCTTCCAGCCCGTTGCTCTCGTCCGGGGCTGAGGGCAGCAACACCTGTTGGCTGATCGCGACGTCGTCCGCAAACGAGACCTCGTACACCGAGGCCACCAAGCGACGAAGCTCATTGAGAGTCGCGGCGCTGCCGGGCCGGCCAAGAAGATCTTGACTCGCATCGGCGAACGCATGTTCGAGGTCGGCGGCGGTGAAGTTATCGGGCAGTGTCGCGAGCACGCTATGCGCGAGTCCGTTGATGCGGCCCTGATCGGCGAGGACGGCGCGCAGATGGTTACGACTCCACGTCGCGGCGTGGCTGGTTCCGGCCACGATTGGGAGCCCGCGCGGCTCGAACTCCCACGCGTCCGCACTGACAACCGCAGTGCAAAAGCCCAACGACGACAGATGCCCTTCGCCGATCGCACGTAAGCTGAGCGCAAGTCGAGCACGCCCCGATTGCATCCCGCTTTGATCGGGATGCAAAACGACGCTGGGGTTGCACAGCGCGGCACCCTCGATCGCATACTCCGCCGTGAAACTCGCGCCCATCAGCAAGGTACGGGCCCGGCTCATCGGAACGTCGGCTTGCAGGTGAGAGCTGATCGTGGAGGCGTGCGTGTTGAGCAGGTTGATGAGATCTCTGTGGCGGAGGGAGAACTTCTCAATAACGTCAGCCGCCGCCCGTTCGACTTCCGCCTCCGAAAGCGCGAGAACGCGACCCACTACGGCGCTGGCGCGTGAGCGCCCGTTCGGCAACTCCTCGCCTGGCAGGAACAGTCGGGCGATCACCCGAGCTGGGTCGGGGAACAGCGCCTCATCGGTGTGGTGGATGACAGGCGCTTGCGCGCTCACCGCAACACACCGAACCGTTGTGCCTGCTGAGCAGTAGAAAGCAGAGCGAGCGTCGATTCGGCACCTTGGTTCGAATTGCGACCGTGACGTTGCAGCCCGTCGAAGCCGCCACCGGTCGCCGGGTCGTACATCGCAGTGCCATTGTCGTTGTCGCCTTTAAACCAGGCCCACGCCATGCCCATCCCGCGCAACCATCGCGGGTCGCTGGTCGTCATGTACGCGCGCGCACAGGCGTCCGCGAGGGCGGCAGCTTCGACGGGTTGCTGGTCGAAGCGCGCTGCCGAGTCACCCGGCCCACGCCCACTGACCGCAGTGAGCGACAAATGGCCGCCCCGAATCTCGGTATCGAGAAGGAACGTGAGCATCCGCAATCCGCGCGAATGCGCTGCGGCGTCCGGCAACGCAGCCCCCGCCACCAGCAGCGCTTCAGGAATCGAACCATTGGCGTAGGTCAGTCGCGGTTCCGGCCAGGGCCAGTCATGGCTCGCTTCGCCGGTGCCGATGGCGGCCACGGCATCGAGAAGCAGTTCTCGCGCGGA
>JBDZVF010000658.1:0-2591 GCA_040255575.1 Pseudomonadota bacterium | reverse complement strand
GCGCAGGACGAGGCTATCGCTCACCCAGTGCTCGGTCTGCGCGTAGCTCCAGCCGGAGCGATGCTTGACGACCAACATGCGCAGGATGACCTCAACCGGGGTCGAGGGTCGACCATCGTTAAGCGTGCGCGGGGAGCGGCGGCTGAGATCGGCCCTGACCAACTGGAAGAGCTGATCGTCATCGAGGAGCGTATCGAGGTGGGCTAGCACACGGTCGGTCTCCAGCCCGAGGGCGGAAACCAACACGAAGAGGTTGAGCGGGTCGTAGCGATCGCGCAGGATGTCGGCCTCCACAAGAGTCGATCAACCAGGCTCTGGAGGCAGCAAATCAGGTTCCCTGCTTCGAATGAGGGTTTCGCACCGGAAAAGAGTACTAGGGTCTGTTTTCAAAGGATCACCGCCAGCCAAAGGAGCGAGGCGCCAAGGAGCCACATCGCTCGGTAGTTCTCCGCACGCTTCTCATAGCGTGTCGCCAAGCGCCGGAACTGCTTGCAGCGGTTGATCAGCCGCTCGATCTGATTGCGGCTCCGATAGCTGTCCCGATCAAACGGCCCCGTCCGATGCTCGTTCGCCTTCCGAGGGATCGTGATCCGCATCCCGCGCCGACGACAGTAGCGCCGAATCTTGCGACTGCTATAGCCTTTGTCGCCGACTACCCGCCGCGGCCGCTGCTTCGGACGGCCACGGCCAACACGCTTGATCGCCCCACCCTGCATCAGCGGCTCGAAGACGCTGGCCTCGTGCTGCTGTCCTGGCGTCAGGAGCAGCGCCATCAGCCGACCATTGCCCTCCGCCCGGAGGTGAACCTTCGTCCCGAAGCCGCCTTGGCTCCGTCCCAGCGCCTCGGTTTGTGGGTCCCCCCTTTTGCCCCTGCCGCATGCTGATGCGCGCGAACGACGGTCCCATCGACGTAGTGGCGGTCCCAGTTCAGCTTGCCCTGGGCATCGGCGATCGCTTGGAGTTCGGCCAGGAGCCGGTCGAAGACCGCCGCCTTGCGCCAGCGGTAGAAGCGGGTGGCGACGGTCTGCCAGGGGCCGTAGCGCTCCGGCAGATCCCGCCAGGGGGCACCAGTACGGAGGATCCAGAGCATGCCGTTGAGGGTGCGCCGGTGATCGACGGCTGGTCGACCAGTCTTGGGTTTTTGCGGCGGCAGCAATGGCTCCAGCCGCGCCCATTGTTCATTGCTTAAGTCTCCTCGGTTCATGCCAAGGAACCCGCACATCCAATGCCTTTGAAAACAGGTCCTAGCCTTCAGTGACCCAACTGTTGCGATCCGTGATGGACCTGATAATGATGGACACTATTAACGATGGAGGTTGTGCTCCGTCAAACTATTATTACTGGCGTTCCGTCAAACTTGATGAGTGTGAACCCGTTGAACGGCTCAGAGTACGTGGCCCGTGCCTCCCTCAGGATGCGCAGCGCGACTTCTTCACCCAGGCGGTTGCCTTGGATGTCATCCGCGCGCCAATGCACGCCTGACATGTCGCGACCCATGGACAAGTTGTGCGCCAGTTTATTGAGTTCGCCGCCGACCGTAAGGACACCATTGTATGGTTCCAGTGCTGTTCCGTCGGCATTTGGTTGTACTGGATTGGGTATTGGAAAGTCCTCGTTGAACCACGCTTTCAGCAAGGTGACGCAGGTACCTGCGGTCTGGGCATGACCGGAGGGGAACGACGGGTGGATCGGCGACCCATGTGGAAAGAGGATCGGCAACAAGAACGTTCCCGGCTCCCTACCGATTCCTCGCCGACGATTCAACGTTCGATTGTGCTCGAAAATACGGTCGAGCACCGGCGACGTCAAAAGACTCTGATCAATTGGATAGTTCGCCCTGCCCGTCACATGATTATGCACCCGACCAGCAAAGACTTCCGGCTGGAGGTAGCGATGGACGAACCACTTTTCAAACCACGCATGACGCTCAGCTTTGTGGACGCTTCCCACCACCAGCAGGAGATGCGCGAAGCCGAAGGTAGCAAACCCTGATTGCGTTCCGCTGCTCTTGTATGGGTTCTCATCGTCAAGCGCGTCGAGCCCAAAGTCATTGAGGATCATGCTCGCGCGGAAATACGCTGAATAGATCGCGTCTTGCCCTGCAATTTGCCCGAGATCGCGAGCGGAACGGGGGAAGCGAGAGACGTCATCATACACTTGTTGCCCAACGACACAGGTGGGATACTCAAACTGATTTCCTGGAAGCGGGAATCCGCGCTGCGCGCACAACCATTCCTCATACGAAGTCAAGAAATCAATCCCAGTATCGGTCGGAGCTGTCACCGGGAGAGGTACGCGGACTTTGCCGTCCAGCAGCATCCCATCGAAGAGAACCGGACGCAGAAGAAACTGCGAGACGATCGGGCCATCTATGACGCCGGGGTAGTTCACGCGAAACACGTTCTGTGGGGTCACTGGCTTGGGACCCGTATACCCCGAGAGGCTGTCCAGATCATCGACCGCAGCCGCGATGATTGGATCCGTGTCGTACGCTGTGAACGGTACGTCGCGGCAGAGCGCCATCCAGTAGAGTTCCGCCATCTGGGCGGCGGTTTCGGCGCTTGCAAACGGAGGTGGTGGATCAACCGTCA
>JBDZVF010000136.1:0-14053 GCA_040255575.1 Pseudomonadota bacterium | reverse complement strand
TCGCTTCTTCGCCCGTGATCGGATTGTGACGCGCGAAGGTCGCAGAGCTCTTCGCCCCCACATCTTTGCCCGCAATGATCAGCTGTACTTGTTCCATGGTGGTCTCCAGTTCGTGCCGCGATGCTTTGTAACTCGCCGTCCCGTCATTGACAACGAGGGAACGGGGTAGCGGGCAGTTTTGTTCGACCGATATCGCAACGATTATGTTTCCACGGCCCTCTATCGTTGGTTGCGATAATAGATATCGATGCTGCGCTATTGATGAGGCTCGTTCCTGCACCTAGTGTGACGCGTCGCTAACGACTCAGACGGATGCGAGCAGACTTTCACATGACTTTGGCGACACGCACGCAAGTCGGCATCATCGGCGGCGGCCCTTCGGGACTTCTCCTTTCCCAGCTCCTGCACCTGCGGGGCATCGACAATGTGGTGCTCGAAAAGCGCACGCGGGACTACGTGCTCGGGCGCGTCCGCGCGGGCGTGCTGGAGCACGGTTTCGCGGCGCTCATGCGCGAAGCGCAGGTCGGGGAGCGAATGGATCGGGAGGGGCAGATCCACGAGGGGTTCTACATCGCGCATGACGGGGGCCGCCAGAGGATCGATCTGCACGCCCTGACCGGCGGCAAGTCCGTCATGGTTTACGGCCAGACGGAGCTGACCCGCGATCTCTACGAAGGGCGCGACCGTCTCGGCGGCAAGGTGGTGCACAAGGTCGAGAACGTGCAGCTCCACGCCATCGATACCTCGCATCCCTGCCTCACGTATCGTGACGGCACCGGATTGCATCGGATCGATTGCGATTACATCGTCGGCTGTGACGGCTTCCACGGGGTGAGCCGGCAGTCGATTCCGAAGGACAAGATGCAAACCTTCGAGAAGATCTTTCCGTTCGGCTGGCTCGGTGTGCTCTCACGCACCCCGCCGGTCTCTTCCGAGCTGATCTACGCAAATCACGAGCGGGGCTTCGCCTTGTGCTCGTTACGCTCTTCGACGCTGAGCCGGTACTACATCCAGGTGCCGCTGTCGGACACGATAGAACAATGGCCGGACGAGCTCTTCTTTGAAGAGCTGAAGCGGCGCCTGCCGGCCGACGTGGCGGCTTCGATGGTGACCGACGCCTCCATCGAGAAGAGCATCGCGCCGCTGCGCTCCTTCGTTGCGGAGCCCATGAGATATGGAAATCTGTTCCTGGCAGGGGATGCAGCCCATATCGTGCCGCCGACCGGCGCGCGGGGACTCAACACCGCAGCCTCGGATATCTACTATCTGTATCACGCGCTCGTCGACCACTATGCGGCGGGTGATGATCGCGGACTCGAGAGCTATTCCAGCCGGGCGCTGGCTCGCGTTTGGAAGGGGCAGCGCTTCTCGTGGTGGATGACGAAGCTGCTGCATCGATTTCCGGACGACAGTCCCTACGATCGGCGCCTGCAGCAGACCGACCTCGCATACCTCTTTTCCTCGCAATCGGCGCTCGCGTCGCTGGCGGAGAACTACGTCGGCCTGCCGTTCTAGCGCTGCTCGATGTGACCGTGCGCTTTCGCGCGGACTTTCAGTAATCGGCGCGGCGGCGGATCGCAATCTCGCCGCCGCCGTCCTCCACCACGAGCGTGCTGTCCCGCTGGAGGAACTGGACGAGCGAGCGGGGATCGTCCGCATCGAAAACGCCGGTGATCTGCTTGCCGCGCAGGACTTCATCCTGCACGAGGATCTGCACGGCGTTGTAGCGGTTGAACTGTGTCGCCACGTCTTCCAGTCGCTCGGCCCGGAAGACGAGGCGCCGCTCGCGCCACGAGACGATGTGCGCCAGGTCCGGCACCGAACGCGTGACGATCTCCCCGTCGGCGAGAATGCGTGCCTGCTCACCGGCAGACACTCTTGCGCGCCGGGGTTCGGCTGAACCTGCGCGGGCGGGGAGGCTGGCCGCGGGAGCCTCTGGCGCAGCTTGTGCAGCCAAAGCGGCTGTGGGCGAGATCTGAACGACCCCTTCGACCACCGACACCGTGGCGCCGGCAGCACCGCGATAGACATTGAAACGCGTGCCGATCGCCTGAATCACCGCCGAGCCCGCCAGCACCCTGAACGGTCTCGCCGCGTCGTGCTCGACGTTGAACATGGCCTCGCCTTCGAGCAGCCGGATCACGCGCACGTCTTTCGAGAACGCCACTTCCACACGGGACTGGGTGTTCAGGTAAACGACCGAGCCATCTTCGAGCTTGAGTGCGCGTTGCTCCCCGCGCACTGTGGCGTAGCTCTGGGGCTGAGTGCCGGGTGGCTTCCACAGGGCGACTCCGACGAGGCATGTGGCACCCACTGCTGCGGCGGCCAACGCGATCCACCTGCGGCGTCCGCTTCGCGTGCGGGCCGGCGAGGCAGTGCCTGAGTCGCTGGCGGGGGCGCCGATCGTGCGCACGTTGTTACGCGCCTCTTCGACCAGTCGCTCGATGTCGAGGCGGCGGGTGGCCTCAACGTGCTCGAACTCTTTCCACACCGCCGAGGCCAGCAGGAACTCCTCCACATGGCGCGGCGAAGTTTCGAGCCACGCCGTGAAACGGTTCAGCGTGGCGCCATCCGGCTCTTCCAGCTCGAGGAGCCAATGTGCCGCTTCTTCGGCGAGGGGAGGTGATTCGGAACGATGCCAGGACATAGGTCGATTCGTCAGCGATCCCAACGTGCGCACCGGCACTGGGCGACCGCGCGCGTGAGATATTTCTTCACGGTGTGGACCGAGATATCGAGGGTGCGGGCAATCTCGGCATAGGTCATGCCGTCGCGCTTTCTCAGCACGAAGACGGCGCGGTACAGGGGCGGCAGCTGCCCGAGGACGGCCTCGAGCTGCTGGTGCAGGCTCACTCCTTCACTGGCATCGGCAGTCGCGGGCACCGCGGGCGACTCCACGGCATGCTCGACGGCTTCGGAGTCGAAGCATACCGGCTCGTTACGTTCCCGCAGCTTGAACTCATACACGAGGTTCGCGGCGATCCGGTAGAGATACGCCTGGGGTTTGCGCACGAGCTCCTGCCGGTCCATGCGAAGGAGCCGAAGGTAGGTCTCCTGCGCCAGGTCCTGCGCGTGGTGCATGCTGCGCAAGCGGCGCATCAGGAAACGATGCAGGCCCGCGTGGTACTGCTCGAAGGCAGACTCCACGAACCCCATCGGCTGGCGCGAGCGCCGGGACCAGACCATAAGACCCCGCAGTGTGTGCTGCTGCCTATTCAAGACTGGGCGGAAGGGCCTTTCGGGGTACTGAAGTGAAGGTTCAGTACCCCGTTTGCCGACCGGGAGCAGTCTATGCGAGCAGGGATCACAATAAACGCCCGGATGAAGGGGACGTCCGATGAAAGCACCGCCTCGTGGCACGTGGGTCGCCGGAATCGTTGCGATCGGGCAGGTCGCCCTGGCGAGCTACGCCGCCGAGCCGCATCCCCCGCAAACCATTGCATTGGATATCAAGGACCAGGCGCTCGGCGACGCGCTCAATGAGCTCGCCCGCCAGTCGGGCCTGCAGATCGTGCTGTATAGCGAGGTGGGCGAAGGAGTCTCGGCCCCGGCGCTGCTCGGCACTTTCACGCCGACCCGCGCGCTCGAGCAGATGCTGAGCGGAACCGAGCTTCGCTATGAGTTCATCAACGACCGTACCGTCGTCATCGAGCCTGAGTCCGCGAAAGCCCGCAAAACCTCTTCGATTTTCTCGCTACCCGCCGCATTGACTGGCGGCCACTCCCTGCGGCTGGCACAAGCCGAGCCTCGGGAGGCAACGCCCGCGCAGGGCGGCACCGGCGCCGGTAGCGCGAACACCGCGGCCGCGGCGCGTGCGGAAGGCCAGACCGAACGCTCCGATCTTGCGGTTCAGGAAGTTACCGTCACTGCGCGGCGCCGGGAGGAAACCCTGCAGACCACCCCCGTTGCCGTGACGGCGCTTTCGGGCGATGCGCTCGAGGTGCGTGGTGCGGAAAGCGTCGACGCGCTCTCCCAGTACGTTCCCAACCTGCAGTTCGACGGGGCGGCTGCCTTGAGCGGCGGCGCCTATAACGCGACGATCTTCATCCGCGGCATCGGCCAGAATGACTTCGCGATCTTCAGCGATCCGGGCGCGGCGATGTATGTCGACGGCGTCTATCTCGGGCGATCGATCGGCGGCATCATGGACGCGGTCGATCTCGAGCGGGTGGAAGTGCTGCGCGGTCCGCAAGGCACGCTGTTCGGGCGCAACACCATCGGTGGCGCGGTCAACATCATCTCGAAGCAACCCACGGAGGAGCTGGGCGGCGAAGTCTCGCTGACCGCCGGCCGCTTCAGCCGCTTCGACGCGCATGGCACGCTGAACCTGCCGCTCAGCGATCGCTTCCTCACCCGGTGGACCGTCTCGCGCCTGACGCAGGACGGTTACGCAAGGCGCCTGACCGATGGTGCCGATCTCGGCGACAAGGATTCGCTGGTCGGCCGTGCGCAGGCGCTCTGGAAGGTCACGGATAGCCTGGACATCTCGCTCACGGCGGACGGCACGCGCGTGCGCCAGAACTCCGCGCCGCTCACGTTGATCGATGTCACGCCCACCGGCACGCCGTTTCTCAATCTCTACAACGCGCTGGTCGCTCCCAACCTGGGAATCACCGCGCCGAATGGCGTCGGCAGTGTCAACTCCTCCTGGGTCACCGGCGACATCGATACGACCTGGGCGGGCGCGCAGACGGTGAACAACCTCGACACGCGAGGCGCCGCGCTGACCGCGGACTGGCGCATCGGCAACGGGCTCGCCGTCAAATCGATCACGGCGTATCGCAATCTCGATGCGCTCTTCATCCGGGATGGCGACAACACACCGTTCACGTACCGCGAAACGGTGAACGACGATGAGCAGCACCAGTTCAGCCAGGAGCTGCAGTTGTCGGGCGTGAGCTTCGATGACCGGCTCAACTGGCTGCTCGGGGCGTATTACTTCGACGAAGGGGCGACGGAGTATGGCAAGGCCAATCTCGCCATCGGAACCTTCTCCGCCCTCGAGTCGCTCACGCTGCCGGCGGGCACGACGTGGTGCGGCCTGCCGGGAGCCAATCCGCGGCCGATTGCCACCTGCCCGCCGCCGCTGCGATTCGGGGGTGCCGGCAATCCGAACAACATCGGCGTGGATGTCGGCGTGGATCTCTTCACGCGTGTGGCCAACGAATCGCTCGCGTTCTTCGGGCAGGGCACCTACCGGCTCACGGACAAGCTGAGCACCACCGTCGGGCTGCGCTGGACGCAGGATCGCAAGCGTCTGCAGCTCATCCATCGTCGGGTGGCGAGCGGCGCCTATGTGGTGGGCGCACCGGGCACGCAGGATACGTTCCGCGATGACTGGTCGCAGGTCACGCCGAAACTCGGGCTCGAGCTCCAGGCAACGCCCGACGTGCTGTTCTATGCGTCGTACGCCAAAGGCTACAAGAGCGGCGGCTTCAACGGCCGGCCGCTCTCAGGCATCCAGGAAGTGCTGACGCCGTACGACCCCGAGACGGTGAAGAGCTACGAGATCGATGCGAAGACCGGCTGGTTCGATCGACGCGTGACGGCGAACCTCGCGGTGTTCTACAACGACTACAAGGATATGCAGCTCACCATCAACGCGACCCCGCAGAACTTCGTGCGCAACGCCGGCGCCGCGGAGATCAAGGGCGCCGAGCTCGAGGTGGTCAGCCGGCTCGCCCGCGGCCTCGATTTCAATTTCTCCGCGGGCTATCTCGATGCGAAGTACACGGAGCTCGATCCACAGCTTGCGACGCTGAATCCGCCGCTCACGCGGGCGATGCATCTCGTGAAGGCGCCGACATGGACGCTGTCCACGGGCTTGCAGTATGCGTTCGCTCTCGGCGCGGCGGGGCACATCACGCTGCGTGGTGACTGGTCGTACAAGACGCGAGTGTACGAAGACGTCTTCAACGATCCGCGGCTGGTGCAGCCGGGTTTTGGAATCGTGAACGCGTACGCTTCCTTCAGCACCCAGGACGACCGCTGGGATCTCGCGCTCTTCGGCACCAACCTGACGGACGAGCGGTACCGGCTTTCGGGCAACTCGAGCGTGGGGTTCGGGCTTGCCGAAAGCACGTTCGCGGCGCCCCGCGAGTGGGGCGCCACGCTCCGGTACCGCTTCTGAGATCAGCCGAGGCGCGCAAGCCAGGTCGAGAAGAGCTCGATCCAGTGCGCCGAGAGCAGCAGGCCGCGCGATTGCTCGTGCGTCGGCTTCTCCATCGTGCTGCCTGGATATACTAGGCCGGCAGCAAACGGGCGCGCGCTGAGTGAGTCCTCTCTAACCATGAGCCAGAGTGCGAAAGAGCCGGTGCTCTACGGCGGAATCGAAGGCGGCGGAACGAAGTTCGTGTGCTCGGTTGCGCACTCGCCGGCTCACGTGATCGAGAGTGCGACGTTCGCGACGACGAGCGCGCAGGCTACGCTGGCAGAGTGCGTCGGGTTCTTTCGTGCGGCTCAGACGAAGCACGGGCACATCGGTGCGTTCGGTTTCAGTTGCTTCGGCCCGCTGGAGCTGCGCCCAGACTCCGCCGCCTACGGCTGCATGTTGTCCACGCCCAAGGCGGGCTGGTCCGGCGTGAACCTGCTTGCTCCGCTGCAAGCGAGCTTTTCCGCGCCGATCGCGCTGGACACCGATGTGGGCGGCGCCGCGCTTGCGGAGTGGCAGCTCGGCGCGGGCCGCGGCCTTGCCTCTCTCGCCTACATCACGGTGGGCACCGGGATCGGTGGCGCTGTTGCCCCGGCCACCCCAGCGGCAAGTCGTCTGATGCATGCGGAGATGGGGCACATCCCGGTACGACGGCATCCGCAGGATCGCAGCTTCGGCGGCATCTGTCCTTTTCACGGCAACTGCCTCGAAGGGCTGGCGAGCGGTCCTGCAATCGTGGCGCGGTGGGGCACTACGCTCGACGCACTTCCCTCCGGCCACGAAGCTCGCGAGATCATCGCGGATTATCTCGCGCAACTGACGACTTCGATCGCACTCATGCTGTCGGTCGAGCGTGTGGTGCTCGGTGGAGGCGTGATGGCGGATGGCCAGGTCATGCCGTTCGTGCGCGATGCCACCGCGCGGTACCTGAATGGCTACCTCGAGCCGTTGAGGGACTCTTCACGTTTGAAGGACTACATCTGCGCTCCTGGGCTGGGTGCGCGTGCCGGTGTCACCGGGGCGCTGCTTCTCGCTCAGGCAGCGCTTTAGGGCAACCATTCCAGGAGTCGAACACAACGAGGGCGTTCATCCCAACCGCAAGGGTTACGAGATCATGCGGCGACTCGTCGAGGAGTCTCTGGGCCACGACCACTGACCGCCGCAAACGATTGCGTTTCCCGCAGGCGCCTCACCTGCAGGAGAAACTGCGCTCCTCGCTCGCGTTGCCGCCATCGAAGCGCGCCACTTTCGGGTAGGGGCACAACGGCCGTGTGATGCCCGGGAACGCCTTGCTCGAGGCGACCACCCGATCCGGCGCGTGCCCTTGCTCCACCCATTCCTGAATGGCCGTGAGCATGTCGAACTGATCGGTCGACTGGCCGCCCCCACAGTGCGTCATGCCGGGGATGAGAAAGAGCCGCGCCCAGGCCTGCGGCCCCTGCGCATCGCGCGGCGCCAGGTGCTCGTACCAATCGACGAGCACTCCGGTCGCCATCGCCTGATCCGAGAGGCCGTGATACACGATCATCTTGCCCCCGTGTCCCGCGAAGCTCGTGTGCAGCGTGGCCACCGCATCGTTGATCGCGGCGGTCTCGCCCGTGCGCGCCATGTCGCGATCGAAATCGAAACGCAACGGGTCGAGCTCCGGGGCGGGTGGCGTCATCGCGAAGTTCCGCAGCGTATCGCGCCCCAGTGTGGCGTTCGCAGGTGGGTTGCCGCCGCTGCCAAGGTGCATGCCGCGCCACGCGGGCCCGGCGATGCCGGTGTCGTACGGGAAGGTGCCGTACAACGACTCGCCGCGCGAGTTGCGCGCGCCGCCGAAGATGGCTTTCAACGCGTCCGCCTGGGCACCTGACATGCACTGGCCCGCCGACGGGGCTCCGCGCGTGCCGCACACCAGGGACTTCGGGTCGAAGTGGCACGCCTGAAAATCATTGATCATGCCGTCGCGCAATCCATCCAGCTCATCACATTGCCGCAGGATTGCATCGGAAGCGGCTTTCAGCTGCTCATCGCTGAAGGCACGCGACAGATCCGGCTTGCCGCTCGCATCTTTCGGGGCGATGCGCGTGACGTGCTGCAGACTCCACACCTGATTCACGGCGACGCGCGTCAGGTTGTACGACGGATTGCCCGCGACGACACCGTCGAACTCGAGGGGCAGGCGCTGCGCGGCGAGCATCGCTTCGCGGCCGCCCGTGGAGCAGCCCATGTAGTACGAATATTGCGGCTTCTGTCCGTAAAACCGCGCGATCAGCGACTTCGCTTGCGAGGTGGTGCGCGCGACGGCTTGATATGCGAAGTCGAGCTTGGCCTGCTGATCCACGCCGAAGCGTGAATCGATCGCGTTCCTGCCGCGATGTCCGCTATCGGTGGAGACCACCGCGAAGCCGCGCGCGAGCGCGGAGGGAAACGTTCCGACCGCGCCTACAGCCGGCAGCAACACGCCATTCAGCCCGCCGCCGCCCTGGAAGAAGAAGCGGTGATTCCAGTTGGCGGGCAGCCGCAGCTCGATGCCGGTGCCGTAAGACATCTCTTCGAGGTTCGAGGGCCGCGCATCCATCATCACGCGGAACAGGCAATGATCGGGAACCTCGACGGTGGCGCCGGCAGGCCCGGCCGGCAGGCGCGTGGCGGGGACCCATTCGGCCGCCTCCACCTTGAAGGCGGGGGTCGAAAGTGATGCCATCGCGCTACAGGCCGCGCGCAGCTCCGGCGTGTCGGCGTGAGCGGGTGGGCCGCTCGTCAGCGATACCATGGCGGCGCATGCGCCGATCCAGCTCATTCGCGAACGCAATCGCGATCGTTCCCGCACGTGCATCGAGCCCCCCTCGTTCTGGCGCTACGGAACTCTACCGCATCAGAAAGCCTTATACCTCCAGAAAGAATTGCTGTTTCCCCGCTCGAGAGCCGTCTCCCTAGACTGCAGTATCCCGGGGGAGAGCAAAGCATGAGTCGTCAGCAGCACTCGTCGATTCCATTCAACACCGCGGTCGCGGCAATTGCCCTTGCGTCTGCGGGAGTCGCTCACGGTCAGGGCGCAGACGATTCGGGCGCAGCGGTGCTCGAAGAAGTGGTCGTGACCGCAGAGCGCCGCGAAGTCAGCCTGCAGGATGTTCCAGCTTCCGCCACGGTGCTCAACGCCGCGGCGCTGGCCTCCCAGGGCGTCCGGAGCGTGATCGACATTCAGCAGGTGGCGCCGAGCGTCGCCATCAACACGTACAACCGTTCGACGTTCATCAACATTCGCGGCGTCGGCATCGGGCAATCCGCGCCCACGTCGAATCCCGGCGTGGCGTATTACATCGACGGGATGTTCATTCCGCACGAGCAGTTCATCGCGCAGTCGTTCTACGACATCGATTCGGTTGAAGTGTTGCGCGGGCCGCAGGGCACGCTCACGGGACAGAACTCGACGGGCGGCGCCATCTACGTGCGCACACCGGTGCCGCGCTTCGACGCATTCTCCGGATACGTCGACCAGACCGTGGCGGACTCCGACTGGTATCGCACGACGGCCGCCGTCAACGTGCCCCTGGGGGAGAAACTGGCCGTGCGCCTGTCGGGCATCTATGACCATCGCGGCAGCTTCACCCGCAACATCGGGCCGAGCCCGAGCGATCCGGGCAGCGGTCGCGACCAGGCCGGCCGCGCAGCGGTTCGATTCGTGCCCACCGAGGGGATCACGCTCGACCTGCGCTACGAGCACTTCGATCGGCGCACCGACTACAACGCCATCAAGAATCGCAACGACGCGGTGAGCTCCGACCCGTTCACCATCGAGGAGGACGCCGTCTCGTTCCTGAACCAGAAGGGCGATCGCGCCTCGCTCGAGGGACGCTTCCAGCTGAGCGAGGGCATCCAGCTGCGCGCGCTCACCTCGTACCTCGATGCGGAAACGTCCGACCAGGCCGACGGCGACCGGACCGCCACGGCGCTGCCGGTTCCGGCGAATCTTCCGACGAACTCGGCGAACACGGCGCTCTTTCCGGGCCGGGTGAGCTTCACCGATCAGAAGCTGCGCACGTGGGTGAGCGAGATCAACCTGCTCTCATCGGGCGATGGGCCGGCGCAATGGGTCGTGGGCGGTTTCTATCTCGATGAGGAAAGCCCCGTTTCGGTCCTGCGGGACAACCGCAATACCGTGACGTTCGTGCAGTCGAACTCGAGCATCGTCACGAAGCTTTCGAATCGGTCAGCTTCGGTGTTCGGGCAGATCGACTATCGCTTTGCGCCCTCCTGGGCGATCGACGCGGGGCTGCGCTATTCGGAAGACACCCAGCGCTACACGCGCCTGGCGATTCCCGGGCCGCCGCCCCCGGGCTGCTTTCCGTGCACCTCTGACATGGATTCGAACGAGGTCACCGGGCGACTGGGGCTCAAGTACTTCGCGACCGACGACGTGATGCTCTACGGCACCTATTCGAAGGGCTACAAGGCGGGCGGCATCAATCTCGATCCACGCCAGGCGCCCTATGCGCCCGAGACGAACAAGATGGGCGAGCTCGGTGTGAAGTCCACGCTGGCCGATGGCCGGCTGCGCGTGAACGCCGCGGTGTTCTACTCGGACTACGACGGCATCCAGCTGTCTTCGCTCACGGCGATCGGCACGCCGCCGGCGCTGCTGCCAAACACCCTGAACGCCGCGCCGGCCGAAATCTACGGCGCGGAGCTGGAGGTGACGGGCAAACTGAGCGCGTTTTCGTTCAACCTCGGCATCAGCTCGCTACACAGCGAGTTCACGGAAGACGCCATGCTCACGGACTCGCAGACCAACACGAATCGGCTCGTGCCGAAGGGCTCGCGGGTGCCGTTTGCACCTGACCTCACGGCAACCGCCGGCGTTCAATATGACGTGCACGCCGGCTCGTGGACGCTGACCCCCCGGGTGCAGCTCTCGTACACCGACAAGCAGCTTTCGACACCATTCGAGTACCCAGTGACGGTCGTGCCGTCGCGTGCGGTAACGGATGTTCGGTTGAGCGCTGTGCCCAACGACAACCTGCAGCTCGAAGCCTTCGTCACCAACGTATTTGACCGCACGTACATCGCCGCGCAAGTTCAGGATGCAAGCAGCGCCACTGGCGGCATACTCTATGGAGCTCCGCGGCAGTACGGTATCCGCGCCAAATACGACTTCTAGGGTGAGATGAGATCCAGCACGTCAGGGATCGCCCGGCTCGCGGCGACCGCAGTCATGGTCGCCGCGTCCCTGGCCGGCGCCGCCACCACCGAAACGCCAGGCGCAGGCTCGGGAAACGTAGCGGGGCATGTGCCCGACCAGAACCGGCAGGCGCAAGGGGCCCCCACTCGTGCAAGCCATGGCGGGCCGTCCTCGTACTGGTGGTCGCCAGGGGATGGCGACACCTTGCCTGCGCTCGCCACGTACGGAAATTCGTTCGGCGAAGTGGGCGTGCTGAACGCCTCCGGGCCGGTGCCGACACGCGGACATCCATTCTTCGAGCCCATCGGGCAGAACGGTCGCGCGTGCGTGACCTGCCACCAGCCGGAAGACGGCATGTCGCTCTCGGTGGAGACGATCCAGCGCCGCTGGGATGAGACGCAGGGGAAAGATCCGCTCTTCGCGCCGGTGGATGGCATGAATTGCCCGAACCTGCCGCCGGACGATCCGCGCTCGCATTCACTGCTGCTGAACCGTGGACTGTTCCGCATCTTCCTGCCGTGGCCGCCGAAGGCCGCGGATGGGAGCGCGATCGAGCCCGAGTTCACGCTCGAAGTGGTGCGTGATCCCACCGGCTGCAACACGAGCCCGCAATATGGGCTCAAGAGTGCGCATCCGATGGTCTCGGTGTATCGCAGGCCGAGGCCCGTGGCGAATCTGAGATACGTGACCCACCAGGGCTTCGGGGTCTTCGCCTTCATCGGCAAGAACGGGCTGCCCGCCACGCGCGATCCGGAAACAGGCCTGCCGAGCGGCATGAATATCATGTCCGACGCGCGCCAGCCGACGCTGAAAACGCAGGCAGTCGAGGCGGCCATCACCCACCTGCAATTCGACGGCAAGCTCGACGATGCCCGCCTGAAGCAGATCGTGGACTTCGAGCGGCAGATCTATGTGGGGCAGGTGCGGCACACGGTTGCCGGCGATCTCATGGAGGCGAACGGCCCGCCGGGACTCGGCGTTCGCAACCTTGCCGCCGGGCGTGACGGGTTGCTCGGCAATAACACCACCAACTATGTGATCCCGATGGGCGATGTCTGGAAGAACCTGCCCGGTACCGATGCCCAGAGCAGGCTGCGCGAGTCGATCGCGCGCGGGCAGGAGGTGTTCATGTTCCGCACGTTCTGGATCCGGGACGCCATGCACCTGAACACGGTCGGTCTCGGCAATCCTGCAAAGCGAACGTGCGCCACCTGCCACGGCATGCACATGATGGGCATGGACGTGGCCAATGGCTGGATGGATATCGGTACGACCAACCTGCCGTGGGCACGAGAGGAGCCGCTCAATCCCTGGAACGATCGCAAGCCCGAGCTGCCGCTGTTCAAGATCACGTGCAAGCCGGGCGTGCCGCCGCATCCCTTCCTCGGGCGGGTGTTCTACACGCAGGATCCGGGGCGGGCGCTGATCTCGGGCAAGTGCAACGACGTCGGGACGATAGTGATGCAGCAACTGCGTGGACTGTCCGCGCGTGCGCCGTACTTCTCGAATGGCTCGGCCGCGTCCCTGCGCGAGATGGTGGATTTCTACGATCGGCGCTTCAACATCGGCTTCACCGATCAGGAGCGGGAAGACCTGATCAACTTCCTGAGTGTGCTGTGAGACCGCTTGCTTCAATCCTCCTGCTCGTCGCGGGTGTCTCGACCGGGTTTGCGGCTCAACCCGCGCCGGGAAGTCGTCTGAGCTTCGTGAGTTGCCCCATCGTGCGCGATACCGCGACCGTGCCGTGCTGGCTCACCGAGTACGAAGGCGAAATGTATTTCCTCACGTTGCAGACCGACGTGAGCGCGCCCGTGAACCCGCCATGGCTGGAGCACCAGGTGCTGGTGGAGGGTGTAGTCTCCGACGAACCTTCGATTTGCGGTGGGCGCGTGCTGAAGCCGGTGACGCTCTCGGTGCTGCCGCAGATCGATCGGTCCTGCAATACCCTGTTGCCGGCGGAAGATCGTTACAACCTCACGTTCGAGCCGCCGCGGCCGCCGGGGCCGAGTGGCGGGCGGCTGGCCTTTGGCGACCCGACGCCGCGGAATGCAACGGCGGCGAGCGAGAACGCGAACCGTTCTTTCACGCTGAAGTACGAGTTCGACGGCATGGTGGTGTTCCGCCATGCGCAGATCCTTCAGCAGATCCTGGATGTCGCGCGCTCGGGGCATGCGAGTGAAGTGAGAGTCACCGCCTATCGCTCTGCATCCCGGCTGACCAATGGCACGGTGATGAGGGAGCGCGAGAACATCGATCGGCAGCGGGCCGAGCAGGTTCGCGAGCTGCTGAAGGGCGCGGGCCTCACGGATGTGAAGTACACGCTCGAATGGAAGGATCTGGCGCGCAAGCCCAACGGCGTTGACGACGTCGTGAATCGGCGTGCCGACGTGACGGTGATTACCGCGCAGCCGCGCCGCTGAGGGGCCTTATTCCACGGCCAGCCAACCCGCCGAGCGTCCTCACTTGGCGGCGGGTCGCTATCGCAGCCGCGCCGCTGAGGGCCCTCACGCCACGGCCGGTCGCAGTCTCAGCGGCACTCTGATCGGGCCGAGCTCGGGCATGCCGCTCATCTTGAGCTCCCCGCAGAGCTCGAAATGGCTCGTCTGCTTCAGCAATTCCTCGAGCGCGATACGCAGCTCCGAGCGCGCGAGCGCGACCCCCGCGCACATGTGCGGCCCGCGCCCGAACGCCAGGTGCTGGCGGATGTTCGGCCGTCGCAGCTTGAAGGTGTGCGGATC
>JBDZVF010000657.1:0-2596 GCA_040255575.1 Pseudomonadota bacterium | reverse complement strand
CGCCGCAGACGATTCGGTATTACTGCGAGGAAGCCTGAGAGGCCTTTAATCGCCGGGCGGCTTGGAGGCAGAGCCAGGAAGCCCTCGATCGCCGGGCGGCTGAAGAGCGAGCGCGAGCAGCAGCAAGCCCGAAGCCCGAACTCACCGACCGCCCAATCCCCCGTAAACAAAAAGGCCGCGTTTATCGCGGCCTTTTCGTCTTTCACCCCTCAGCGGCGCGCTCAGTTCAGCTTTGCTTCAACCGCATCCAGCTGCCGCGTCATCTCGGCGGGCAGGCGGCTGCCGTAGCGCTGCAGGTACTCGCGGATCTCCGCGACCTCCTTCTTCCACAGCGACGGCTCCACGCTCAGCAGCGCCTGCAGGTCGCTCGAGCTGATCTCGAGCCCTCGGGTGTTGAGATCCTGCGGACGGGGCAGGTTGCCGATGGCCGTCTCGTTCGCTTGCACCTTGCCGGCCACGCGGTTCAGCATCCACTCGAGCACGCGGAGGTTTTCGCCGTAGCCCGGCCACAGGAACTTGCCGGCGGCATCGCGGCGGAACCAGTTGACGTGGTAGATGCGCGGCGGATTGGAGAGCTTCGCGCCGACGTTCAGCCAGTGCTGCCAGTAATCCGCGAAGTTGTATCCGCAGAAGGGCAGCATCGCCATCGGGTCACGGCGCACGACGCCCACCTTCGCGGTGGCGGCGGCCGTCGTTTCCGAGGCGACCGAGGCGCCGATGAGCACGCCGTGCTTCCAGTCGCGCGCTTCGTACACGAGCGGCGCGAGCTCACGGCGGCGGCCGCCGAACACGAGCGCGCTGATCGGCACGCCACGCGGGCTCTCGCTCTCCGGCGCATACGCCGGATTCTTCTTCGCCGACACCGTGAAGCGCGAGTTCGGATGCGCCGCGGGGCCGTTCTTCGGATCGTAGGGGTTGCCCTTCCAATCGGTCACGGGCTGGCCGGTGGTGAGACCTTCCCACCAGGGCTGGTTGTCCGCCGTGAGCGCCACGTTCGTGAAGAGCGTGTCACTGCGGATCATGTCGTACGCGTTCTTGTTGGTCTCCGGGTTCGTGCCCGGGACCACGCCGAAGTAGCCGGCTTCCGGGTTGATCGCCCACAGCCGCCCATCCGGGCCTGGGGTGAGCCACGCGATGTCGTCGCCGACCGTCGTGACCTTCCAGCCCGGCATCGAGCCCGGCGGAATCAGCATCGCGAGGTTCGTCTTGCCGCACGCGGACGGGAACGCGCACGCGATGTAGTGCTTCTCGCCCTGCGGGCTCTCGAGGCCGACGATGAGCATGTGCTCCGCGAGCCAGCCTTCCGTGCGCGCCTGGTAGCTCGCGATGCGCAGCGCATGACACTTCTTGCCGAGCAGGGCGTTGCCGCCGTAGCCCGACCCGAAGCTCTGGATCTCGAGATCTTCCGGAAAATGCATGATGAAGCGGCGCTCGGGATCGAGCTCGCCGATCGAATGCAGGCCCTTCACGAAGCTGCCCTCGCGCGCGATGCGCTCGAGGGCGGCGCGGCCCATGCGCGTCATGATCGCCATGTTCAGCACGACGTACGCGCTGTCCGTGATCTCGACGCCGCAGCGGGAGTAGGGCGAATCGATGGGGCCCATGCAATACGGCACCACGTAAAGGGTGCGGTCCTTCATGCAGCCCGTGAACAGGGCTTTCATCTTGGCGCGCGCTTCGTCGGGCGCCATCCAGTTGTTGTTGGGGCCGGCGTCGTCCTTGTTGCTCGTGCAGATGAAGGTGAGATGCTCGACGCGGGCGACGTCGCTCGGGTTCGAGCGCGCGAGGTGGCAACCCGGGAACTCCTGCTGGTTGAGCTGCATCAGCTCGCCTGACTTCTCGAGCTGCTGGGTGAGCTCACGAACCTCGGCGTCCGAGCCGTCGCACCAGTGAACGGCCTTCGCCTGAGTCAGCGCCCGTACCTGCTCCACCCACTTGGCGACTTCGCTACTGAGGCTGGAAAGGGGGGAGATGAGGTGCGGAGCTGTTGCCATGCTGTCTTACCTTTTTTGTCCGTTCGGCCCGCCAAAAAGCGGGCGGCGATTATAGCGACCCCCTTCCGGGCCGGCCGCCTCCATTTTCCAGAACACCCGCCATGTGGCGACCTTCGCCCGCGGGCAGTGTTCTGAATCACTGTTTTTTCGCGCTATTTGTCGCGCTTATGGCTGCCATCGCCGATCTTCAGGTCGCTTTTCCGGTAATCGCCCCACGGCGCCCTGGAGCCACTTACGATAGCCGCCTGCTGTACAGTGCAAAGCCCGTCCCCGCCGCTAATCGAATGCTCGACCTCGAAGACATTTTCGGCCCCGAGGGCCCCCTGCAGCGGGCGCTGCCCGACTTCCGATTCCGGAGGCAGCAACTGCGGATGGCCGAAAGGGTGGTCCGGGCCATGACGAACCGTGAAGCTCTCGTCGTGGAAGCGGGCACGGGCACCGGCAAGACCTTCGCATACCTCGTGCCTGCGCTCCTTTCGGGTAAGCGAGTGCTCATTTCCACGGGTACGAGGACGCTGCAGGATCAGCTCTTCTCCAAGGACCTGCCGCTGCTCTCGGCCGCACTGGGCCGCCCGGCGCGCGTGGCGCTGCTCGACGAGGCG
>JBDZVF010000656.1:0-2597 GCA_040255575.1 Pseudomonadota bacterium | reverse complement strand
ACGCGCCGGCGCCGCAGGCGTATTCGCCGTCGCCATCGGCTCCAGTCGAGCAGCCGCACGTTGCCAGCGGCGCACAAGGCGCGATGTCCGCGAGCTCGCTCGAGGAGTTCACGACCTCCGGCGCGAATCCCCTCGTGCAGGCCGCCGTTCCGTTGCTCGTTCTCGCGGGCCGCCTGCGCGGCCAGATCGCACAAGCGGACGTCGAAAGCCTGCGTCGCCAGGCGATTCAGGAAATCCGCACCTTCGAGGAGCGCGCGCGCCGCGCCGACGTGCCGGCCGAAGACATTCTCGCGGCACGTTACGCGCTGTGCACCGTGCTCGACGAAGCCGTGCTCAACACGCCGTGGGGCGCGCAGAGCAACTGGGCGGGGCAGTCGCTGCTCGTCACCTTCCATCGCGAAGGCTCCGGCGGTGAGAAGTTCTTCCAGATCCTCGAGCGGGTGTCGGGCGAGCCGCAGCGCTACCTTGCGCTCCTGGAGCTGCTCTACGTCTGTCTCGCGCTCGGCTTCGAAGGGCGCTACCGCCTCGTCGAGAACGGCGCCACGCGGCTCGCCGAGATTCGGCAGAACCTGTACCAGCGCATCGCCGGCCTGCGCGACAACGTCGAGCCGGAACTGAGCGCACGCTGGAAAGGCGTGGAGGACCGTCGCAACGCCGTCATGCGCTTCGTGCCGCTGTGGGTCGTGGCGGCCGCCTGTGCGGTGCTGCTGATCGGCGCGTACATCTTTTTCGATTCGAAGCTCAGCACCCAGGCGGAGCCGGTCAATGCGGCGTTGGCCCGCGTGGGGCTCGAGACGCTCGATCCCGCTCCGGTCACGACCGCCGTCGCGCCGAGTGGGCTGCGCGAGCTGCTCGCTGCGCAGATCGCGGCTCAAACCGTGTCAGTCGAAGAGTCCGGCGATCGCACGCTCATCACGCTCACGGTGCGCGATCTCTTCGCGTCGGGCAGTGCGCAGGTCGACTCCCATTATGAGGCGCTCGTGAAAGAGGTCGGCGTCGCGCTCGGCAAGGTTCCGGGCCGCATCCTCGTGATTGGCCACACAGACGATCAGCCGCTGCGCTCCTTCCGGTTCAAGGACAACTACGAGCTCTCGCGCGCCCGCGCGCAGCACGTGGCGGAGCTCATCCGCGCGGCCGTGCATGACGGCGCGCGCATCGAGGTTGCGGGCAAGGGGGCGCTCGAGCCGCGCTACCAGCCGGCGAACACCCCTGAAAACCGGGCGCGCAACCGGCGCGTCGAAATCATTCATCGCAGGGCGGGCTGACATGCTGGCGTTCCTGAAAAGCCGCGGCGTTCTGGTCTTCATCGGCGTGGTGCTGCTCGCGCTGCTCCTGTGGTTCGCGGGCCCGTACTTCGCGTTTGCCGATTACAAGCCGTTCGAGAGCGTGGTGGGGCGTCTCGTCGCCATTCTCGTGCTCGTCGTCGTGTGGGCGGTGGTGATGCAGGTGAAGCAGCTGCGCGCCACACGCGCGAGCGGCAAGCTCGCCGAAGGCGTGGTGGCGCAGGAGTCAGAGCAGGGCGCGCAGGGCTCGCCCGCCGCGTCCGGCAACGACGGCTCGGGCGATGCCGTGCAGCTGCGCAAGCGGTTCGAGGAAGCGATCTCGGCGCTGAAGAAATCCAGGAAGCGCGATGCCGGCAATCTCTACGAGCTGCCGTGGTACGTGATCATCGGGCCGCCGGGCTCGGGCAAGACCACGGTGCTCGCCAACTCCGGTCTGCAATTCCCGCTTGCGCAGAAATTTGGTCGCGAAGCGCTCCGTGGGGTGGGTGGCACGCGCAATTGCGACTGGTGGTTCACTGACCGCGCGATCCTGCTCGACACGGCCGGCCGTTACACGACGCAGGACTCCAACAGTCGCGCGGACGCGGCGGGCTGGGTCGCGTTCCTGCAGCTGCTGCGCAAGTTCCGCAGCCGCCAGCCGATCAACGGCGTGATCATCGCGATGAGCGCGTCGGATCTTCTCGCTGCGGACGCGAAGGAGCGCGAGCGTCACGTCACGACGCTCCGCGAACGCCTGGAGGAGATCGGCCGGACGCTGCGCATCGACGTTCCCGTCTACTTCCTCGTCACCAAGTGCGACCTCATTGCCGGGTTCTCCGAGTTCTTCGACGATCTCGGCCAGGAGGCGCGCGCCCAGGTGTGGGGCACCACGTTCCCGATCGAAGCCACCGAGTCCGGCCGCGCGGCGGAGCTCTTCGAGAAGGAGTTCGTGCGCTTGCAGGAAAGACTGCAGCAGCGCGTCCTGTCCCGCATGGAAGCTGAGCGCGATCCACGCCGTCGCGTCGGTGTGCTTGCCTTCCCGCAGCAGATGGCCGCGTTCGGCCCACTGCTGAACGACCTGCTGAAGCGCGTCTTCACGACCACGGACTTCGACAATCAGATTCTGCTGCGCGGCGTGTATTTCACGAGCGGCACGCAGGAAGGCACGCCAGTGGACCGCGTGCTCGGCGCGATCGCTCGCGCGTTTGGTGTGACGAGTGCGGTCGCCGCCGCGCCTTCCGGGCGAGGCAAGGCGTACTTCATCGAGCGGCTCCTCAAGAACGTTATCTTCTGGGAGTCGGGGCTCGCAGGCGTGAACCGACGCCTGCAGTTGCT
>JBDZVF010000135.1:0-14083 GCA_040255575.1 Pseudomonadota bacterium | reverse complement strand
GACCCGAGCGAACGCTCGCTGCGTGGCTGGCGTCAACGGGACGCGGCGCATTCCGCGCGTTCGCGGCATGAGCAGAGCGAGGCGTCGACTCCGGCGGTCACGCCGGACGGGCGACGCATCGGGGTGTATCTCAACGTCGACTCCACCGACTCGCTCCGCGAGACGCCCGCTGAATGGTTCGACGGTATCGGTCTTGCGCGCACGGAACTGCTGCTGAACTGTTCCGCGGGCATGCCCGGCGAAGCGGAGCAGGTCGCAGTGTATTCGCAGCTCTTCGATTGGTCCGCCGGCCGGCCGACGACCATTCGGTTGCTCGATGCAGGTGGCGACAAGCCGGTGCCCGGCCTCACGTTGGCTGACGAGATCAATCCGTTTCTGGGCGTGCGCGGAGTCCGCGCGCTGCTGCGGCATCTGCCGCTCCTGCGAGCTCAGTTGCGAGCCATCGTGGCTGCAGCCGCAGGTCGCGCGACGCGCATCCTCGTGCCCATGATCACCGTTCCCCAGGAAATGGTGCGCGTTCGCGTGGAGTTGCGGCAGGTCCTGCGGGAGCTCGGCGTCGACGGTGACGCCATTCATCTCGGCATGATGGTCGAAACACCGGCCGCGGCCTTGACCCTCGAGCAGTTCGAAGCCGCGGATTTCTTCTCCATCGGTACCAATGATCTTCAGCAGTATCTGATGGCGGCATCTCGTGACAGTGCTGACCTGGAGCATCTTCATGCTCCGACGGGCGCGGCGCTCCTGGAGGTCGTGCATCGCATAGTTCGCGTAGGCGAGCGCAGTGGGAAGGAAGTGTCCGTGTGCGGTGATGCCGCGGCTGACATCGGGGGCTTGCAGGCGCTGCTTCGGGCCGGCGTAACGGCGGTGTCGGTGCCGTCGCATCGTGCTCCTGCGGTGAAAGCGGCGATTCGCGCCACTGGCCGACTCTCATGAGCGGCAAATCTCGTGAAGCTGACCGCGAGCATCTGATTCGCGCCTACAAGACCATCCTGCACGACGTGGTGGAGCGTCGCCCCTCCGGCTTGCGACTGAAGATCGCCGAGAGCATCGGGCGCAACAAGAGCTTCGTCTCGCAGATCACGAGCCCCAACTACCCGATTCCCATTCCTCGCAAGCATCTCAACCAGATTTTCGAGCTCGCCCGCTTCACGAGCGAAGAGAAGGCGAAATTCCTGGACTGCTACCGGCGCGCTCATCCGCGTGTCGACGCACGCGTCCCCGCGCTGGGCCCGACGCAGGAAGATCAGCGCGTATTGCGCCTGGACTTGCCGCGGCTCGGCGCCGCGCTCGATGCGCAGGTGGATCAGTTGGTGCGCGATTTCGCGCGCCGCGTAACAGACATGATGAAAACCCGCAAATAGCGGTTCCTTTCCCCGCCACCTCGACCGCCCGCCCGGGCGGCGAACATTTCAATCATCCCGATCGTCTCGCACGCCGCCCACAGCGTGGCCCGTGCCTGTTCGCGCTTTACAACTGGCCGAACCTATTCTATATAAACTAAACTTACTGAACTAAACCGACACCGGTAACGAGAGGGGGTTGCGATGAGTTCCAGTTCATTGCGGCGGCGGCGGCGCGCTGCCATGCGCGCGAGCGCGCTGGGGGCTGCGGCGGCGGCAGTGGCGATGCCCGTGATCGCGCAGGACGCACCCTCGGCTGACGAGGATGTGCTCGCCGAGATTGTCGTCACCGCGCAGTTCCGCAAGGAAAGGCTGCAGGACACACCACTGGCGATCACCGCCATGACGGCGGAGCTTCTGCAGGAACGCAGCCAGACCAGCGTCAATGAGATCGCAGCAAACGCGCCAAGCGTGGTGCTGAAAGGGCAGACGGGAGCGTACGGCCCGTCGCTCGCGGCAAATATCCGCGGCGTCGGCCAGCAAACGCCAAATCCCGCAGTCGAACCGGGTGTGGGCATCTATGTCGACGATGTCTACTACCCGACGATCGCCGGTTCGGTGCTCGACCTGCTGGACCTGGATCGGGTCGAAGTCCTGCGCGGCCCGCAAGGCACCTTGGCAGGAAAGAACTCGATCGGCGGCGCAATCAAGCTGTACTCGAAGCGGCCCACGGGGGATGGCAGCGGTTATGTGCAGGTCACATACGGCAGCCGCGACCGGGTCGAGGCCCGTGCCGCGACGGATTTCACCATCGTGGATGACAAGCTGTTCGCACGCGTAGCGGCGGCGACGAAACACCAGGACGGCTACGTCGAACGGCGAGACTTCGCTTGTGACAATCCTGGCACGGCCGTGCCCAGCTTCAGCATGGGAAATGGTTGCAAGCTCGGGACCGAGGGCGGCAAGCAATACACCGGCATCCGCACGTCGTTGCGCTGGCTCGCGAACGATGACGTCGAAGTCAATATCATCGGCGACTTCACCGATGACAACTCGGAGTCCGGTCCGCTGACGCTCGGCTACGCAAACAACGCGAATTTCACGCTCAACGGCGTGCCGTACGATTCGCGCTTCATTCCGCAGGATCCCTACGTCAGCTACGGCACGTACTTCATGGGTGCCACGAACGTGAACGGCGATCAGGTGCCGCCGCTCGTGGGGCCGGATCGGAATACCGTGAAGGGCTGGGGGCTCTCGGGCCAGGTCGAATGGCGACTCGCCGAGAACCTCATGCTGACCTCCATCACCGCGTGGCGCGGAATGGAGGCGCACTGGGCGCTGGACATCGACGTCTCGCCGTTCTCGATGGGCCTCGGAACCTACAATCTCGACAGCAGGAGCTTCACGCAGGAGCTGCGTCTCAACGGCTCGATCGGCTCCGCGATCGACTACACCGTGGGGGCGTTCTATCTGGACCAGGATGCCGTCAACTCGGCGCGTGCGAATCTCAAGTTCATCTCGCCGACTTACGATCTGCTCACGGACGATCCGATCTACGGCAGCACGCAGGGCGCGTTCCTGCACGGCGTGTGGCACGTCACCGACAAGGCGAACGTCACCGCCGGCGTGCGCTACACGGAAGAAGAGAAGACGTACGAGTACAACCGCTATGACCCGGACGGCGCGCCGAGCTCCGTCGTTGGCTTCCTTCACGGCCAGAAGGGCGACTACGAGGGCAGCAAGGTCGACTATCGCCTCGGTGTGGACTACCACTGGCTGCCGGAACTGATGACTTACGTGAACTACGCCACCGGCTTCAAGGGCGGCGGTGTCAATCCGTCGCCGCTTTTCATCGAGCAGGTGCGCGGGTTCGATCCGGAAGAGCTCGTTTCGCTGGAAGTAGGCCTGAAGACCCAGCTCTTTGACCGCCGCCTCATGTTGAACCTGGCCGTGTTCGATATGGACTACAAGGATATCCAGCTCAACCTGCTGAGCTGCCCGCAGTTCTCGCCGCCCGGCCAGCTTGCCTGCGCCATGCCGTTCAACGCGGGCAATGCGGATGTGAGGGGTGTCGAGCTCGAAACCGTGCTCCGGCCCACCGATAACCTGACGATCGACGCCGCCTGGAGCTATCTGGATTTCGAGTACAGCTACATCAACCCGCTGGCCGGCGGCCCGACGCGGCCGGGTGGCCCGCAAATCGGCATGCGACCGACGTATACGCCGACGAAGAAGGGCAGTGTCGGCATCCAGTACGAGATCCAGCTCGGCAGCATGGGTACGCTGACGCCCCGGTTCGACGCTTCCTACACAGGGGACATGTATGCGAATGCGGTCAACACGCCGAGGACGAAGCTCGACTCGTACACCCTGCTGAACGCGCGCCTCACCTGGCGCTCGCCGCAGAACGTGTGGGAAGTCTCGGCCGAAGGCACGAACCTCGACCGTGAGTTCTACTACATCACGAGGGCGGATCTGTCAGGCTCGGGCATCATCTGGCAGCAACCGGCACCCGCGCGCGACTGGGGCATTACGTTCAGAAGAAAGTTCTGAACGGTACCGAGTGGCCAGTGCCCGGCGTGCGCGGAGCGCGCCGGGCACTACTCGGTTGGGTTGGCTTGCAAGCGGGCGAGGCCCGCTTCCGACAAAATGAGCGGGCGCGCGTACGAACGGTCCTCCGGCCCGCGCAGGCCGCGGAGCGCACCCAGCGGCAGGTTGCCCGCGGGCACGGTGAAAGAAAAATCCATCACGGATTCTCGGTGCGCGATGCGCCACTCGCCGCAGCGGCGCTCGAACCGATCGATATAGCGCGCGCCACCGAGCGTGACAGTCGAGCCGTCTTTCGGCATGAGCGACGTCAGCACGTAGCTCTCCGCATGCGCGACGTCTCCGTCGATCTCGATCGTAAAGTTGGAGATGTGGTGTGAGGTGTGGCCGAGCGTCTCGAGGAATTTCAGCAGCCAGTCGATACGCGCCTCGCGCCCGCCGGTGAATGCGCCCCGATCGTCCGTGGCATCCTCGTGATAGGCACTGAGCAGAAGGTTTCGATCCAGCCGGTCCGCGCCCCGCGTGTAGCGGCTCATGCAGTCCAGGATGTCCGCGCGATCGCGAAGGTAGCGCACGTCCCTGGCAAGCGCAGCAAGGTCCACATCACTCATCGCGCGTCTCCTTCTTCTGAAGCGGACCGGGGCGGGACGAAGTGTCGGCGTGCGAGGATGATCGCGAGCGTCGACACGCCGATAGGGATCATCATCGACAGCAGCATGGGCCGCGCAGAGATCCCGGCAGCCAGCGCCGCTCCGCCGGCAAAGGGCGCCGCCACCGCGCCGGCGCGGCTTACTGTGCTCAACCAGCCGGCGCTGGTTGCTCGAAGATCCAGCGGATACAGCACGACCGCGATCGCCATCCACAACGCCTGCATCCCGGAAGTGCCCGCCCCAACGAGCAGCAGCAAAACCTGCCAGGCCGTAACGCTTCCGGGTAGCAAGCCGATAGCGAGCAGCGCCAGCAGCGCGCCACCATATCCGCACAGCAATCCGAGCAGCAGCCGACGCCGATCGATCGCCCAGGCCATCAGCAGACTGCCCACGATTCCGCCGAACTGCACGGCTGCGGTGGCTCGCAACGCCTGCTCCGTGGTCCATTGTGCTTCGCGCAGCACGGTGGGAAGCCAGCTCACCATCAGATAAAGAGAGAACGCGCCGCTCGCCGCCGATAACCAGACGACGAGTGTGCGTATCCGGTGCGCGCGGGAGAGCAAGCCAAAGACGGAGCGGCGCTCCGTCGCTGCGGTTTGTGCCAGCGTGAGCCGCGAGGGATCGACGTTCGGAGCGAAATGACTGGCGATGCGCGCGATCCTAGCGTCGCCACGGCGCGTGAGCAGCAGCCACTTGAGCGACTCTGCGACGAGCACGCCCAGAGCGCCGGCAACGAGGAGGGGCGCGAATCCGCCGATGAGGAAGATGCCGCGCCAACCGAGCGCGTCGATCACCGCCGGTGCCATGAACGCCGCGGAAAACGCGCCGAGCGGAACGAAGCAGGTGAGGATCGTCATGATGAGGAAGCGCCAGCGCGCGGGCACGTATTCACCCGAAAGTGTGGCCGCGTTGACGCCGGCGATCGCAAGTCCGATGCCGGTGATCAGGCGGCAGAACGCGATCCAGCCCGCGCTCGGATGCAGCAGGGCGGCAAGCGTGCTGCCGCCTACGAGCAGCATGGCGATGATGAGCATTGGCTTGCGGCCGAGCCGATCGCCGAGCGGGGCGAAGAGCGCACCGCCGATCGCCATTCCGAAAAGACTCGCCGACAGCGCAGTGCTGAACCCGCTCGCGGGAATGCCGAACTCCGCGGCGATGCTCGGTACCGCCAGCGCGAGCGCCTGCAGGTCATACCCGTCGCAGAACAACACCATCGCGCAGGCGATGCAGATGCGAATCTGCAGGCCAACGAGACGGGGTCGGTCGATGAGCGCATCGACATCGCCTTCGTCGCGCGAGCGGGCCTCGGGTGAAGCAGGCGCGACTGTCATGTCCACCGTGTGCGCCCTTCAGCGTTTGGCTGCGGTCAGGGGCGTCATCGGCGCGAGCCCTCCCGCCGCAGGGTGCGGCGGTGGCGCGATCTTGCCCGTCACCGGATTGGGGTAATGGAATGGCTCGCAGTAGTAGTTGGGATAAGTGAGATACACCACGGTGGGTGGCAGGTCTGGCGGCGGCGGGAAGCTCTCCGGTCGGGTGTTGGGCGTGGTCACCTTGTGCCAACCGTCCTTGTAGAGCGTGTACATCGTGAACGGCGCGTGCAGTTTGTCGATGAGCCATACGCCGTCCACTTTGCGATAGTGATTCTCGTAAAGCGCGCTGCCCCAGTTGACCGCCGCCCAAGGGCTGCCGCCGATGACGAACGCTCGCCAGCGGCCGCGTGCCTTGCCGCCTGCGGGGTCGACGGTCACGATGCCCTGGAATTGCTGGTGATTGATGATCTGCCCAGGTTGCGGACCGGTGGGACCGAGGCCGATGCCCATGTATTCGAGCACGCGCTTCTTGCCGAGGAACACGCCGCGTCCGCCGATCTCCAGAGTCGAGTCCGGCCCGAAGAGATCCGAGACGTCGTCCCACATGGCCTTGTCGACGTAGTAACCGTAGGCCCGCTGCAACTTCTCACAGGCGCGCAGATCCTCGATACGCTCGACGCGATTGGAAAGCGCTGTGATCTCCGCGACGAGTCCGTCTGCCTCCGCAGCGGGCAGGGCGGGCAGCACCGGCTTTTCCGGCTGTCTGCCTGTGACGGGATTCGGATAGTGATACTTCGGCAAATAGACGCCGGGCAGCGACTCGTAAACTTCGGTCGGTGGTGCATCGGGCGGCAGGGCAGTGCTCGGCCCTTCCATGGGGATGTTGCCGAAAACCCAGCCCTTGTCGTACTCCCACAGGACGGTGACGTAGAAGTGCAGGCTCGAGATCTTCCACACGCCGTTGTCGTTCACATAGGTGTTCTCGAACGTGCCTTCACCCCAACTCGCCTTGCCGTCGCGGCAGAACTGCATGTCCGCTCGCCAGCGCGCCTTCGCGCTTCGATTGTCGGGAGCCACCGTCACGATCGGTTGACAGATGTAGTGATTGTTGAGCAGGCCGGGAGACAGGCCTTCCGGGCCACTCAGTGCGAGCGCGGCTCGGATGCGATCGCGTCCTTTGTACACGCCGCTCTGGCCCCACTCCCAGGTGGCGTGGTTGGTGAAGAGGTCCGCGGCCTCACGCCACAAACCCTTGTCGATGTAGTAGCCATAGGCGCGCTGAATGCGCTCCACCGCTTCGTGCGAAGCGAGGCGCGCGATGCGCAGCTCGATATCGGAGAGATGAGCGTCGCACGCATCCGCGTCTGTGCCGGCACGCGCGGGAGCAGTTGTTTTCCTGGCCTGGGAGCCAGTTACCGGGTGCTCGTAGTGGAAAGGCGGGACGTATACGTCCGGATAGGGCCGGTAATTCGCAGTGGGCGGGCGATCCGGCGGAAAGTCCTTCAGCGCTGGCGAGCGCCAATCGTCCCGCACGGACTGGAGCGTCGCCCAGCCGCCTTCGTAGGGCGCCACGAAATGGGGATAGAAGCGAAGCGCGGCGAGTTTCCAGACGCCGTTCTCTTTGCGGTACCGGTTCTCGTAGACGCCATCGCCCCAGTGCGCATGCTTGCCATACTCCCCATACATTGCAAGCTCGTGCCAACGAGCCTGTGCGGTCAGCCCGTCAGGCGAGAGTGTGATGACGGATTGCAGTTGTAGCCGCTCGTTGAGCTGGCCGAAGGGCAGGCCGGGGCCGATACTGCCGCCGCCGATACGGACCAGGGCTTCGAAGACGCGCTCCCGCCCGATGTAGACGCCGTCCATGCCGTGCTCGAACGTGCCGTCTTCAGCGAACAGATCCGCGGCTTCTCGCCAGTACCCCTTGTCCAGGTAGAAGCCATAGGCTCGCTGCAAGCGAGTGATGGCCAGGTAGTCCTCGCGCCGCTGCGCTTCGCGGTTGAGCTCCGCGATCCGCCCCCGCAATGCCTGCACCTTCGCCTCGCTCATTGACCTTTCTCCACGGCGTTCCGGGCCTCGATTTCTTCCGCGGTCGGGATTTCCCCGACCACATGCCGATGTTTGAAGAGCCAGCGCCCGTCTTCGCGCACAAGCTCATCCTCGTAGCGGCCCGCGAGCATCGCCAAGGGACGGCTCTCGGGGCTGCGTTCAAAGTACGTGATACGGGAGTGGGCAGTCGCGCGGTCACCGTCGACCTGGATGACCATGTTCGTCATCAGGTGGAAATTGTTGATGTTGCGAAAGCCTTCAGGCGTGGGACCGAACGCCTGGACCAGCATGGCTTCGATTGCCTCGGGGCCGGTGTAGTCGCCGAGCTTCCCGCTCCAACGCCCGTCGCGGGCGAAGAGTGCGGCATAACCCTTGTGGTCGCGCCCGTCGAGGCGCTGCGCGTAATGAATGAGCAGATCGCGGATCTCCCGCTCGTCTTCGAGCGCCTGCAGGCGCTCCTCGATCGAACGTGCCGGACGCGTGCCGCTGCTTCGGTTGCTGCAATCTGTCGTCATATCACTATCCCCCCGCCCCTCTGATAGAGTTTAGTTTAGTACTAGTTGCGACCGCCAGCTATACTTAACCGGATTTTCCCGCCTGGAGGTTTCTCATGATCAAGCGCGTCTGGAGCCTGCTTTGTAGCGTCATCCTGCTGATCGGCTGCACGTCGCCTTCGATGGCAGATACCGTGCTCATCACCGGCGCCAACTCCGGTCTCGGGCTCGAGCTTGCCACGCAGTACGCGGCAGGCGGCTGGGATGTGATCGTCACGCATCGGCGCGAGACCGATCCGGAGTCGCTAACGACGCTCAAGAAGCAGTATCCGTCCGTGCGCATCGAGCGCGTGGAAGTGACCGACGCGAAACAGGTCGGGGCGCTAGGGCAGCGCCTGAAGGGGGTGCCGATTGACGTGCTGATCAGCAACGCTGGCGTGGTCGACATCCACAACTGGAAGAACGGCGTTGGGGTAGGGCAGCGCTTCGGCGAGCTCGATTTCGACTCCTTCCTGCCCATGATGGACGTGAACGTCCGCGGCTCGATCATGATCATCCAGACCCTCATCGATAACGTGAAGGCGAGCAAGCAGAAGAAGATCATCACCATGAGCTCGACTCATGGCTCCATCGGCGAGCCGATCGTGACCACGTCCAACGCGCTGTGGTACGGGGCGAGCAAGGCTGCGTTGAACAAGCTGACGGCGGTGGTCGCGCAGGTGGTCGCCAAAGATGGCGTGATCGCCGTGCCGATGCATCCGGGGCAGGTACGGGTGGACGGCAGCACCGGGCCGTTGCCGACGGGGATGATCGAAGCGCCCTATGCGTGCGGCGAGATGATCAAGACGATCGCTGCGCTCACTCCTGAGCGCAGCGGGCGTTTCATTCTTTATAACGGAGCGGAACTGGCTTGGTAACGCATCGGGTCGCCAACCGGGCGGGCCGATTGGCCTCGATCAGTTACTGGTCGATGGGCGGGTAGCCGTCGGCTGGCCCTCGCGATCCGGACGGTTCTCCTGCGGCACCAGGGGACGCATGTACGAGAGGTCCGTCCGATCGCGCTTGCCCATGCAACCTTGCGGCTCGGGGCACAAGTCCCGCAGAGGAGTGGCCTTGTAGTACACGTCCCGGATGAACTCGCGCACGGCGATGCGCCACTCGCCGTTACGTTTTTCGTATTTTTCGATGTAGCGCCCGCTCGCGATCAGGTTCTCATCCGACTTCTTGCCTGCGAGCAGGAAGTAGACGACGTAGCTTTCGACGTGCGCGACGTTCCCATCGATTTCGACGTTCTGCGCGGTGATGTGGTGTGCGTTCTGCTCGTAGTTCTTCGCGTGTGCTTCGATGCCCCACGTGACGAACTCGTCGACGCTGACGGGGCGGCCATAGCTGACCTTCGCATCCGGCCAGAACACGCTGCGGATGAGCTCTGCGTCGTGCCGATCTGTTCCGCGCGCGTAGCGCTTCAGAACGTCATGGATTGCCTGGCGATCCCGCAGATACGTGACTTCCTGTTCCAGCTTGCTCAGCCTCTGATCGGCCGAGGTATCGGGCTTCGTGCATCCTGCGAGCGAGGTTGCTGCGACTACGGCTGCAACCACTGCCCATGATGTTCGTGTCCCCATGTGAATGCCTCTCTTGCGATGGAAAGCTTTGGGACGATTGTTAGCAAATGAGGACGTGTCTGTCGAATCGGAATATCGCAGGTGGATCGAAAGTGAATCAGCGTCAGAACGAGTTCCACAGAGTCGACCCCTGACTCGCGGGGCCGCCCGGGGATTCCTTTCACCTTGGCGCCGAGCCCGGGCGGATGTCTTCGCCAACGGACGTCGTGGTCAAGCGCCAGTTCATCTTCAGCCAGGTGGCGATGGACCACGTACTAGGACTACTCCGTTCGCAAGTTGAAGCGTGTGCGAACGAGTGCGCCGCTTCCAGAGGGTGTGTGACGAATGACGAATGAAGCGCATCTGGAGCGTACGATCGAAGCTCTCCAAAGCGAGATTTCGAGTGGGTGGATCATTTTGGCAATGAGCACGTGCGCCCAGGCCTGATTCATCGCCTGGTGGCGATCCGGATTGAGTTGGCGAAGGCTCTGGAGGTGGAGCCGGAGGAGTTTCTTCAGCGTGTGCGGAGTCGGGTTCGCTAGAGGGAATGGCCTCGGGGCGCTGGCCGTACCAGCGAAGATCATCAAAGCTGAGGTCTTCCGATTCCGAGTGCTTCGCAGGCCCTCGAGAAGGCAACGCAGATACTTCTTTCGATGAACGGGAACGGGCATCCCGCCGGCCGGGGCTGACGCCGCAAGATGTCCGCGGCTTTGGTTCGGAGCCGAACCCGTCGCAAGCGAAAGCCACCATCGTCTGCGCGCGTGGCATGGGCGTCAGGGATCCTGATGATCCGACAATCATCTGCGACGTGCCGCCACTTGAGGCGACAGATGTCGGCGGCTCTCAAGTGGGCATGAACAGCAAACCAGAGAAGATCGCGCATGGGGAGTTTCGCGCGCTTGTCGCTCGGAAGTAGCTATTGAGCGCTGCCAACTCCTGCTCGGTGGGTAGGCGGTCTAGTCGCGCGCCGATGCCAATGAGCCCTTGTGCGCGACACATCGTGCGACAGTCGGCGAGACGATTCCCCCGTGAACGGACCTTGTCGCTTCGAGGACCGTGCCAATCCACAGCAGATCGTTGAACGCCATCCCAGGGCTCACACCTTGAGCGCGGCGCAGGCGTGTGTGCTCGACGAGTTTCGCTGCCGTGAGCTGACGCACGTCCTCGGCCGCGATCAGTTGTTTCGCGAGGAACTCCAGATGTCGGCGTTTACTCCCCGACGTGTCGGGGAACTGATCGAGGTAGGAGTGAATCAGAGAGCCAAGCAGTAGCCGGTCACCTTGGCGCTGGACGATGCGTTGCTCGAGCTCCAGGAGTTCTCTTTCGCGCAAGCCCACCCATCGAACGGCTGCCTCGCGCGATGGAAACGTTCGTGTCTCGCTGCAAACTCCGGTGTGAGCGGTACGAACAACTGGATTGTGTATCGGAACGAGCCATCCTTCCGGTGCCGTCTATAGATCCGCGTCATTTGTGTCGCCAATGCGCATGTGGTCGCGCCAACTGCCCGCCATGTCGCGGGCCTCGCGAATATGATGGGGCGAAAGGTGTCGTCTTCGTTGGCAGAAGGGCCAGAGAGTCCCGTTTGCGGGACCTCGTGCCTTGGAGGCTGATCTATGCTCTCGGCACCAATCAGCAAAGCGGAAGCAGATGGCGGATTCACAGGCAGAGCCGCGGCTACTCAGGTGGCGACGATAAGGAACGCGATCAGTAGTGGGGAGGAGTTCGCAGACAGGCCGTTGCTGTAGACCCAAATCAGCAATGCGTAGCATTGGATCGACTGTTACAGGAACTGCGTGTGACATCCTCGTCGCATTTCGAAGTACAGAGGTAGAATTTCGTTGAAATCGAGTGATGAATCAGGACCCAAGGTACCCCGAAAACATCAGTATATGGCTGAGAAGGAAGGGTTTTGAGATCGCATCCAAGGGCGAAAATCTTTGTGGCGCCCATGATGGACTGGACCGACCGCCACTGCCGCTACTTCCTCCGCGGCTTCTCCCCCCACGTCCTGCTCTACACCGAGATGATCACGTCGGCCGCGATCCTGCGCGGCGATCGGCAACGGTTGCTGGCGTTCGATCCCGAGGAGCACCCCGTCGCCCTGCAGCTCGGCGGCAGCGATCCGACGGATCTTGCCACGGCAGCGAAAGTGGGCGAGGACTTTGGTTACGACGAAATCAACCTCAATTGCGGCTGCCCGAGCGATCGGGTCGCGAGTGGCTCGTTCGGCGCGTGCCTGATGCGCGAGCCGGAGCTCGTCGCGGACTGTGTCGCCGCCATGAAGGCGAGCGTGCGTATTCCGGTCACTGTGAAGATGCGCATCGGCGTCGTTGAAGCCCGCAAGCGCGACACGTCGCAGGCGATCGCGCAGGTGTCGGATGAAGATATCGCAGGTCTCCATCGCTTCGTGCAGCTCATTCGGGACGCGGGCTGCGACGTTGCGATCGTTCATGCACGCAAGGCAGTTCTCGGCGGGTTGTCGCCGAAAGAGAATCGGGAGGTGCCGCCGCTTCGGTACGACATCGTGAGCGATCTGAAGCGCGCGTTCCCCGCGCTGCCCATGATCGTCAACGGCGGCTTTCGCGCGGTTGACGACACACTCGGTGCGCTCGAGTGGTGTGATGGCGTGATGCTCGGCCGCGAGGCTTACCATCGACCGTTCGTTCTCGCGCAGCTCGATGCCGCTCTCTACAGCGGCAGCGACAGCGGCGGAGTTGCCGCGGTAACGAGAGAAGCACTGCTCGACCGCATGGCCGCGTACGCAGCCCGCGAAATCAAGAAAGGTGAACGCCTCTCCGCCATCACGCGTCACATGCTGGGGCTCTACAGCGGCGAGCCCGGCGCCCGAGACTACCGCCGCATGCTGAGCGAAGGCGCTCGTGAGCCGGGGGCCGGTCCGGAGCTGATCCGCGCAGCGGCTCCCGCGATGGCTTGACCGCGCGCCGCGCCACTGCCCATCGGCCTCAGCCTGCGCCCACACGCCTCAGGCTTCGAAAACGGTACAGCGAAGCCCGCGGACTGCGTATATAAAGAGAGTGCCAACGCGACCCAAGGCTTCAGAAAGACTCCAGATGCAACCTGTCGGCAGACGGCTACAATGCAAACCTCAGAAGTTTCAGGAGGTTCGGCTTTGTAGCCGCTGTTAAGCAGTCGGTTATAATCCTCGCCGGTCGCTGCCGGGCGACGGGTAGCCGGGATCTCCTCGCCGCAGTAGACATCTATCAATGGGCAAAGACATCGAGCTCGCCATTCTGTTTGCCGACGTCGTCGGCTCAACCCGGCTCTATGAGCTGATGGGCGACCTTCGCGCGCGGGATATGGTCGCCATCTGCATCGATGTCATGCGAAGCGCCACCGATCAGCACCAGGGGACGGTCATCAAGACGATGGGCGACGAGGTCATGTCGACCTTCCCGTCTGCCGATGAGGCGCTGAACGCCGCCGCCCAGATGCAGCAGCAGATTTCGGCACACCCTCAGCTCAAGGTGGAGGGGCAGGCGGTGGCCATCCGGGTCGGCTGCCATTTCGGGCCGGTGGTGCTCGAGCACCGGGACGTGTTCGGCGCCACGGTGCACACCGCCAATCGCATGACCAGCCAGGCCAAGGCGGGCCAGATTATTACCACGGCCGCCACGGTCGAGCGGCTGTCGCCCGAGTGGCGGGCGTCGGTTCGGCAGATCGATGTGGCGATGATCAAGGGGCAGGGGAGTGAGGTCACTCTCTACGAGGTGCTCTGGCAGACGGAAGACGTCACGAGCATGGTGCCGGCGATTGCCATGCAGGCGCGCGGGCCGCGGACGATGCGGCTCAAGCTGCGCTTCCAGGATCGGGAGATTTATCTGGACGAAGCGCGTCCCAACGTGGCCATTGGGCGCGCTGAGGACAATGACCTTGTGATCAAGGGCAACCTGATCTCGCGGATTCATGCGCGTATCGAGATCAGTCGCAACAAGTTCGTGCTTATTGATCAGAGTACCAACGGTACGTTCGTGCAGACGAAGGATGGGGAAGAGGCGTTCGTGCGCCGGGACAGCCTGCAGATCAAGGGGGAAGGGATGATTGGGCTCGGGCGGTTGCCGGAGGGGGAGTCGC
>JBDZVF010000655.1:0-2609 GCA_040255575.1 Pseudomonadota bacterium | reverse complement strand
AATGACAGCACGCAAGTGGAGCTGGGTCGGGATGGCCGCCGCGATGATGCTGGGCTTCGGCAGCCTCGCTGCGGCGGATACTGTGCTCATCACCGGCGCGAACTCGGGCATCGGGCTCGAGTTCAGCAAAGAGTACGCGGCGAAGGGTTGGACGGTGATCGCCACTCACCGGCGCGACAGCACCCCGGACACACTCCGCGATCTGGCGGCAAAGCACAGCAACGTGCGCGTCGAGAAGATGGACGTGCAGAGCCGGGAGCAGGTGTTCGGGCTCGCCAGGAAGATGCAGGGGCAGCCGATCGACGTGCTGATCAACAACGCCGGCATCTTCTGCCTCTGCGACTGGGAAGACGACAACGACAACAGTCAGAGATTCGGCACGCTGCAGTTCGAGCACTTCAGGCCCATTTTTCAGGCCAACGTGCGCGGGCCGATGATGGTGACCGAGGCGTTCGTCGATAGCGTGCGGGCAGGCAAGCAGAAGAAGGTCATTACCCTCTCGTCCACTGTCGGCACGATCAGCCGGCCGGGCCGCGCGGCGTTCTGGTACGGCGCGAGCAAGGCGGCGCTCAACAAGATCACGGTCGATCTGGCCGCGGTGCTGAAGGCGGACAACATTATCGTCGTGCCGATGCATCCAGGCGCCGTGAGGGTGGAAAAGCAGGCCAACGATCCCGGTAAGCATCTGATCGACACGGATGTATCGGTGAGCCACATGATCGAGACCATCGGCACGCTCACCATGGCGCATTCGGGCAGGTTCACGAACTACGACGGCCAGGAGCTGCCGTGGTGAGCCACCTTGCGACATACGCCGCGAAGGACCTGTGGGCCCAGGCGGCGGTGGGCGTACCGCCCGGAAAGTCGTGGCGGGACATGAAGCCGTGGGACGCCTCGCGCGAGGACCCTGGCCGCATCGATGCGTGCGACGTCGGCGGAGTGCGGCTCGCACGCATTCTCTCCGGTGCGCTTCGCGTCGTGCAGTTGCAGGGTAGCGCCCCGGCGGTGGGCGGCCCGTGTTCCTACAAGCTCATGCTGCAGATTTCCGGGGAAACAGTACTGCGCCAGGCGCACCGTGAGGTGGTGCTGTCCGGGGGGATGTGGACGCTCTTTCGGGCGGACCTGCCGTTCGATCTCTTGAACCTCTCGCGCTGTGAGCACCGCATGGTCGTGCTGCGAAAAGCGGAGCTGCTTGGTATCCCCAACCTGGATGTGCTCACGGTGCGCGCGTTTGGCCGGGAGGATCGCAGCAGCGAGCAGCTCGCCGGCATCCTCGACTCCGCGTTCGACATCGCGCTGAGATTTGGCGAGCCCGCGGCCGCGGATCTGGCAGCCGCAGCCGTGCATCTTTCGCGAGTCGCGCTGCTGGAGAACAGTGGCGAGCGCTGGTTGCAATCGAGCCCGGAGATCATGCGCAGCAGAGTGCTCAGCTACATCGAACGTCATCTGCGCGATCCGGATATGTCGGTGGCAAGCATCGCTAATGCTCTCAATTGCAGCACGCGCTACCTGCACAAGTCCTTTGCAGGCGAGGAGCTGACGATTGCCGAGTACATCCTGAGCCGGCGTATAGAGCGATGCTGCGAGGAGCTCAGCCGCGCCATCCCCGGACGCGGCACGATCGCCGAGCTCGCCTACTCGTGGGGTTTCAAGAGCCTCTCGCATTTCAGCAAGGTGTTCGCGAGGCGTTACGGCATGTCCCCCGGGCAGAAGCGCCAGCTCGGCATGCGTGGCAATGCCTGAACGCCTTCGTGCCCGGTTCGCTCAGGAACATCTCGCCGCGCGCTCAGGAGCATTCGCGCCCGCCGGCCATGCATCAGCATGGGCGGCGACGGTCGGATGACCTGGAGGCGCCATGGTTGATTTCGCCAAAGTACCGACGAATGTCGGCTTCTTCACGCCGGAGCGTTTCGAGGCCGATATTCACGATTGTGAAGTGCTGGGGAAGATCCCCGCGGACCTGAACGGCACGTTCTTCCGCGTGGGCGGCGACTGGCTGTACCCGTCGATGTTCCGCGACGACGCGCCGCTCAATTCCGACGGCTATATCAGCTCGTTTCGGTTCAGGAATGGGATCGTGAGCTACAAGGGCCGCTACGTGCGCACGAAACGCTACGAGGCGGACAAGGCGGCGAATCGGCAGCTCTACGGCTACTACCGCAACCCGTACACGGACGATCCCAGCGTGCGCGACCCGGAACGCCCGAATCTGCGCACCGTGGCCAACACCGCGCCGATCGTGCACGCGGGCAAGCTCTTCGCGCTGAAAGAAGACGGGCTGCCGCACCGGATCGATCCGGACACGCTGGCGACGCTCGGCGCATGGGATTTCGAGGGCGCCTGGAAGAGCCAGACGTTCACCGCGCATCCGAAGATCGACCCCGTGACCGGTGAGATGATCGCCTTCGGCTACGAAGCGACCGGCCTCGCCAGCGACGACCTCTTCATCTGCACCATCGGCAAGGACGGCAAGGTGAAGCGCGAAACGCGCGTGAAGGTGCCCTACGTCAGCGTCATTCACGATCAGGCCGTCACACAGAAGCACATCCTCATTCCGTTCGGTGGGTACACCACGAGCCTCGAGCGGCTCAAGGCCGGCAAGATTCACT
>JBDZVF010000134.1:0-14170 GCA_040255575.1 Pseudomonadota bacterium | reverse complement strand
TTCGTGGCAAGCGGCGGAAGCGCTGTTCGCCGCCTGCCGTCCGGTGTGTGCCCACGCCGGCATGCGGTCACCCCTGTTCGCGTGTTTAACTTCTTGCGGCGGTCTTATTGGATGTCGCCCATGAAGTCGCGCTTGCCGAGGTTGACGCCGTTGTGGCGAAGAATGAGATACGTCGTGGTGACGTGGAAGAACACATTCGGCAGCACCCAGCCGCGCAGATAGGCGAGGCCTTGCATCTCGAGCGTACGATTCGGGATCGCGATCCGGATGTCGCGATCCTCGCCGCCTTCGAACGCGCTCGCCGGCACGGACTTCATGAAGTCGATCGTCTTTTTGATACGGGCGCGCAGCTCGTCGAACGTCGTCTCGTTGTCCTCGAACTTCGGCGCGTCGACACCGGCCAGGCGCGCGACGCCGAACTTGGCGTTATCGCTCGCGATCTGGATCTGCTTGACGAGCGGGAACATGTCCGGCGCGAGGCGCGCGTTCACGAGCACGCTCGTGTCGAATTTCTTCGCCTCCGCGTACGCGGCGGCCTTGTCGAGGAAAACGAGAACCTGGCTCAACGTGTGCGACAACTGCTCGACGGCAAGCGAGTGAATGGAAACTTTCATGTGGCGATCCTGGGAGTTTGAGTAGAGCGGAGCCGCGACGGCCTCCCGCGCCCCTGACGGGGTACGAAGCGGCGCGCGTGACCGCGGATTCTACTGCGTCAGGCTGGCGCTTGCGCCTCCCGGGTGAAACAATGGCAACACCATGTCCGAGCATTGGGCCCGCGCTTGAACCTGTTCTGGGCACCCGCGCAGCTAGCCGTTCTCGCCAAGGTGGTGGACCTCAACGGGTTTTCCGCCGCCGCCCGCTCGCTGGGCGTACCCAAGGCCGCTGTGAGCCGCGCGGTCGCAGATCTGGAGAAAACCCTCGGTGTGCGCATGCTCGAGCGGACGACCCGCCGCATCTCGCTCACCCCGGCCGGCCAGCTCATCTACCCCCACGCCAAGCGTGTGGTGGACGAGCTGGACGCCGCGCAAGTGCTCGTTTCCAAGCTACACGCGCCCGCCACGGGGCCGCTGCGGGTCGTGGCCGATGCGACGTACGGACGCGTGCTGCTCGCGCCGCTCGTGCCGCGCTTCCTGGAGAACTTCCCCGACGTGCCGCTGGACGTGTCGCTGCAGCCCATCGATGGCGAGAGCGAGTGGGACGTCGCCATTCGGGCGGGCCTGCCGGCTGAAGCCACGGTTTCGCATCGCTTGCTCGGCGCGCTCCCGGCGGTGCTCTGCGCCACCCCGCAATACCTCGCGCAGCGAGGAACGCCCACGAAGCCGGAAGACCTGCGTCAACACGATCTATTCACGCCGGAATCCGACCGGCCCGACCTGTTTCAGCTCGAGTTCTCGCGCAATTCGCAGCGCGCGGAAGTTCGTGTGGTCCCGCGGCTCACGGTGAACGATCCGGCGGTGCTGCATGCTTCTGCGGCGGCGGGTCTGGGCATTGGGTTGCTGCCTGAGTTCCTGTGCCGGCAGGGCCTTGCCACGGGCAGGCTGAAGCAGGTGCTTGCCGAGTGGCAGCTGCCGCCTGCAGCGTCGCTGTACGCGGTGTATCCAGCGTCGCTGGGCGCAGATCCTCGCGTACAGCGTTTTGTCGATTTTCTCGCCGCCAACATCGTCCCAGCCCTCGCGCACTCTTAGACTAGTCGCCTCGACCCGCGCAGGCCGCAAGGCTGGAGGTAATCGATGTATCAGGCACCCCTCAGGGAGCTGCGATTTGTACTGGACGAGCTGCTGGGCGCCCAGCGCCTCGCCGGCATGCGCGGGCTCGAAGATTATTCGCCGGAGCTGGCGGAGCAGGTGCTGGGTGAAGCCGCCCGGTTTGCCGAAGAAGTACTCGAGCCGCTGAACCAGAGTGGCGATCGCGAAGGCGCGCACTGGAGCGCCGAAGGGGTGACGGCGCCCAAGGGCTTCAAGGCCGCCTACCAGCAATACGTCGATGGCGGCTGGCCGGCGCTCGGCGCCAGCCCCGAGTTTGGCGGGCAGGCCGTGCCGAACGCGCTTTCTTCGGCGGTCCGCGAGCTCATGGCCTCCGCCAATCTGTCGTTCAAGCTGTGCCCGATGCTGACGATCGGCGCGGTCGAAGCGCTCGACCTGTGCGGCTCGCCGCAACAGAAGCAGCGCTATCTGCCGAAGATGGTCACCGGCGAGTGGACCGGCACGATGGTGCTGACGGAGCCGCACGCGGGCTCCGACCTCGGGCTCATCCGCACGCGCGCGGCGCCCGATGGCGAGCACTTTCGGCTCTTCGGGCAGAAGATCTTCATCACCTGGGGCGAGCACGATCTCACGCCCAACATCATTCACATGGTGCTCGCGCGCATCGACGGCGCGCCGGCTGGCACGCGTGGCATCTCGCTCTTCGTCGTGCCGAAGTTCCTCGTGAACGACGATGGCTCACTCGGTGCGCGCAACGAAGTGCGCTGTGTTTCCATCGAGCACAAGATGGGCATCCATGCGAGCCCGACGTGCACGCTTGCGTTCGGGGACGACAAAGGCGCGGTGGCGTATCTCGTTGGTGAGCCCAACCGCGGCCTCGAGTACATGTTCATCATGATGAACGCCGCGCGTCTGGCCGTGGGGCTCGAGGGGTATTCGGTCGCGGAACGCGCCTATCAGCGCGCGGTGGATTGGGCTCGGGCACGTGTGCAGGGCAAGCCGCCAGTGGCGGCGGCGGAGGGCCCTGCGACCATCATTCATCACCCCGACGTGAAACGGATGCTGCTGACCATGAAGTCCAGCATCGAGGCGATGCGCGCGCTGGCGATGTACGCCGCGTTCCAGCTCGATATCGCGCAGCACGACGGTGATGACGCCGCTCGCGCCAAGGCGCAGGCACGCGCGGACCTGCTGATCCCGATTGTGAAAGGGTGGTGCACTGAGCATGGCAACGACGTCACGCATCTCGGCATACAAATTCACGGCGGCATGGGGTTCATTGAAGAGACGGGCGCCGCGCAGTACGCGCGCGACGTGCGCATCACCACGATTTACGAAGGCACCACGGGCATTCAGGCGAACGACCTCATTGGTCGGAAGATCGGGCGCGACGGGGGCGCGGTGCTCGGCGCGCTGCTTGCTGACGTCACGAGTGAGCTGAACGGGTTGCAGGTGAGCAATGCGCGGGCGCAGGCGACGAAGACAGCGGCGCTCGAAGGTGTGGCAGTGCTGAGCGACGCCGCGCAGTCGCTGGGCAAAGCGTTGCAGACCGCGCCGGCTCAGGCGCAGGCAGTTGCGGTGCCGTTCCTGAAGCTGTGCGGATTCGTGCTGGGTGGATGGTTGATGGCCAGGTCCGCCAGCATTGCGGCGACGAAGCTGAGTGGCGGGGACAAGGCGTTCTACGACGCGAAGCTGCACAGTGCACGGTTTTACGCGGAACAGGTTTTGCCCGCTGCACTCGGCCTTGCGCGCGTGGTGAAGAGCGGCGCTGCGAGCGTGACGGAGACCGACGCCGCGCTGATCTGACGCGCGAGGGGTGCAGCGCTGACGCCTTCGCGCTCCGAGCCGCCCGGCGATTGAGGGCTTCTTGTCTTCAGGAGACCGACCGTGAACAGACGCGACGTGATCGTGGGCGGCCTGACGATGGCTGCCGCGGCAACGACCTCCGGTGGCGCGGGCGCCGCCACCGCATCCGGCCCTCTCATCACCCGGCGCATTCCCTCCACCGGCGAAGAAATCCCCGCCCTGGGCCTCGGCACGTCAGGCCCCTTCGAAGTGGGCCGCTCCGAGGCCGAGCGCGCACCGCTCAAGGCGGTGCTCGAAGCCTTCTTCGCCGGCGGCGGCAGACTCATCGACACCTCGCCCATGTACTCCACCGCCGAAGCCGTGCTCGGCGATCTCATGACGCCCGCCATGCGCGAACGCGCATTCATCGCCACGAAAGTGTGGACGCGCGGCGCGCGCGCCGGCGTCCAGCAGATGACGAAATCGGCCGAGCTGATGAAGCGCCCGAAGCTCGATCTCATCCAGGTGCACAACCTCCTGGATCTCGACACGCACCTGAAAACGCTGCGCGCCTGGAAGGATGAAGGGCGCGTCCGCTACGTCGGCATCACGCACTACACCGTAGGCGCGCAGTCGGACCTTGCGAAGGTGATCGAACGCGAGAAGCTCGATTTCGTTCAGCTCAACTATTCCGCCACCACTCCCAATGCCGAGCAGCGTCTGCTGCCGCTCGCGGCGGACAAGGGGGTGGCCGTGCTGGTGAACCGTCCGTTCGAGGACGGCAGCATGTTCAACGCGGTTCGAGGCAAACCGCTGCCGGCGTGGGCCTCGGAAATCGATGCGACCAGCTGGGGCCAGCTCTTCCTGAAGTACGTGCTGGCCCACCCGGCCGTCACGGCGGCGATCCCGGCGACCGGCAAGGTGCACCATCTCGAAGACAACCTCGCCGCCGCGCGCGGGCGCCTGCCCGATTCAAAGCTCAAAGCGGAGATCGTGCGTGCGCTGACGACGTGAGGGGGAGCGTGAACCTTCACCGGCATGGGCGCTCGAGATAGAGCGTCGCTACGGCGAATACCAGCGTGCAGGCCGCATGCGCAGCCGGCCACGCAAGGCAGCCGAGCCACCGGCTCGCATTCGCTCGCCATCGGGCCGTCCAGCACATCGTTTTCCTGCAGGCTCAAGATTCTTGCGAGATCGGCACGCGACGGCGCTGTGCCGCGCGTTTCGGGGATGCGCGCGGCGGTAAGTTGAAGATAAGGTGATTGCCCGTCGCGACGAGTCACTTTGATGGGCACGAGGCCCACTTCCAGTTCCAGCGCGAACTCGTCGCGGTCTGCGACGATGCCGGCGCCCACCAACGTGTGAGCCGCGCCGATCGTGGGGTGCCCGGCGAAAGGCAGCTCCTTCGCGGGTGTGAAGATGCGCAGCCGGCGCAGGGCGCGCGGGTCACGCGGTGGCACGATGAACACCGTCTCGGAGAGATTGAACTCACGTGCGATTGCCTGCATGCGCTCGGTGGGCAACTCCGGCTGATCGCAGAAGACGGCGAGGGGATTGCCGCTGAAAGGGCGATCAGTGAAGACATCCAGCGTGGTGTAGCGAAGGGCCATGAGTGTGTCTCCTACGGTCTCGCTCGTCGGCGCATTTCTGCGTACGCGTCGAGCGCGGCTTCACGGGATGCCGCGAGATCCACGATCGGCCGAGGCGCCGGCTGCAAATTGCGCTTCGACCCTTGCCACGGGCAATGAATCGAGTGGCCCTCGAAGCTGGCGAGTTCCGGCACCCAGCGGCGCACGTATTCGCCTTCCGGATCGTAGCGCTCGCCCTGGGTCACCGGGTTGAACATGCGGAAGTAGGGTGCGGCGTCTGCGCCCGAGCCGGCCACCCATTGCCAGTTCAGGGTGTTGTTGGCGAGGTCCGCATCGACGAGGGTATCCCAGAACCATCGCGAGCCGTCTTGCCAAGGCTGCAGCAGGTTCTTGACGAGGAACGACGCGACGATCATGCGCACGCGGTTCGGCATGACGCCGGTGCTCCAGAGCTCGCGCATGCCGGCGTCGACGATGGGGATGCCGGTGCGGCCTTGCTGCCAGGCGTGCAGGAGTTTCCTGTTCTTCTTCCACGGGAACGCGGCGAACTCGGGCCGCAGCGGCTGCGTCGTCGTTTCGGGGAAGTGGTAGAGCAGATGGTATGCGAACTCGCGCCAGATCAACTCGTGCAGGAAGGTGGAGCTGCGGCCCTGCGGGCCCAGCGCGTGCCAGATTTGTCTCGGGCTGATCTCGCCGAAGTGCAGGTGAGGTGACAATCCCGAGGTTGAGTCGAGAGCGGGTGTGTCGCGGTCTTGTCTGTAGCGCGCGAGCTTGTGCGTGATGAAGTGTTTGAGCTTTCGGCGAGCGTTCTGCTCGCCTGGCCGCCAGCGTTCGGCCAGGCCGGCGTACCACTCGACTGTCGGCAGCAGATCGAGCGACGCAAGCGACACGCTCTGCGGCCACTCGGCTGGCGCTCTAAGCGTTGCGGGCGCACGCAGCACAGGTAGCGGCGCGAGATCGCGGATCAGCCGCCGCATATAGGGGGTATAGACGCGGTAGGGCTTGCCGCTGACGTTCAACACCTCTGCAGGTTCCGCGAGCAGGGCGCTGTTGAAGGATGCTGTTTCGATGTTGTGAGCGGCCAGCGCCTTCGTTACCGCCGCGGCGCATTTGATGGCGGCGGGTTCGTAGCGGCGATTCCAATAGACGGCGGTTGCGCCGGTTCGCTTAGCGAGATGAGCGAGTAGCCCGGGTGCACCGCCGTTTCCCCCGTGATCTTTGGCGAGGATGAGACGGGAGCCGCGGACGCGAAGGGCCTCATCCAGAGATTTCAACGAGTGATGCAGCCACCAGCGGGATGCGGCGCCGGGCGGCCAGTCGCCTTCATCCGCGGGTGACCAGATATAGAGGGGAAGAATGGGCTCGCCGCGTTGGACGGCGGAATCGAGCGCCGGGTTGTCGGCAAGACGGAGATCCTGCCTGAACCAGACGATCGTGCTCACGGGAGCGGCGTCAACGACGCGTTGTCACGCGTCGTCTGGTGCGGCGATGTGAGGGCCGTGCCACGCTGGATCCGGCGCGTGGCTTACGGAGCGGAGACTTTTTGGGTTCTGCGCGCGCGGCCCCGGCCGCGCGGTTGGTGAGCTTACGGCGTTGGCGTTTTGCGCCCGCACTCCTGGAGGCAGCCGTCGAGCGCCCCGGGTGCTTTGCGCGGCGGCCTTCTGATGGAGTCAGTTTCCTTGCTACTCCTGCTGCCTTGCCGCCGCGGCGGCTTGCCTTCGCTGAGGCCTTCGCACCTGCTCTGCTCTTGGCATTCGCGCCGCCGCGCGAGCTGGGTGCAACTCTCGTCCGCGATGCCGGTTGCCTGGGGCCCCCGCGCCCCTTTGGCCCGGGAACCGAGAGCTTCAACCGCGGTGGCTCGTTCAGATTGCGCAGGAACGCCTGGCGTGCCTCCGGCTCCATGTGCGCGAAATCAACCTTGTCGTTATGCGTTCGGCGAAGCTGCGTGTCGCTGATCTGCGCTTCCGCTCTGCCGTTGCTGGACCACTTTCCGGCGAGGCGTTCGGTTTCACCGGTGCGCAGCACGTCTGCCACAGCGTGTGCGACGGACGCATCGCGCGCCAACTCACTGTGCGCAACCGTCGTGTAGTAAGTGCGCGCACCGGGCAGCTGCGCATAGGCCACCGGCACCGTGCCATCACCATGCCGGGTGATCGTGTAAACGAACTCCCCGTTCCTGCGCGTGGCGCGAGTCACCGTCTCCTGCCCCGCGCCGATGATGTTCACGAAGCGCTCATCGCCGCGCGAGAGCCTGCCCAGCACCTCCCGCGCCCTCGAAAGCAGCGGCGGGTTCGGCTGCGGGCCCTTCTCGGGCCACGCGCCCGCATCGAAAAAGTCCGGAGCACCCTCGACGGTGGATGTGGGCAAGAGGTCATACAGGCTCGGGAACGTGCTGAAGACTTCCGCTGCAAGCGACTCCGCCGTTTGGCTGTGCGAAAGTCGCGCGATCTTGCGCACGACCGCGTACACACCGCGCAACGCGAGCACAGGTGCGAACGACCCCGTATTCGGCGTGCCAAGAAGCACAACCCGCTCCACGTGTGCGAGCCCCGCGTGCGACATCGCCACCCGGCTCACGAGCCCGCCCATGCTGTGCGCCACGATCATCGTGCGTGAGCGCTCGCCGCGAATGCGCTCCGCGAGACCGCGACCGAGCTCATCGATGCCGAGCCGCCAGTCGTAGTCGTGGAAAACGGGTGCGAACCCCGCGATTCGCAAATGCAGTTTCAATCGCAGGTACGTGAACAGCACCACACCGAGCGAGACAATCCGCGTCTCCTGCGGCGAAACGGGCGGATTATGTAGCGGCGCATGCTTGTGCTCTTGCGCGGCCACAGGTGGCGAGCCCGCCACCGGCAATCGCAGGAGCGCCAGCTGCCCGAGGCTGATGTCCACCGGATCGAGCCACAGAATGTCGTTGGGCAGCGGCTCCCGACGCATGCGCCCGAGTTGCGAGCCCATGATGCCCGGGACGATGTAGACGCGCGGCGCATCGGCGCTCACCGGCACGCGGTGCGCTTCCCGAGCCAGCGCGACCAGCGCTGCATACTCGCTCGCGCCGAAATATGCGATGAGCTCGCGAGAATGCTCACCCGATGCCAACAGATGTTCGACCACAGTGTCGCTCCAGGCGAAGCGATCGTAGGGGGTGACGTGATCCGCCGGCGACTCGGGACGATTCACGGGCCCGGGCTCACTCGGCGTCGAGCGGACGAACCGTGGCCACGAAGTCGATCGACCCACCGCGATCGAGCTCCAGGGTGATCGGCACCTTGTCGCCCACTTCGAGCGGCTTGCTCAGCCCGCCCAGCATCACGTGCAGCCCTTCCGGCTCGAACGAGACAGTGCCTCCGCCAGGCACGGTCACGCGATCCCGCATGCGCATGCGGGACTGACCCTCGACCGTTGAGGTCTCGTGAATCATCCCGTGTGCGGCGGCCGGTGAGCTCACGCCGACGACGAACACCGCCCGTTTCGACACATTCTTCACCGTGAAATACACGGCCACCATGTCGAGCCCTGGCGGTGGCTTGCGAATCCACGGGTTCTGCACGACCAGCGTCGCGGTTGCCTGCGCAGGCGCGAGCGCGGGCATGGCCGCGAACGCAGCGACGAACAGTGAAGCGAGCACAGTCCTGCGCACAACTTTCGGCGACATGGAAACTCCGAAGCGAGAGCGTGAAATTATGCCCTACAAGGCGTGCATTTCGATCAGATCGCACACGGCCTCGATTACCGCGCGCCGGGCCGTGGTTTTGCGCCAGATTGCACCGACATAACGCCGGGGCCGCGGCTCGACGAAGGGCCGCAGCACGACGTCACGCGATGTGCCGTAGCCATTGCGGCTCGCTAGCTCCGGGAGCAGCGTGATGCCGGCGCCGGTGGCCACCATGTGCCGCAACGTTTCGAGGCTCGTGGCCCGAAAGTCCTGTTTTTCCTGCACTCCGATGCCGCTACATACGTCGAGTGCCTGATCACGGAGGCAGTGGCCGTCTTCGAGCAGCAGCAACGTCTCGTCCTTCAAATCGTCCACCGTCACATCTTTTCTCTTCGCCAGCCGGTGCTGTGCCGGCACGGCGAGGGCGAAGGGCTCCTCGTACAGCTGGCGCGCTTCGAGCCCGTCCATCGGCACCGGCAGCGCGAGAATGCCGAGATCGATCTCGCCGCCGTTCAGCTTCTCGAGCATCGGCGCTGTCCGATACTCATAAAGCTGCAATTCGAGCCGCGGCAGCGCCTTGCGAATCTGGCGGGCCACCCGCGGCAGCAGATACGGCCCGATCGTGGGCAGCAGCGCGAGGCGCAACTTGCCCGCGAGCGGGTCGCGGTGCGAGCGCGCCAGGGCCAGCACTTCTTCGCTCGCCTCGAGAATGCGCCGCGCGCGAGCGACGATCTGCTCCCCCGCATCCGTGAGCGTGACCTGCTTGGGCTGGCGTTCGACGAGCTGCACGCCGAGGTAGTCCTCCAGCTTCTTGAGCTGTGCGGAAAGGGTCGGCTGGCTCACGAAAGAGCGCTGGGCGGCGCGGCCAAAGTGCCGCTCATCCGCCAGCGCGACGAGATAACGCAGGTCCTTGAGTTTGAGATCTGACATGGCTGCCGATTTATATGGTCTATCGAAAGGATAAAGTCAATCGATTGGACCAATCGGCCGCCCGAGGGCACCCTACGTGCACCCCTCGAAAGGAGACAGACTCAATGCTCGGTATTGGACAGAAATTTCCCCAGTTCGCGCTGACGGGCGTCGTATCGAACGACATGAACAAGGCCTTTCAGCCGTTCACCAACGAGACGCACGCCGGCAAGTGGCAGGTGTTCTTCTTCTGGCCGAAGGACTTCACCTTCGTGTGTCCGACGGAGATCGCCGCGTTCGGCAAGCTCAACAAGGAGTTCAAGGCGCGTGACGCGCAGCTCCTCGGCGTGAGCATCGACAGCGAGTACGTGCACCACGCATGGCGCCAGGCGAAGGAAGAGCTGAAGGACCTGCCCTTCCCGATGCTTTCGGACATCAAGCGCGAGCTCAGCACCGCACTCGGCATTCTCGACCCCGAAGCCGGTGTCGCCCAGCGCGCCACCTTCATCGTCGACCCCGAGGGCATCGTGCGGTTCGTGTACGTCACGGACCTGAACGTCGGCCGCAGCCCCGAGGAAGTGCTCCGCGTGCTCGACGCGTTGCAGACCGACGAGCTGTGCCCCTGTAACTGGCAGAAGGGTGATGACACCCTGAAGGCGGCCTGACATGACGATGCTGGACGCGATTCGCGATTTGATTCCGGACTACGCACGTGACCTCAAGCTCAACCTTGGGTCCGTGCTGGCTCCCACGGGCGCGCCCGGCCTGAACGAGAAGCAGATCTGGGCGGTGGCGGTGGCTTCGGCCATCGCCAGCCGCAACGTCGGCTTCGCGAAGCAGATCGAGGCGCTCGCCGCGGACAAACTGGACGAGGCGTATCTCAACGCGGCACGTGCCGCGGCCGCGATCATGGGCATGAACAACATCTACTACCGCTTTCTGCACCTGGTGGAGGATGCGGAGTACGCCCAGATGCCCGCGCGGCTGCGCATGAACGTGATCGGCAACCCCGGCATCGACAAGCTCGACTTCGAGCTGTTGTCGCTCGCGGTGTCGGCCGTGAACGGCTGCGGAATGTGCATCGTGGCCCACGAGAAGCAACTGCGTAAGCACGAGGTCTCGCGGGAGGCGATCCAGAGCGCCGTGCGCATCGCCGCCACCATTCATGCGGTGGCGGGCGTGCTCGAGCACGCAGCGGGTGCTGAGGTGGCCACCCCGGCCGCCGCTGAAGCGGCCTAGGCGCCCGGTTCTGGCTGACGAGTGAAAGGACGGGGGCCGCGACGATATCCGTCGCGCCGCCCCCGTCCTGCTATTCTTCGCCGCCCATGAAAACGGAACGTCCGTCGCACCTGTCCGCCGGCGTCGTGGTGGTGCGGCAAACCGACTCGGGCTGGCGCTTTCTCATGTTGCGCGCCTACCGGAACTGGGATTTCCCCAAGGGGCTGGTGGAGGCGGGGGAAGATCCGCTCAGCGCTGCCCGCCGCGAAGTCACCGAAGAGACCCTGATCAGCGATCTGCAGTTTCTGTGGGGCGAATCCTTCGTCGAAACGGCCCCCTACAGCCGGAACAAGGTGGCGCGCTACTACGTCGCGGCGACGAACAGCGAAGAGGTCACGCTGCCCGTGCGACCCGAGCTCGGGCGTCCGGAGCACCACGAGTGTCGCTGGGTGGATTACGAGGAGGCGATGGAACTGTCCTCGCCCCGGGTGCAGCCGGTGCTCAAGTGGGCCGCTCGCACCATCGGCCTGCATCCCCCTGCACTCCAGGCCGCCGGCTGATCCCGGGCCGGGATCGCTCCCGATTCGGAGCGCCAAACGAAAAGAGCGGCCCGAAGGCCGCTCTTTCACTCATCCGAACGTGCGCGACTGCGTCAGATCTGCGCGCGACGGCGGCGATAGGCCATCACACCCATGATCCCGAGCGCCGTGAGCAGCAGCAGCGTCACACCCGGCTCCGGCACGGACTGGGGCGCGGTGTACACGGTCATCTCGCCTTCTTCATGGAAGAAGATTCTCAGGACGCTCTCGACGAAGGACGTGCCGGTGCCAAACGCGCCATTGAAGATCCCGGACCCGCCGAGAACGGTGTAAGTCAGGTCGGCGCTACCGCCGAACAGGCTGAGAATGTCGCCCACGCCCGTGAACGTGCCGTAAAGGTTATTGCCGATCAGATCGGTGAACGACCAGCCGAGCCCTGAACCGACGCCCCAGCCGAGGTCGGGGCTGCCCGAATAGACCTTCATCGCACCCTGGAACAGCCAGGACTGATTCACATCCCCGGTCGCCGTCGCGATACCCGCCGTCTTGAGGAGCACGCAGTTCGCGCCACAATCGTCCAGGCCCGTGACCAGGCCGTCATTGGTGAAATCGAAATTGATGACGCCCGCCGAGGCGGATGCCGACCCGAGGCACAGGACCGCCAGTGCGGTAACGAGCTTGAGCATCTTGGTCATGGGTTCGTCTTGTCCCTTGCTTCGAGATTGCAAATTGCCGGGACAAGAAGCAAAACCGGTGCCAAACCTGGAATGCGCAACGAAATCAGTCTTCTGGACCAAGCCGGGGCAATGGCTTGTCAGGCAACTGTAAAGCTCACCGACGTGAACCAGTTCACACATGACTCCCACTGGCCGCCCAGGCCTGCGGAGCGGCTTCGGGGGCCGGGATGGCCGGCGGGATCAGTTTGTACATCACCGGGGTCACCAGTCTTGCGAGCAGGGTCGAAGAGATCAGCCCGCCGATGATCACCCAGGCCATTGGCGAGTAGAGCCCGATGTTCTGCGCGGCGAGCGGCAGCAGGCCGCCGATCGCCGTCGCCGAGGTCAGCAGAATCGGCAGGAAGCGCACCTCGCCCGCGCGCTCGATTGCCTCGTCGAGCCCGACGCCCTGTTCGCGCAACTGGTTGGTGAAGTCCACCAGCAGGATCGAGTTCTTGATCTCGATGCCCACCAGCGCGATGAAGCCGATGGAGGCGGTGAAGGAGATGCTGTTGCCGGTGACGAGCAGCATCACGAGCCCGCCGAACACCCCGAGCGGCACCACCGTCAGCACGATCAGCGTCGATTTGAAGCTGCCGAACTCGAGCACGAGGATCGCGAAGATTCCGAACACCGCGACAATGATCGCCGTGCCGATGCCGCCGAACGCCTCTTCGCTCGACTGCGCCTCGCCCCCCAGCACGTAGTGGTAGCCGCGCGGCCAGCTCATGGCGTTCAGCCGTTTCACGACATCCGCGGTGACTTTGGCGGTGTTGAATCCCCGCTGCACGTCGGAGTTGATCGTTGCCGCGCGCTCGCGGTTGTAGCGCTGAATCTGGATCGGGGCGCGCTCGAACTCCAGTGTCGCGAGCTGCGAGATCGGCAGCGACGCACCCGTCAGTGTCGGCACGCGCACCTGGCCGAGCGCGTCGAGATCCGCTCGCGGCCCCACGGGCGTGCGCACGACGATGTCGTACTGCTCACCACTCGGATCCTTGAACGTCCCCGTGGTGACGCCGGCCACGGAGAGGCGCACCGCGCGATCGAACTCGACCGTGGGCACGCCCAGCAGACTCGCCTTCTGAGGATCGACCGCAAGGCGCAGGTTGGTGCGCGCGACTTTCAGCGGATTTTCGACGTCGCGCGTGCCTGGCGTTCCTTGCAGCAGCGTCTCCACTTGCGCCGCGAGCTTCTCGAGCACGTCGAGGTCGCGGCCGACGACACGCACGGCGATGGGCGCGCTGATCGGTGAGCCGTTGACGAACTCCTTCACGTAGATGCGCGCCGCGGGGTAGCGATCGAGTTTCGCGCGCAGACCATCGAGCACGTGAGGGGTTTCGCGCGTGTCGTATTCCTTCAGCTGCACGAAGATCTCGCCGTAGTTCGAGGCATCCTTGCGGACGATGTGGTTGTAGTAGATCTGCGGGTTACCGTGCCCGACGTTCGCGAACCAGCTCTTCACCTCCGGCATCTTCGCGAGCTTGTCTTCGACGAAGCGCACGGCGGCGTCCGTTTCCGCGAGACTCGTGCCGTTCGGTGCCTCGATGCTCACGAGAAACTGCGGCGTATCGGCCTTGGGGAACAGACTGCTGCCGATGATCGGGACGAGGGCGGCGGACAGAACGATGGAGCCGCCGATCGCAACCAGCGCCGTCGCCTTCGGCCGCGCGAGGCAGTAGTGCAGCGCCGGGCTGTAGTAGCGGTGAATCGCGCCCATCACCCGCTGCAGCAGCTTGCTGCCGTGAGGATCCTCGTTCTCCTTGAGAAAGCGGCTCGCGATGAACGGAATGATGAAGAGCGCGATCAGCAGCGAGCCGACGATGGCCGACATCACCGTAACCGGCAGCACCCGGATGAACTTGCCCGGCCCGCCAGGCAGCGCCGCCAGCGGCACGAACGCAAAGATCAGCGTCGCCGTGCAACCCAGGATGGCGACGAAGATTTGCTTCGTGCCCTCGAGCGCGGCCTGGGCCCGTGGTTTTCCTTCGCGCAGGTGTCGCGCGATGTTCTCCACCACCACGATGGAGTCATCCACCAGCAGGCCGAGCGCGAC
>JBDZVF010000133.1:11543-14183 GCA_040255575.1 Pseudomonadota bacterium | reverse complement strand
GAGCGCAGGAGCGAGAGAGAGCGGGCAATACGCCCGGGAACGTCAGCGGTTGCGGATCAACCCGGCGGAGTTCGGGGTTCGGGCAAGCATAGTTCTCTGTAACCTCTCCGCGATGAGTTTGAGCGTTGGCGAAGGTTAACTTCGGGGCGAGCGGCGTGCAATGCGGCTTATTGCTCTTGGCGCGCGCCCGGCGTGGGCGCACGCAGGCCTGGCGCACACCGCCCTTGGCGCACACCGGCGCTCGATCTCGCGCGCCAAGGCTACGCCACTGCCCCGCCCATGCCGCCCCACGTCGCCGGTAACCACGGCCACTCGCCCCGCGAGCAGGCTCACACTCTCACACTCCCATTGATGCGCACGATCCCCCGCCGCTGGGCGATCGCGGCCGCTTCCGTGCGGCGTGAGGCTCCCAGCTTCACGAGAATCGACTTCACATGCGACTTGACCGTGCCCAGCGAGATCACCAGCCGTTGCGCGATCTCCTTGTTCGAGAGCCCGTGCGCCATGAAATGCAGCACCTGATCCTCACGCCGGGTGAGCGCCTCGGACGCAAAGCTTTCCGCGATCCGGCTCGCCACCGCGGCCGCGAAGGCTGTGCCACCGCGACTGACCGCCCTGACCGCATTCGTGAGCTCTTCGACGCTGCAGCCCTGGAGCAGGAAGCCGCGAGCGCCGCTTTCGAGCGCCTTGCGTATGACGGCCTCGCCGTCGTCCTGCCCTATGATGAGAACGCGATGGAACTCCCCCCTCCCGAGCGCCCGCAATCCCGCATCGACGTCAGTGATGAACACATCAGCCGTGCCCGAAGCGTTTGGGGGACTCACCTCGAACTCCCTGAACCGCGAAAGAACCGCGGCGACTCCCGAGGCGATCAGCGGAACTTGATGAGCCACTCGCACGAGCACCTTCTCCGCGCCAGCAGTTGGACGCGTCGGTGCGTTGAGTCGAAGAGCGGCGCGAGCGGAGCCGCGAAATGGCGCAATCACGCCGTCGGTGCGGTACGCGGCAGGCACGGAAATCTGCATCATCTCTCTCCCACTAGTTCACGTGAGACATGCCAAGATTCTCGCGGAGCACGTCCGGGAAGGCTTGCAGCCGGCAGCGTCTACTTGAACGCCCGAGCGAACTCGTGGGACGAGCAGCCAACCGCCCTGTCCGAGGGCTCGTCCAGGCGGGCGGCACGGCACCTTGCCTTCCGTACCTCGGCCCGCTTAGTCTCGAACCGATTTGCGGATGCAGGGCCTTCACGATGAGCCGCTCTGACAATGAAAGCGTCTCATTCGGGCCGTTCCGGTTGTACCCGAGAGCTCGCGTGGTCGAGAAAGATGGCGTTCCCCTGCCTCTCGGCGATCGCGCCTTCGACATCCTCACCGTCCTCGTCGAGCGCGCGGGGCAAATCGTCAGCCACAAGGAACTGATCGCGCACGCGTGGCGTGGCCTCGTCGTCGACCCCGGCAATCTGCGCGTGCACCTGAGCACGCTCCGCAAGACTCTCGGGGACGGTGCAGGCGGCATCCGCTATATCGAGAACGTAACGGGCCAGGGTTATGCGTTCGTCGCTCCCATCACACGGGTGCCGGCTGGCCCGGTAGGGACCAGGCCCACAGACGAGCCCGCAATGGCTCAGGACCGCCGGCCGCCAACACCGCCCTCGCGAGTACCGCAAGCGGGCGCGCTGCCGCCCGCGCTCTCCCGCATGATTGGGCGTGATGCCGTGGTTCGCGCAATCGCCGCGGACATTCTCACCGATCGCTTCGTGACAATCGTTGGCCCCGGCGGAATGGGCAAGACGACTGTCGCCCTGTCCGTCGCTCACGCGATGCTCGGCGAATTTGCAGGCAACGTGTGCTTCGTCGATATCGGTGCGATGGCGGAGGCCGCCCTGCTACCGGCAACGGTCGGCTCGACGCTGGGCCTGCCGATACAGAGCGCGGACGCCATGTCGACGCTCATGGGGTTTCTCGGCACAGCGCGAATGCTCCTGATCCTGGACAACTGCGAGCACGTGATCGACGCGGCCGCGGCTCTCGCTGAAGCGATCTTCATCCATGCGCCGCAAGTCCATATCCTGGCCACGAGCCGGGAGGCACTGCGCGTTGAGGGCGAGCATCTCCAGCGGCTGCAGCCTCTGGAGAGCCCGCCACCCGGCGGGCCCGTGAGCGCGGCAACGGCGCTGACCTTCCCGGCTGTCAGACTTTTCGTCGAGCGCGCGATCGCGAGCGACCGCCGCTTCGAGCTGAACGATGCCACCGCGCGAATCGTCGCGGATATCTGCGGCCGGCTCGACGGAATCGCGCTGGCGCTCGAGTTCGTAGCCGGCCGGGTCGGTACCTATGGGCTCGCGGGCACGGCAGACCTCCTGAACAAGCGTCTCGGCCTGCACTGGCCCGGGCGCCGCACAGCACTTCCGAGACACCAGACGCTCCATGCGTTGCTCGACTGGAGTTACGGACTGCTGGCGCAAACCGAGCAGCTCGTGCTGAGGAGACTGTCGGTTCTCGTCGGCCCCTTCTCACTCGAGGCGGCGCGAGCCGTCGCGGCGAATACGGAGGATCATCTCGAAGCCGTGCTCGAAACACTGGTCGGGAAGTCACTGATATCGGTGGCCCACACCCACGAAGGCGCCACTCGCTATCGCCT
>JBDZVF010000133.1:0-11533 GCA_040255575.1 Pseudomonadota bacterium | reverse complement strand
CTCGCGGAGTCGCGACACGCGGCCCGACTCGGCCTCGAAGAGTGCGGCGAGCGAGATGCGACCGCCGAACGCCATGCCCGTCACTTCATCCGGGTTCTGAGATCCGCATCCGATGGAAGGCACGAACACCTCGCCAACTTGCGTGCCGCATTGGAGTGGTGTGCCGCTTACGCGAACACGCGGCCCGAGTCGCAAAACACTGCGCTGGAAATCGACCTCGCCGCCGTGGCCTCTCCTCTTCTCCTGGAGCTTTCGCTATGGAGCGAATGTCGCAGGTGGAGCGAAGCTGCGCTGGCACATCTAGACGATTCGATGCGAGGGGACGCACGCGAGCTCGTTCTGCAGGAAGCCTTCGCAATATCATCAATGTTCACCGGCGGATCGCAGGTGCGTGCAGCCCTCATACGAGGCCTCGAGATCGCGCGTCAGCTGGGCGAGACGCAATCCCGGATGCGACTGCTCGCAACGCTGCACTTTTACTCGCATCGGATCACCGACTTCAGGGGCTCGCTCGTCGTGTCGGAAGAGATCGAAGCCGTCGCGCGAACGACGAACGATGCCGCACACCTCGCCATCGCAGACTGGCTCCAAGGCTCCTCGCAGTATGCGCTCGGCAATCAGCCAGCCGCGCTTAGCTTGTTTGAGCGGGGCTTTTCACACGCCGATGCTCTCGATGGCCCGAACGCGCAGCATCTCGGGATCCTTTATCGGTATCGTGGGCTGAACGGTCTTGCTCGTGTGCAGTGGCTGTGCGGGTACCCCGACCGGGCACTACACACGGCCAGGCAAGCCATCACTGGGGTCGAGGAGACCACGCCGGCCAATCAAAGCTATGCGCTGCTGCTGGCGTGCCATGTTTTCGTGTGGTGCGGCGACCTGGTGACCGCGCAAGAGATCATCGAAAGAGTCATGGGGCAGCCACATTGGCAAGGCCGCCTGGTCTGGTTCCACACGGAAGCACTTGCGCTGAAGGGAGAGCTGCTGGTCCGTCGCGGCATGCTCGATGACGGTGTGGCCTTGCTGCGCACCGCGCTCGGGGACATGAAGGCCCGCAGCCCGAAGAACCTCATGCGCACCGTCACGGCATGTGCGTTGGCCGAAGGGCTTGTCGCGAAGGGCGAGGCGGAGGAGGCGCGCTCCGTTATCGACGATGCGCTCGCGCCGACACCCGCCGACCAGGACACCTGGGAGACGGCGGAGTTGCTCCGAGTGAAAGCGTGCCTTCTGCTCGCAACGTCTCCCCCCGAGATCACTGCCGCTGAGAGTTGTCTCGAAAGATCGATTGCGTGCGCGCGCCGCCAGGGTGCGAAAGGCTGGGAGCTGCGAGCCACCAACAGTCTCGGTGAGCTGCGGCTGGCGCAAGGACGGCGCGATGAGGCCTATCAACTGCTTTCGGCGCTTTACGGGCAGTTCACCGAAGGCTTCGAGACACAGGATCTCAAGGTCACGGCGCGACTGCTGAGTCGCGCATCCGCGTGACATCGCGCAGGGCTACGCGTGGCGCGTTGCCGAGTGCTCGGGACTCGTGCGCAACTCGCGTCCGCCGCGCGAGATGTCCGGCACCAGGTGCGCGTCGATCCAGCCTTGAATGTCCGCCATTGCCGAGCCATTCAGCGGCACGCCACTTGCTGGCCTCGGCGCCGCTTCAGCGGCGCTCAACTTCCACGCACCACCCCTTCGCGCGAGTCGCGGGAAAGAGGCGCCGCGCTCGCACTGGTTTATGCTTCCAGCCAGCCAATGCTCAGAACGGAGGACGGCGATGGGCGCAGCGTCGCCGGAAATTCCCGAAAACCTGCACCAGGGGCCACTCGAGACCGCGCTCGAAGAGAACCGCCGCCTGCGGCGGACGATGCGGGACCTGATCGCCCTCACGACGTTGCCGGAGATGTGGGGTGGCCTGGGCTTCGAGAGCGTCGCCCGGAGCTTGTGCGACGCCTTGCTCGCGACCCTGTCGCTCGAGTGTGTCTACCTTCAGTTGTGTCAGACGGGAAACCTGCCGGTCGAGGTCATTCGCAGCCGGCACCGCGACCCCAAGGCTGACGAAGCGGCAAAGACGGCACTCGCTCCCTTGCTGCAGATGGATCGCGCGGAGCCCATCACGATCCCGGATCCGTCTGGATCCGGAATGCTACACGTCGCGGTCGTTCGCTTCGGTGTCGGCGGCAACCAGGGAGCACTCATCGCGTGCTCCGCCAACGCAGATTTCCCGACCGAGGCAGACCGATTGCTGCTGGGAGTCGGAGCCAACCAGACAGCGGTCGTGATACAGCGGCGCCAGGTCGAAGATGAGCTCCGCGCGCAGCGTGAATGGCTGCGGGTAACCCTCGACAGCATCGCCGATGCCGTCATCGCGACGGACGGCGACGGCCGCGTGACGTTCCTGAACGCAGTAGCTCAGGATTTGACCGGTTGGACATCGGCAGAAGCGCAGGGCAAGCCGCTGGACACCGTGTTCCAGGTGTTCGATGAGCGGACCCGCGAGCCGCTCGAGAACCTCGTCGCGAAGGTCCGGCGCGCAGGCCGGATCGTGGGCATGCCGAACGACATCGTGCTGATCGCCAGGGACGGGACAGAGCGACCGATCGACGAATCGGCCGCTCCCATTCGAAGCGCCGACGGCCAGATGAAGGGCGTAGTCACGATCTTCCGCACCGTCACGGAACAACGACGGCGGGACCAGCTCCGCACTGCGCGTCTTGCGGTCACCCAGGCATTGAATCAGTCGACAACGGTGCAGGCGGCGGCCGCCGGCGTGTTGCGGGCCGTCTGCGAGAACCTGCGATGGGACATCGGCTGCTTCTGGCTCCCCGATCAGGAAAACCAGCGCCTCCAGTGCGTCGCCGAGTGGCACCGGCCGGATCTGCAGCTGGCACGCTTCACGGACGCGGGCGCCAGCCGCTCGTTTGCACGCGGCGAAGGGCTTCCCGGCCGCGTATGGGGCAGCGGGCAACCGCAGTGGATACCGGACTTGTCCACGGACGAAAACTTCCCACGAGTCGCGAATGCGTGCGAACACGGTCTGCGCAGCGCGTTCGCGTGCCCCGTCATCACGGGCGACCGAACCCCCGGAGTCATCGAGTTTTTCACTCAGGCCAGCCGCGAGAGCGACGCTGACCTCCTGGAGATGATGAGCTCCGTCGCCGCGAGCGTCGGCCAGTTCATCGAACGCAAAGCTGCCGAGGACGAGCTGCGCGAGAGTGAAGAGGAGCTCTCCGAGTTCTTCGAGAACGCCACCATCGGCCTGCATTGGGTGGGCCCGGACGGAAAGATCCTGCGCGCCAATCGAGCCGAGCTGGAGATGCTCGGCTACAGCCGCGAAGAGTACCTCGGGCGCTCCATCACCGAATTCCATGCTGATGAGCACGTCATTCGCGACATCCTGCAGCGGTTGGAGGCCGGGGAGAAGCTGGTCGAGTACCCTGCCCGGCTCAAGTGCAAGGATGGATCGATCAAGCACGTGCTGATCGACACCAGTGTCATGTGGGTCGATGGTCGGTTCAGCCACACCCGCTGCTTCACACGGGACATCACCGAGCGCAAGCAAGCCGAGCTGGCGCTCATGGACGCGCGCGCGCGGCTCGACGCGGCGCTCAATGCGGGCGCGATATCCACATGGACCTGGGATATCCCGAACAATCGGCTGTTCGTCGATAGCAAGCTTGCGCAGCTCTTCAACCTGTCCTCCTCCGACGGCAATGGCGCTGTGCTGGACCAGTACATCAAGTCCATCCATCCCGATGACGTGGACAGGACGATCGCGACCCTGAACCATTCCGTCGAATCCGGCGAGCCCTACGAAGCGGACTATCGGATCGTGCAGGCCGACGGTTCCGTTTCATGGGTGATCGCACGAGGCGTGGTCGAGCGGGACAGCGCCGGGCGCCCTGCACGAATGCCCGGCGTGCTGGTGGATATCACTGCCCGCAAGCGCCTGGAAGAAGAACTTCGGATCCGCGTCGACCAGCTGGCCGAGGCCAACCGGCGCAAAGAAGACCTGCTCGCGTCGCTGCGGGATGCAGACCGCCGCAAGGATGAGTTCCTGGCGACTCTCGCCCACGAGTTGCGCAACCCGCTGGCGCCTATCCAGAACTCGCTTCAGATCCTGAAGATGGCGCGCGTCGAGGCCGGGATGGTCCAGCAAACGCGCGCCATGATGGAGCGGCAGGTTCGCCATCTCGTGCGGCTCGTGGATGATCTCCTGGACGTCTCCCGGGTGATGCGCGGAAAGATCGACCTGCACAGAGAACCCGTGGAACTGGCCACCGTGGTGGCCCGGGCCGTGGAGACGGCGCAACCGCTCATCGAGCTTCAGGGACACCGCCTCGAGGTGTCCGTGCCGCAGGAATCACTGCTCGTCGATGCCGATCCGGTGCGGCTGACGCAGGTCATCGGCAACCTGCTGACCAACTCTGCCAAATACACGGACGCCAACGGCCACATCTGGATCTCGGCAGATCGCGAAGGCGGTGACGTTGTCCTGCGAGTGCGGGATGACGGCATAGGCATCGCGCCCGATATGCTGCCTCACGTCTTCGAGTTGTTCGTTCAGGCGGACCAGACGTCGACCAAGGCGCACGGCGGTCTCGGGATAGGCCTCACGTTGGCGAAGAATCTCGTGGAGATGCACGGCGGCACCGTGGAGGCACATAGCGCCGGGTTGGGGAAAGGCTGCGAGTTCGTCGTGCGCCTGCCTCTCATGGCTCAACCGCGCGCGGGAATCGTCGAAACGGATGAAGAGAGCCTGCAGGAAGCGCCTGCGTCCGGCAAACGCCTTCTGGTCATCGACGACAACCAGGACGCCGCGACGAGCCTCGCCATGCTACTGCGCTTGCAGGGCCATGAAGTGCGGGTCGCGCACGACGGGCCGACTGCCCTGGCGATGGCGGCATCGTATTCGCCGAGCGTGATCCTGCTCGACATCGGCATGCCGGAAATGGATGGCTTCGAAGTGGCACGCCGGCTGCGCGCGCTGCCCGGCCTGGAACGGGTGGTGCTCGCTGCGTTAACCGGCTGGGGCCAGGAAGAGGACCGCCGCCGTACCGCCGAGGCTGGGTTCGACCATCATTTCGTCAAACCACTCGACCCGAAGGTCTTGGGAAGTCTGCTGGACGCGTCGTAAGAAGGCCCGCCGGCTGATGCGCCGGCGGGCCGCTTTTCCGACCTGTCGTTCCGAGGTTCGCCTAGAACAGTTTCTTGAAGGTCACTGCCCACTCGCGCGGCGGCGCCGGCGAGGCGGTAATGATTCCCGAGCGCTCCCAGGCGTCGTACATGGTGCGGTAGTAGTACTCGTCGAACAGGTTCGTGACCTGGAGCGAGGCTTCCATACCCTTGTTCTCGTCGCGCCACGTCAGGCGCGCGTTCGCAATGGTGTAGGAATCGATAGCACTGCGTTCCAGGTTGTTCGTGGTCGTGTACACCTTGTCGTTGTAAGAGACGTCCAGGCGTGGCGTGAGCGTGTAGCCGCTGCCCAACCTGTAGATGTACTGCCCGCCCAGGCTCCACTTCAGCTCCGGCGTGTAAGGTGCGGTGTTGCCCACCTCAATCGCCCCACCCTGCGCGAGCGCGCTCACCTTCGTGTATTCGAAGTCGATGTAGCTCGCCGAGGCATCGAAGCTCAACCCGCTGATGGGCTCGAACGTGCTCTCGATCTCGACGCCCTTCACCTCCGCGGTGCCGACGTTGAGGATGAGCGAGCACACCGGTCCACTCGTCACGAACTGCGGCGGACACGTGGTCGCGCCACTCTGGATGTCCTTGTAGTCCGAGTAGAACACCGCCGTGTTCAAACGCAGGCGACGCTCCAACAGCTCGGTCTTCGCGCCGATTTCGTAGGAGGTCTGACTCTCCGGTGCGAAACCCACGGCCTGCTCGGGATAGAACGGCCGCGGATTCACGCCGCCGCCCTTGAAGCCCGTGGCGACCTGCGCATAGGTCATGAGTGCATCCGTCCACTGGTATTGCAGGCCTGCGCGCCAGTCGACCTTGTTGCCCGAATACGGACCCACCACGCCATCGAGGCCACCGAGCGAGGGATGCGGCCCGCCATCCGGCGTCCTGCGCGAGAACTTGTACTCCTTGGTCTCTTCCGTGTACCGCAAGCCGCCGATCAAGGTCAGGTGATCGGTCGCCTTGAAGCTCACGTGCGCGAACGCCGCCTTCGCATCGGCATCGATCGGATCATCCTGCTGGAACGCCGGCAGGGAATAGCGCAGATCCTGATATGAGGGGTACCACGAGCGCTGATCCATGTAGAAGCCGCCGAGCGTCCATTCGACCCTGTCGCCCTCGCCGAAGGCGCCGTTGAGCCGCACTTCCTGGCTGAAGGCCCGCAGAGGCTGCGTGCCGTCACCGATCTGCTGGTTGAGCGGCGACAGATCGTTGTCGTTCTGGAACCCGGAGTCGTAGTCGCGATAAGCGGTGATCGACTCGAGCTGCAGATGCTCGTTGATGTTCCAATCGAGCTTGCCGGAAGCGCCCCAGCTCTTGAAGAAACTGCGACCCGCCGTGAATCGCGAGGGGCGGTTGGCCGTCTCCACCATCGTGTAGCTGCCGTAGTTGTAGTACGACTCCGGCGGCGGCACGAATGCATCGAGGCCGAGCCCCGTGCCCCAGGGGTCCACGTCAGCATTGGGAGTGAAGCCGTTCGGCGCAGGCCCGATGGGCTTGGCCGCCACCAGAACCGACGGGGTGGTCACCCGATCGTCATCGGTGTAGTCGCCGATCAGCGTGAAAGAGACCGGGCCATTGTTGTCCCAACGCAGAATGGCGCGGACGGCGTCATAGTTGACCTCGCCTTCCCGGGCCAGCACGCAGTCCGTGTTGTAGGACATATTTCGCGGGATGCCACTGTTCGGGAACACGCATCCATAGTCCAGGCGCTTGACGTAGCCCTGCTGTTTCTTGGAAACGCCCGACACGCGCGCAAACAGGCTGTCGGTGATGGCGAAATCGAAGCTGCCGCGCACATCCACGCGGTCGCGTGAGCCGTAGGTCAGCGAAAGAGACCCCGTGTTGTCGCCGCGCGGGAGGCGCGAATAAAGCTTGATCGCGCCGCCGATGGAGTTGCGTCCAGCGAGCGTCCCCTGCGGGCCGCGCAGAATCTCGACGCGATCGAGATCGAGCAGATCCATGATCGAGCCGGTGAGAGTCGGGAAGTACACGTCATCGACGTACATCCCCACGCCCGGCTCGAAGGCGGGATTGAAATCCGCCTGACCGACGCCGCGCAGGTACACCGCCATGGAAGGACCGTAAGGACCGCCTTGCGGGGCAAGCGTGACGCTGGGAGCCTGCGCCGCGATCTCATTGACGCTCACCTGGCTGCGCGCTTCCAGCATCTCGGAATTGACAGCGGTGATAGCGATGGGTGTCTGCTGCAGATTCTGCTCACGGAACTGCGCGGTCACCACCACCTGGGCGAGCTCATCGCCCTCGGCGGCCATGGCCGTGGTCGCGATGGTGCTGGAAACCGCCAGACACAGTGCAACCCGTACCGCAGCCCGAATTCGAGCAGACGCGGAAATACGCTCGTATAACGCAATTGGCACTACAAAGCCCCCTAATGTTTTCGTTTTGTGGGTCAGGCGGAATCGCGACCCTGACCAAAAAAATTCTATCGCAGGCGATGGGGTTTCTCGATGGCGCATATCCGCCGGGATACAGCGTTCGCGTGTGCTGATTGCGTCAGCGCGTTATCGCGGGGAGGTGCCACTTCCCATCTGATCAAGGCTTACTACCCTTTCAGACAAGCTTGTCGAGCACACCTGAGCGCGGGGCGCCACACCGCGTGAAGAATGGGAGGGCTCGACTGCCTTCGAACCTAGGTGGCGCCTTTGTTGGCTGGGCGCAACAATCAACGGCCGCGCTGCCGGCACCGTCCGCCCCGCTCCACCGCGCGCCTGTCTCGATGCTGAGTCAGGTAGCCATTTCGCTCTCAGTCTATTCATTGTTCGGTGTGGATCGTGTGTCCTCTGCGCGGACGTGACAGTTTGCGCCCGCGAGTGCAGATCCGGATGGGGCGATTCGAGCGTGCCGACGTGATCCGTGCCTTTCGCGCCACATCCGGTCCGTCATCCATTTCTGGAGGGGGATCAATGAAACAGCTAGTCGCGCCAGGCGCGACCACGGTCGCCATGGCCGTGGCCCTATCGCTTCTGAACTCTTCACCCGCCCGCGCCCAGGCAGCCGCGCCGGAGGCGACCGCGGGCGGCGGACTGGAAGAAGTCGTCGTCACCGCGCGCTATCGCGAAGAGAACCTCCAGCAGACGCCCATCGCAATCACCGCGATCACGGCGGAAGACATTCAGACACGCGGTTTCACCGCGACGTCCGACATCGCGTACACAGTGCCCAACGCGAGCTTCCGGCCTGCGCAGCAGGCCTACGGCAACACGATGACCGCATACATCCGCGGCGTCGGGCAGAACGATTTCAACTTCGCCTTCGAGCCGGGCGTCGGCATCTACGTCGATGACGTGTATTACCCGACAACGATGGCCTCGCAGTTCGACCTGCTCGACATCGAGCGCGTCGAAGTGCTGCGCGGACCGCAAGGCACGTTGTTCGGACGCGGCTCGATCGGCGGCGCCGTGCGCTACGTATCCAAGCAACCGACAGGCGACAACACCGGATACGTCGAAGCGACGGTAGGCGAGTTCAATCGCGTCGACCTGCGCGCCGGCTACGACTTCTCGCTGATCCCAGACAGGCTGTTCGCGCGCATCACCGGCGTATCGAAAAAGCAGACGGGCTATCAGCGCATCATCGACTTCGTGTGCGCCAACCCCTCGCTCTCCGGCACGCTGCCCGCGACCACGCAGAATCGCGGCTCCGATTGCCAGACGGGCACGCTCGGCGGCACGGATGTCGTCGGCGCCCGCGGGCAGTTCCGCTTCGTGGCATCCGACATCTTCGATATCGACATGGCGCTCGATTATCAGAAGGACGATTCAGAAGCGCGCGCCGACTGGATGGTGAGCATCGTGCCTCCCGGCTCAGACTGCGCCAGCGCGCCGACACCATGCCCCGGCAGCGTCCGCTGGAATGAGGCGATGGCGCAGACCTACGGCGTGCCCTATGACACCCGCTTTCTGACCAACGACAAGCGCGTGACCTACTCGACGTTCACCGACCCATACTCGGGCCTCGTCTTCCAGCCGAAGACCTCACTCCAGCAGAAAGGCATCTCTGCGAGCTTCAACTGGAAGTTCGCGGATACCGCCAACGCGAAGCTCATCACCGCGTACCGCGACTGGGACGGCTACTTCGCCACGGATCAGGACGGCTCGCCGCTCGGCTACTCAGTCGTGAACGGCTTCCAGGACTTCATCTACAAGACCGTGGAGCTGCAGGTGAGCGGCCGCGCCTGGGACAGACTCGACTGGACCGTGGGTGCGTTCTATTACCACGGCAATGGGCGTAGCGCGCAGTCGGTGCAATTGCCGGCCTTCATGGCGGGCCCGCGCTGCAGCTTCTCGGACGCGCTGACGGCATACCTGCAGGACCCCACGGGTCTGTGCGTTCAGCCTTCCGGCACGGCTTTGCCGAACTCGCTGCTCGTGAACGGTCTCGACAACGGCAGGTTCGAGAACAAATCCGGGTTCATGCACGGTGTGTATTCGCTGACGGACGCCGCGCGCGTCACGCTCGGCCTGCGCTATTCCGACGACCGCAAGCACGACGACTTCGACAACACCATCTTCCAGACGCCGGTCGATTCGGACGGCACGCGCTGGGACTGGCGCGCGGGCTTCGATTACCAGTTCTCGACGGCGGTGCTGGGTTACGCGTCGGTCTCCACCGGATATCGTCCGCCCGCGTATAACCCGCGGCCGTTCCAGCCTTCGCAGTTCGTCGCGGTGAAGGGCGAGAACATGACCGCGTACGAGCTCGGCTTCAAGAGCGACCTGTTCAACCGCACACTGCGCTTCAACCTCGCTGGCTTCTACAGCGACTACAAACAGCGCATCGTTCCGGCGGGTGGCGTCGAGTGCATCAAGACGCCTGCTGGCGTACCCGTGCCAGGCAGCGTTCCGGATCCCGAAGGGGGCGCGCCGTGTCTGGGGCTTCTGCCACGAACGAACTACGTGAACTCACCGGGCAAGATCAAAGGCGGCGAGTTGGAGCTCGACTATCGCCCGATCGAAGGCCTGCAGATCCAGGGCCAAACGGGCTACACGAGCTTCTCGGCAAGCGATCCGCTGACCGGCGGCATCACGGCGACCGGGCAGCCGGTGTACGTGCCGAAGTGGAACGGCTCGGCCTCGGTGCAGTACTCGCTCTTTCTCCCGAACGGCTCAACCGTCACGCCGAGATACGACGCGTACCTGCAAACCGAGATCTGCTCTGCCGTCACCACGCTCACGTCGTGCTCGGGTGGCTATACGTTGCACAACGTCCGGCTGGAATACGCCTCGAGCGAACGAACGTGGACCACGGCCGTGGGCGTCAGCAATCTAACGAACCACGAGTATCTGCTCAACATCTTCGACCTCACGCCCTTCGGCGAGGCGACGGTCGAAGGGCAACCCGGCGCGCCCCGGCAGTGGTACGTGACGTTCCGTCGGAACTTCCAGTAGCGCCGAACTGCAGGGGTTCAACCATAGAGGGTGAAGTGTCGCCAGATCGACTGGGATCTGGCGGCCCTCTCGAGGCCTGCGTCGCGCGCCTGAGTCGCGATCAGCGACTAATGTTGCGCTCCCATCTTCACGAAGCGCTCTTCCAGCAGATCGATCTCCCGCACCAGCGCGCGTGAGCTCGCGTCGGAGATCCGCTTGCCTCGAGCGAGGGCGAAGAACATCTCGCGCTCCGCACGAATCGCCACGAGGCGCAGCCTGCGCTCGACCGCCGCCGTGCGTCGCACTCGAACGGAGTTCTCGCCGCCCACGTGCCCTTCGAGTCGACGGCGGTACAGCTCCATGATGCGGCCGGCCGCTTCGGCGTATTGATCCGCATCGCTGTGGCCGCTCGCCATCTCGTGTGTCGCTTCTTCGATCGCGCGAATCGCGGCCTTCGCCGCTTCCCCGCGCGCGAAGTCGGTCTCATCATCCTCGGCTTTCTCGGTGGGCACCTGCAGCCCTCGCAGCAAGGGCGGCAACAGGATGCTCGCAGCGGTGAGCGAAAGAATAATGACGCCGGCGGCAAGGAAGATCGTGAGGTCGCGCGCCGGGAACGGCGAGCCGTCCAGCAACGTGAGCGGCAATGTCAGCACGCCGGCGAGCGTGATCGCTCCTCGCACACCGGCCACGGACATCGCTGCGACCACCCGCCAGCCCGGCGGTACGCGCTGCGTATCGCCTTTGCGCCTCGCGAGGCGATACGACACGTACAACGACACCCAGACCCACGCGAACCGCAAGGCGGCGAGCCCCAGATTGATCACCAGCACGTATACCGCAAGCCACCACGGATTCTCGTGGTTCGATTGGCGTACCACATCGACAGCGCCCTGGAAGATTGCCGGCAGCTGCTCGCCCAGCCCCACGAACATGATGCCGTTCAGGGCGAACTGAACCGTGTCCCACACCGCCGCGCG
>JBDZVF010000132.1:0-14192 GCA_040255575.1 Pseudomonadota bacterium | reverse complement strand
CAGGCCAACATCGAGGCGTGGCAGGAGCACCGGCTGCTGCGCAATCTGCCGGAAGCGGTCGCGGCGCATGCGAGTGAGTTCAACTCCACGCGGCTCACGAAGATCGAACATGAAATGCGTGAGCGCACTACCACGCGTTACTGGGATTCACATCCGCCCGACGTCGAGCGTATCGAGAACGCCGAGAAGCGGCGGGCTCCCGGCATCTATATGGATGAGGCACCCGCGGCGCTCCTGTTCAAGGATTTTTCGGGTTGGGCCCAGCGAGTCACCCGGCAGTTCTACGGCGAGCAGGGCGTGAAGTTCACGGAGGATCAGCTGCGCTCCCGCGAGGAGATTCTCGGCCACGTGCGCGGCCGCGGCCAACAGCGCGAGCAGGTGGATCGATTCTTCAACGGGCAATTCCAGGGATGGCCCTTGCTTCAGCTCGCTGCATCGAAACGTCAGCTGGAGGGATTGCCTCCGGCACGCGCAGGCGTCGCGCCGACGAAAGGGGAGCTCGGCTGGCAGGAGTCCATCAATGCCATCCGCGCCCGCTCACCCGAGATCGGGCGGCATTGGTTGCAGGAGTTCCAGGCACACGAGCGCCGGCGCGTTTTGCGCGCAGCCGTGCAGCTCGGCGTGACATCCCGTCAGGTGGGGCTGCCCGGCCCGGATCGTTCGCCGGAAGAGCTCGAAGCGGAACTGCAGGAGATCTCCGCGCACCGGATGGCCTCCCGCAAGCCGCTCGAGGAAGGCTTTGCGCTCTATGCCCTGCGCATCGAGCACGCCCTTCAGTCGATGCCGGAGTCCGAGCGCGGCCACGCCACCCGAATGCGCGATACGCTGGCCGCAATGGGCGCGCTCGGGCCCGAGGTGGGCGCCCTGGAAGAGTTTGGCGGCGCCATGAGCGCCTTCGGTTCGATCGCGCAGGCCAGCGGCGAGATGCCGGCCGGCTTTGACAAGCTCGAAACCACGTTCGGCGAGCTCGCCGCGCAGGTGCTTGCGCGTGCGGATCGTATTTCACAGTCGGTGACCGCGGATGGAACGGTGGGCGCGTACCTGCGCGCGTGCTGCCCGGAAGTTCCCGCCCCCGGCAAGGATGTGGTGCCAAGCGTGATGGCGCGCGCCGCGTGGCGTGTGCCCACGGCGTTTCATCACCTCTACATGCTGGCGCTCGGCGAGCTCGTGGATCTCTGCGAACGCGCGGAGAAAGCCCGCGGGATTCGGCCGATTCGGCTCGTGGCGTGAGTACCTCGCGCCAGCCCAGTGGATACACGCCCGAGCTCGCCAGATACCTCGCACGAAGGCGCGTACACTCACGGAGATGCTGCACTCTTTGATTCCTGACTCTTCGGAGCTCTCGTGACCAACGCTCGCTTCGGTGCCACCTACGCGCCCTTCGGTGCGGAAGTAGATGTCCGCGACTGCACGGTGGAAGGGAAGATCCCGCAAAATCTTAGCGGTGGCTTCTACGCGGTGGGCCCCGACCCAATGTATCCGCTCGCGCCGGGCAACATCCCGTTCGACGGGGACGGCCACGTTCGCCTGCTCCGTATTCGAAACGGTCGCGTCGACTATCGCAGCCGTTATGTGCGAACCGAGCGGTTCGTGGCGCAGGACCAGGCCCGGCGCAATCTCATGCCGATGTATCGGAATCCGTCATTGGACGACCCCAGCGTCAAGGGTTTGAGCCGCAGTACAGCCAACACGCACGTCATCCAGCACAGGAATCTGCTCCTCGCCCTCAAGGAGGATAGCCCGCCCACCGCTCTCGACCTGAACACGCTCGAAACGATCGACCCCGTCTATACGTTCGACGGTCAGCTGCCGCGAGATCAGCCGTTCACCGCGCATCCGAAGGTGTGTTCGACGACAGGCAACATCGTCGCGTTTGGCTACGAGGCACGCGGATTCGGTAGCGACATCATCGCCGTGTTCGAGATCGACAAGGAGGGCAGGAAGGTGTGGGGCGCGGAAGTGCGCATGCCCTATGTCGGCGCCGTGCATGATTTCGCAGTGACCGAAAATCATGTCGCTTTCTTCCTCATGCCGATGGTGATGGATCGCGAGCAGATGAAACGGGGTGGCATCCATTGGTCGTGGGATCCAGCCGGGAAGTCTTATCTGGGATTCATGCGTCGTGACGGCGATGGCAGCGACATCCAGTGGATCGTAGGCCCCACGCGCGGCGGCAGCCACACGCTCGGCGCATTCGAGGACAAGGGGAAGCTTTACTTCGACCGGGAGATCACAGAGGGAAACCCCTATCCCGTGATCCCCAGCAAAGATGGCGCACCTCACGATGCCGCGGCGGGCACGAGCTATCTCCACCGTCTGACCGTAAATCTGAAAGGCAGGAACAATGGCTACGGCATCGAAAAGATGTACCCGCTCATCGCGCCGCTGCCGCGGCAGGACGATCGCTACAACACCATGCCGTACCGATATGGATTCATGGGATGCCCCGACCCGGCAGATCCCGTGCGATGGAAGGCTGCGTGTTACGCACGCATCGACCATCAGACGCGTTCATGGCAGTTGTGGAAGGCACCGACGACTGTCTCGCTGGGCGAACCGCTATTCGTGCCCAGCCGGGCCGGTGCGCGGGAAGGCGAGGGCTATCTGCTCGGCGTCGCCTGGCATCTCGATCAGTGTCTGCGCGCCGATCTTCTGATTCTCGACGCAGAGCACGTCGAGGAAGGGCCTATGGCCACGGTGCGCCTGCCAGTGCAGGCGTCACCGCAGATTCATGGCTGGTGGGTCCCCGAGGAGCAGTACCCCGCGGCTGGCCTTCAGATCGCGACCGGTGGCCCGAAATGATTGGCCTCGGCCTGCCCCTTGCCGACACAACCCCAAAGCGCGAAGCCAGCGGAAACTACCAGCGCGATGAGTGGCACGAAGCGATCCAGTGAAGCGCCGAGACTGAAAATGCCGAGCCAGATGGCAAAGGCCGCAACCATCAGCACGCCGGGCACGAGCAGCAGCCACGCGGAGTGCCCCATGTCGTGCAACCGCCGGGCATGCAGAACGATGGCGGGGAAGAGCAGGACGAACATGCACCACATGGCCGTGAGGCCCGTCACGAGATAGGCGTAGAACACCACGGCGACCAGCAGCGTGATGAGTGCGGGCACGAACTGGCCGCGCGAGGCGCGGCCGCTGGGATTCACGAACAGGAAGTCGTACGTGGCACGCCCAGCTGCGGACTCACCCGCCATCAGGGCACGTCGCTGTAGCGGACCCTTGTAGTAATCCAGATAGGCCAGCATCAGAAGGCCGTTGAGCGCGAACGCGGCGACTGCGAGAAGCGCGCCGACAGGCTGATGGTCCAGGATCAACGACCAATACAGCGCGCACGTCGACACAGGCATCACCACGCAGAGCGCCACCGGCACGAGAAAGCCGCTGAGAATCAGGGCGCCTGTGATCAGCTGAATCGCCATCGCGACGTCGATCAGCCTCGAGTGCACCAGGGCATCCATCAACTGGATCGCGAGGGGTTCGTGGCCCGTCGGCAGCGGCCAGAGCCCGACGAAAAAGTGATTGATGCCGTTCGCGAGCATCCAGGCCCCGAACACCAGTCGACCGATGAGAACGAGCTGCTTCATGGCCGCGGCCCCGCAGGCTGGGCGGCGGGGGCGCCCGATGCGTCGGGCGGACCGAACGTTCTCGGCGTCGAGCGCAGGGCGAACATCGAGCGATAGCTCTTCACGTACGCCAGGCACAGGAGCACGTTACTGAGCAGCGCTCCGTAGCCAAAAAGCGCGGCACGCGAGCCCCACCCCTCGAGCGGCGCGTCCCAGAAGAACACGCAGAACGACACCGGCATGCACAGGATGAGCGCAAGCGGAGCGTAGAACCCGAACAGTACGCAGACACCTGCGATCAGCTCGACCGCCTTCACCAGGTCGAAGAGGTGACTGTCGAGGAGCGCAACGATGAGCTCGTGACTCAGGGGTTGGGAGCCCATGGGTTGCGGGAAGAGTCGGACGAAGTGGTTCAGCCCGGCTGGAATCATCCAGGCCGCGAACACCAATCGCACAAACCACACGGCATATTTCACGGTGCCTCCCCCTGAAATGCTTGTGTTCGGCCGTTTTCCCGGCGTCTTATGCGGTGGAGCCTAGACCCAGCCACCGAAGATTGTAAGTCTCACGTGCGTATAAATGGCCCGCAGTCCACATTGAGGCGGGCGCAGGCCCATTCGGGGGTGCGGTACGCGTAACAGACCTGAAGCTCGGCACGGGCGTGGCGAGCACCGCGTGGATAGCTCCCCAGGTTGCGCCCGGGCGCGTCGCGCATAGCCCTTCGTCCAGCTGGATTCATCAACAGATCGCAATTTGCGACACTGATTTTCCCTACACAGTCGCACGGAACTGCTTCACGGCTTGAAAGATCCGGCGACACATAACGCGGAATCGGTTTGACACTCCCGGAAGCGCGACGGCATCGTGCGCGCCACTGCCGCGGGCCCCGGCTGCGGGCACGACATTGGAGTTGTCACTCATGCCGACTAACTTGTTGCTTGCCATCACTCCCTGGCCTGCCATCTCGGCGGTGATCTGGGTGGTCCTGCTGGTCGCGGTGCTGTACCTCGCGCGGAACACCGCGCATCAGGCCATTCGCACGGCCAGCGGCGCCATCGCACGAGGTATGCGTATCGCGGCCCATTCCGTGCGGCAGGCGCAGGACCGGCTCGCCGCACGCAATCGCGAAGTGCTGCTCGCAGCCGGCCGCGAAGCGAAGGAGCGCATGGTCGAACGTGAGTTCATGCGTGTGAGCGAAACCGTGCGCAAGGATCTCGCGAACTACCCGCATCTGCATCGCGCGCTCAGCGAGGCGATCACCCAGATCGAGAAGGATCATCAGGGCGCGGTCGAGGTGCCGCCCGATCCGCCGGGCTGGGTGAAAGCCGTCGAGACCGTTTCCAAGATCGAAGCGAAGAACGGCGCGAACGAGGTCCTGTCGGACATCCACAAATCCGTCGTCAAGGCGCACAAGGAAGCAATGGACGCCTATCGCGACGCTAGCGCCGAACGGCACGAGCTGTTGCGCGCGATGATGCCGCGCTGGCGCGATGTGCAGGAGATTCTCTCGACCGTCGACAAGAAGGTCGAAGGACTTCTCGCGCGCCTCGGCATCATCGACCGCCACATGCAGGAGTACGAGGCGATCGTGAAGGGCGAGGACAAGGCCGTGTCCGTGCTCTCGTCTTCGTCACTCGTGCATTTCTTCGTGTCGGCGATGGTGCTGTTCGTGGCTATCGGCGGCGCCGCCATCAACTTCACGCTCATCGCGCGGCCAATGGCGGAGATGGTGGGCGGCACGAGCTTCATCGGCGTCTTCAAGACCGCTGATATCGCCGCGCTCGTCATCATCATGGTCGAGATCTCGATGGGGCTCTTCCTCATGGAAAGCCTGCGGATCACGCGTCTGTTCCCGGTGATCAGTGCGCTGCCGGACAAGATGCGCACGCGCATGATCTACATCACCTTCACCATTCTGCTGCTGCTCGCGAGCGTCGAGGCCGGTCTTGCGTACATGCGCGAGGTGCTTCTGCAGGACGAGCTCTCGACCTCCGCCATACTCCGCGGCGGCGAGCCCCAGGTCAGCAACCAGTTCCTGTGGATCACGACGGCCGCGCAGATGGGCATGGGGTTCATCCTGCCGTTCGCGCTCACCTTCGTGGCGATTCCGCTGGAGACGTTCGTGCATTCTTTGCGCACTGTGCTGGGCCTTTTGGGTATCGGCCTGCTGCGCGCGACCTCGCTCATTCTTCGCGTGCTCTCGAGCGGCTTCCGTCATCTCGGCACGCTGACCGAGCGAGTGTACGACCTGCCGTTGTTCGTGCCGCTTTGGCTGGAGTCGCGGTGGTCGGCGCGTTCGCCTCGAGCGGAAGCCGCGGAAGTCGCCCCGGCACACGCGGCGCGCGAGGAGGACCTGCGGGAGGTCGCGTCGTGAAGCGCATCGCCGTTCTTTCATGCGTGCTGTTGGCAGCGTGCTCGCAATCGGCGCCGGTGGCGCGGAATACCGGTGTGTATCTGCTGCTCGACACATCGGGCACCTATCGGGCCGAGCTGAGCAAGGCGCAGGACGTCATCCTCTACACGCTCTCGAAGCTCGAGCCGACGGACTCGTTCGCCGTGGCCCGAATCGACACGGGCAGCTTCAGCGAGAAGAACATCATCGCGAAAGCCACTTTCGACGAGCGCCCGAGCGCCGCCAACGCGCAGAAGCGCGTATTCGCGGAGAAGGTAAAGGACTTCATCGCCCGCTCGAACGCCTCGCAGTACACCGACATCACGGGCGGGCTGCTGCAGGCGGTGGAGTTCCTGAACGAGAAACAACCGGGGCGCAAGACCATCCTGCTGTTCTCGGATCTCGATCAGGACCTGCAGAAGGGCTACGTGCGCGACGTCGAGGTGCCGTTCAAGGGCTTTCAGGTGGTGGCGCTGAACGTCGTGAAGCTGCGCAAGGACAACTACGACCCCAGGGAATACCTGGCCCGACTCGACCACTGGAAACAGGAGGTCGAGAAGTCGGGGGGCGAGTGGCGCGTCGTGAACGACCTCGATCACCTGGACGGCGTGTTGTGAGGAGCGGCTGCAGACGTGCGACGACTTCGGTTCAGATGGCCCCGTGTGCGCATTCGCATTCGCCCGCGATCGGTGTGGCGCAGGCTGGTGTTTCGCTGGCACGCGCGAGGGCGGGGCGGTCTCGGGTTCGTGGTGATGGGAGTCATTCCCGTGGTCGCGCTGTTCTCGATCGTTGCGTTTGCGCGTTCGGGGAGATCGGGCGATGAGGCCGCGCGGCTGGAGGCCGCGCACGTCCGCGCGCGCGAGATCCGTTGTCTTGCGGAGAACGTGTACTACGAAGCGCGCGGAGAGTCCCTGAACGGTCAGTACGCCGTGGCCGAAGTCACCATGAATCGTCTGCGGGCGCCGGCGTATCCGAAGACGATCTGCGGCGTGGTGTATGACACGCGGTGGGATCGCAGTCGCCGGCGCTACGTGGGCCACTTCTCCTGGACCGAGATCGACGATCGGTCCGCCCCCCGGGGGGCTGCGTGGGAGCAGGCGATGAAGGTCGCCACGGCCGTGTACAACCAAACGTACATGCCGCTGGTGCCGAATGCTCTGCATTACCACGCGGTTGATGTGCAGCCGGATTGGGCGCGATCCCGGCATCTGGTGGCGAAGATCGGTCATCACATCTTTTACAACTGAAGCCTCGCTGGCTGAGGGAGGCGGCTGAGATGTCTACGCCTGCCGGACCCAGGCGACTAGACTTCTGGCCTGACGACGCGGCCTGACGGCGGGGCCTGACCACCGGTGCCTGACCACGAGGCTTGCCCACGAGGCTTGCCCACGAGGCCTGACCACGAGGCCTGACCGCAGCGGCTTGAGCCACGGGCCTCGGCTTCGACGGCGACCGGCGCTGCCTCTGCGCGGACTGCGAGGTAAAGTCGCCGGATGCGAAATATAGCCTTTGTCGGGTTGGGGCGGATGGGCGCGGCGATGGCCGCGCGCCTTCTTGCGAAGGGTTACGCGCTCACGGTGTACAACCGCACGGCTGCGAAAGCAGAGCCGCTGGTGCAAGCGGGCGCCCGGCTCGCGGGCTCGCCTCGGGAGGCCTGCGAGGGCGCGGACGCGATCATCTCGATGACAGCGGATGACGAGGCGTCACGAGCGGTCTGGCTGGGGTCTCACGGGATACTGGCTGCAAAACCCGCTGCGGGCACGTTTGCGATCGAGTGCTCAACGCTCTCGCATGATTGGGTGCTGGAGCTCTCCAACGCCGCCGCCAGCCAGGGAATGCGGTATGTCGATGCGCCCGTGACCGGCCTGCCCGATGCAGCGGCGGCGGGTGCACTGACACTGCTGGTTGGCGCGGCGACGGAGGACCTGCAGGGTTGCCGCGCGCTGCTGGAGGCGGTCTCCAATCGCATCATTCACTTCGGGCCGATTGGCACGGGCACGGCGTACAAGCTGATCGTCAATCTGCTCGGAGCCGTGCAGATCGCCTCCGCCGCCGAGAGCATGGCGATTGCCGAGCGGGCGGGCCTCGATCTCGGCGTCGTCGCTGATGCGATTGCGTGCGGCCAGGCTGCGAGTCCGCAGGTGGTGCGAAACACGCGGCGTATCGTCGAGGGCGATCACGAACGCAATGTCGCGTTCACACCCACCTTGAGATTGAAAGATGTGCGTTACGGATTGGCGCTCGCTCGCAAGCTCGCGATTGGCAGCCCGTTCGGGACGCTCGCCGAAAGCCTCTTCCAGCAACTCGTCGATCGCGGCGACGCGCAGGCCAACGAAAGCAAGATCATCGACGTGAGTCGGAGTCTCTCGCCGCCGAAGCGCGCCTGATCTCGCGCTCTGTCACGAGGGGCGCGGCTGCCAAGCCGGTGACGGTGCGCGCTTCAGCGCTGTTGCTCGCGAAGCGACGCATTCAGCGCCGTCGCAAGGGCCGCTTCGCCGCTCACCAGATCCTTCCACGCGAGCTGCTGGCCGATCCGCCGGCCTTTCTCGGTCAGCTTCAGCCCTTCCGGCGAAAGCGTCAGCGTGTAGTCCTTGCCGTCGATCGTGAGGGCGCGTTTGAGCTCGCCTTCGAGTTTCGTCATGACGGGGATCTCATCGAGAGGGCGGGGTCGCGGCGGAGTGGGGAGCGTCGAATGCGAACCGATCCGTGATGATTCGGCTCATCGGGATGTCGTGCGGCTGCGGGTAGATGGTTTCGAGCTCGGCCTCTGCGAAGGCGATGGCGAGCGTGCGCGGGCGCGGATGGCTCGCGGCGAGCGTGCGATCGTAATAGCCGCCGCCATAGCCGAGGCGGAAGCCGGCGCGGTCGAAGCCGACCAGGGGCGCGATCAGCACATCCGGCGTCACGATCTCGCGTTCGCCGGGGATCGGGATGTTGAAGAGCCCGCGGGTCATCGGCACTTCCGGCCGCCAGCGCCAGAACTCGACCGGCGCGTTCTTCTGCGCCACCACAGGCAACGCCACGATGCCGCCCGCCTCGATGTGCCGGTGCGCGACGTCGCGCACATCGATCTCGCTGCGGAAGGGCCAATAGATGCCCAGCACCACTGGCCCGGTTCGGGTGACAGCCGCCGCGGCACCCGCGGCCGCCGACCCCGCAGCGGCTGAGCGCGCTGCCCTCATCACCCGCAGCTCCTCGTCGAGCTGCTCCAGAATCGGAGCGCTTCGCAGCCGCCGCTCGTTCGGATCCTCGGGGCGGGCCTTGATCAACGCCTCGCGCTGCTGCTTGCGCCACGCTTTCACATCGTCCCAGGCGTGCGACTTCGGCGGCGCAAGCCGCTCGACCTCATGCATCAGGCACGCCGGTGAGCTGAATTTCGCATCGGCACTGAATTTCTCGTCGTCACTCATAACAGCATCTTCAATCGCTCGAGATACATTTGCTCATCGGGCATCCGATTCGCACGCTGCGCTTCCCACAACGCCTGCCCAAGTGGCTCCAGCATCGCATGTTCGGCGGCGTGCGTATCGCCAAGCTTCGCCGCGAGCCGGCGGTGGATCTCGGCGATGCCCCGCGGCCGATCCGTGGCCACCTGCTCCCGGATCGCAAGGTGCATCCCCATGTGCAGGAATGGATTCGCCTCGCCACGCTCCGGCGTGAACTCGGCCGCGAGCGCCGCATCTGCGGCGTCGAGCCACTGCACGTATTCAGGATGCTCCACGATGACCGCTGCGAGCTGCGCTTCGAGCGGCTCGAGCGGCTGCTTCGCATTGAACTTGCGCCACGCATCGAGATACATGCGGCGCAACTGCTCTCGAGACTGTCCGGCAAAAATGGCCATGGCCGATAAGACCTGCGTGTCCGCGCGCGGTTCAGCGCGCCCGCTTGCGCGCGGCCGTCTTCGCCGCTTTGGCATGAGCGGACCGCACAGCCGCCTTTCCGGCGGCCTTGCCGCGCGCACGACTCGCCGCATGCGCCCGCTTCATCTCCGCCACCGCGCTTCGGGCGACCGGCGCTTCGGACTTCGGCAGCTCTTTCTCGGGCGTCTTCGGCTCGTACTCGCACAAGTCCCGAATGATGCACTTCGGGCACGCCGGCAAACGCGCGATGCACACGTAACGCCCGTGAAGGAGCAACCAGTGATGCGCGTTGCGCTTGTATTCCTCGGGCGTGACTCTGTTGAGCTCCTGCTCCACGGCCAGTGGATCCTTGCCCGGCGCAATGCCCGTGCGATTGGCCACTCGGAAGATGTGCGTGTCGACCGCGATGGTCGAATGCCCGAATACGATGTTGAGGATGACGTTCGCCGTCTTGCGGCCCACGCCGGGCAGCGACTCCAGCGCCTCCCGGTCATTCGGCACTTCGCCACCATGGAGCTCGACGAGCCGCCGACACAGCTCGATGAGATTCTTCGCCTTCTGGTTGTACATGCCCGCGGGCTTGATGTACGGCTTCACGCCCTCTTCACCGAGAGCGAGAATCGCCTTCGCCGTGTTCGCCACGGGGAACAGCACTTTGGTGGCGGTGTTGACGCTCTTGTCAGTCGTGTGAGCGGAGAGCATCACTGCGACGAGCAGCTCGAAAGGCGTCGAGTAGTTCAGCTCGGTTTTCGGCTCGGGGTTCGCTTGCTGCAGGCGGCGATAAATCGCTCTGATGCGGGCCGGGTTCATAGGGTGATGCATTCTTTGTGAGAGGGCAGGCTCGCATGGCGAGAGAGCGGGCTCGCTGGTCGCAACGGCGCCCGCAAGCGTCGCGACGGCGGCTCGGGCCTGCACGCCGCTTGCGAAACCGAGGCCCACCAAGTCGCGTCTCTGGCGTGCACCATCATCAGCGGCCGCCGACGCTTGCAGCCTGCTTGCGCGCGGCCAGCAGCTCCGCGTGGGCTTGCGCACGACGCGCGACTCGGGAGTTGCGCGCTTCAAAGCGTTCTCGGTTCTCGGCCGCGCTCGGCGCAGCGTATCGAACGGGGAGCGACGCGCGCGGCATCATCTCGATGCAATCCACCGGGCACGGCGCCACGCACAGCTCGCACCCCGTGCACAGCTCCGCCACAACGGTATGCATCTGCCTGCGCATGCCGATGATCGCATCGACAGGGCAGGGCGGCAGGCACTTGGCGCACCCGATGCAGCGTTCTTCGTCGATGAGTGCGACGAGCTCAGGACCTTCGACACCGTTCGCTGGATTCAGCGGCAGCGCTGGGCGGCCCGTCAGTTCCGCGAGCGCGCGGATCGTCGCCGCGCCGCCCGGCGGGCATTGGTTGATCTCAGCCGCGCCGCTCGCAATCGCTTCGGCGTAAGGCTTGCAGCCGTCGTACCCACAGCGCGTGCATTGCGTTTGCGGCAGAAGGGCGTCGATGGCTCGAGCAGTGGGCGCGGTCACGTCTCTTTCTTCGCGGCGGGCGCGCTCAGGTCACTTTCATGCCAGGGGTGGCGCCGCTGTCGGGCTCGAGCAGATACACGCCCGGCCCGGATTCGCCGCTCGCCGCCAGGACCATGCCTTGGGAAAGGCCGAACTTCATCTTCCTCGGAGCCAGGTTGTACACCATGACGGTGAGCCGGCCCTTCAGCTTCTCCGGATCGTAGGCGGATTTGATTCCCGAGAACACGGTGCGCGTTTCGGTGCCGAGGTCGAGCGTGAGTTTGAGCAGCTTGTCCGCACCCTCCACGTGTTCCGCGTTGGCGATGCGCGCGACGCGCAGGTCGACCTTCTTGAAATCGTCGATGGAAATGGTCGTGCTCTCGGGCGTCTGTGCGGGCGCCGAACTGCCGGCCGCGCCACCACCGGCGCTGCGCGCAGCGTCAGAAGGCGCGCCCTTCGGGGCGCCGGCGCTTGCGCTCGCCGCGCCGCTCTTGGACTGGGACTCTGATCCGTTCACTTTGTCTTTCACTCCGTCGAACAGCGCGTCGAGCTGTTTGGGATCCACGCGCTGCATGAGGTGTTGATAGGGATTGATCTTGTGGTCGAGCAGGAGCGTGCCGGCATCGCTCCACTTCAGCGGCTCGATCGCGAGGAATTTCTCCACCGCCGCCGCCACCGACGGAAGCACAGGCTTCAAGTACAGCGTGAGCAGCCGGAACACGTTCAGGCTGACCGAGCACACTTGCGCAAGCTTCGCGTCGTTGGCGCGATCCTTCGCGAGATCCCACGGCGCATTCTGCGCGATGTAGGCGTTTGCGATATCCGCGAGTGCCATCACTTCGCGCGTGGCGCGCCCGAGCTCGCGCTCTTCGTAATAGCGCGCAATAGTCGGCGCCGCGGCCTGCACCTGTTTCAGCAGCTCGCTCTCGAGCGGCCCCGCGCTCAGCCTGCCGCCGAAGTGCTTGCCGATGAATCCGGCCGTGCGGCTCGCGATGTTCACGAACTTGCCGATGAGGTCGCTGTTGATGCGCGCGACGAAATCGTCCGGATTGAAGTCCAGGTCTTCCACGTTCGCATTCAGCTTGGCGGCGATGTAGTAACGCAGCCACTCGGCATTCATGCCGATCTCGAGATAGCGCAGTGGCGAAAGCCCGGTGCCGCGCGACTTCGACATCTTGTCGCCCGAGAGCGTGATGAAGCCGTGTACCCACACGTGCGTGGGCACCTTGTATGGCGGGCCGGCGAACTTCAGCATCGCCGGCCAGAAGAGCGTGTGGAAATAGATGATGTCCTTGCCGATGAAGTGGATCTGCTCCACTTGCGGGTCGGACAGAAACTCCGTGAAGCTGCGCGTCTCGCCCTGCGCCCTGGCCTTGCCCTGGTCGAAGTAGCTCTTCAGCGACGCGAGGTAGCCGACCGGCGCATCGAGCCACACATAGAAATACTTGCCCGGCGCATCCGGAATCGGAATGCCGAAGTAGGGCGCGTCGCGCGAAATATCCCAGTCCCCGAGCTCCCGATCGCCACTGCCGCTCAGCCACTCCTTCGCCTTGTTCACCACCTGCGGCTGCAGCCGCCCCGGCGTGCCGAGCCACCCCGTCAGGAACTCGACCGACTTGGGATCGGAGATGCGCAGGAAGTAGTGATCTGACGTGCGCAGCTCCGGCTGCGCGCCGGTGAGCGTCGAATAGGGGTTGATGAGATCGCTGGGCGCATTGACGATGCTGCAGGACTCGCACGCGTCCGCGTACTGATCCTTCGCGTGGCAGTTGGGGCATTCGCCTTTGATGTAACGATCCGCGAGGAACATCCCCTTCACGGGATCGAAGAACTGCTCGACGGGCTTCAGATAAATGAGCCCTGCTTCCTTCAGCCGGCGATAGATATCCTGCGACAGCTCGGTGTTCTCGGGCGAATGCGTCGAGTGCCAGTGATCGAACGCGATATGAAAGCCGTCGAGATACCTCGGCCGATCCGCCGCGATACGCGCCACGAGCTCTTCAGGCGAAATGCCTTCCCCTTCCGCCTTGAGCATGATCGGCGCACCGTGCGCGTCATCCGCCCCCACGAAATGCACCTGATTCCCCACCAGGCGCTGAAATCGCACCCAGATATCAGCCTGGATGTACTCCATGATGTGCCCGATATGAAACGGGCCATTGGCATAGGGGAGAGCAGTAGTAACAAATAGCTTGCGAGACATCCCGCTAGTTTACAGGGAGTGGCATTTCTTTAGCTGCCAGTGCAGGCCCCAAAGCCACCCCGCTTCGGTCACGAACGCCCCCGCGCCGAAGCGGTGGGACGTTCGAAAGGGACCTTGGCGGGGGCTTCTAACTGCATGGACGCAGTTAGAAGAGCGCCCAGGGATGGCTCGCAGCGTCCCCCGCCAAGGTCCCTTTCGAGCGGCCCGCCGCGTACGCAAGCCCCAAATCGTTCGTGACCGAAGCCCCAACCAGCGCGCCATCCTCTATCTTCAGCAGGCCACGAGATCCTCCAGATCCCACCGAGCCAGCCGACCAGCGCGCCAGCCCCTGTCTCCACAGGCCGCTGTCCCAGCTCAGCCCATATCCTTGACCGCCTCGAACCGGGCCTTGTTGATCCCCTTCTTGTAAGCCTCTTTCCCCGTAACCTGCCGCGAATCCAGCAACTGCTGAATCGCCGTATCCATCGTGCGCATGCCGAACGCCCCGCCGGCCTGCATAGTGTTCTCGAGCTGATCCAGCTTCCCCTGCCGGATCAGATTCGCCGCCGCCGGCGTATTCACCAGAATCTCGAGCGCAGCCACACGCCCCTGCTTATCCGCCCGCTGCAGCAGCTGCTGCGAAACTACCCCACGCAAAGACGTGGACAGCATGGTGCGCACATGCGAC
>JBDZVF010000131.1:0-14243 GCA_040255575.1 Pseudomonadota bacterium | reverse complement strand
GCCGCCTTGTTGACCCTGGCTACCGGACTGCTGGCCGTTCTGACCGGGGCTGCCTTGCTGACCTTGGCCTTGCTGCTGACCCTGTTGCGGGCCCTGGCCTTGCTGTTGGCCCTGGCCTTGCGCGTTCTCACTCTGGTTCTGGCCGCGCTGATTCGGGTCGTTCGGGTTCAGGCCATTCTGGCCGCGACCGTTCGGGTCCTGCCGATTGCCATTCGGGCCGAGGCCGTTGCGGTTGTTCGGGTCGAGGCCATTCAGGCCGTTCGGGTCGGGCTGGCCGTTGCGCGCGAGGCGCTGGCGGTTGGGGTCGTTGGGGTTCAGCTCGCCGTTTCGGCCGCGGCCTTCCGCCAGGCGCTGCTGTTCGGCCTGCGCCTGGGCCCACGCGCGGCGCAGGTCGCTCAGCTCGGCGAGCAGCTCTTCCGGCGTCGCATCCTCCTTGCCGTTTTTCTTCTTCTGCGCTTCGTTCGAGGCGATCTGCGCGGCACGACTCAGGTCGTTCTCCAGCGCTTCCATCGCTTCGGTGATGAGGGGCTCACGTGCTGCGGCCTGCATGCCGCGCCCACGTTCGATCTCCATCGCGCTTCGCTGGAGCGCCGCGTTGAGACCGGACTCCGCGACGTTCTGCGCAGCTGCGCCGACATTGCTCGCGGCCTGCGGTGCATCTTCCTTGTGAGAACGTGCGGCAGCCTGCATGTCCCGCTGCAGCGATTCGAGCTCTTGCGCCAGCGAGCGCTTCTGCTCGGACATTCTCTCCGCTTGCTCCCAGCTCAATCCACCACGCTGGTTGCGCCCAGGGCCTGCTTGCTGGCCACTGCGCGAGGAGTAGGCCGATAGCATCTCCTCCTGCTGTTCGCGCTGATTCTCGACCAGCTGCTGCGCGCGCCGCGCGAGATCGTCAAACGAGCCGGCCATGCCTTCACGCCGCCCCTGTTCCATCTTGTCGAGCGCGGCCTTGAGGTCGCGGCTCGCCTGCGCCGAGCGCTGCGCCGCCTGCGGATCGTTCGGTTGCTGAGCGTTGCGGCCCTGCTGACCCTGCTGCGGTTCGCTCGCCGCGCGCTGCATGTTCTCGAGTGCCTGGCGAATCTCGTTCAGCGCGTTGTTCGCGGCCATGCGCGCCGACTGCTGCCCCGAGCTTTCGCGGCCGCCGTTCGGGTCGTCATTGCTCTCGCCCTGGCCTTGCCCCTGACCCTTGCCGCCGGAGCTTCGCGAGTTGGCATTCTGCTGGGCGAGCTGCTCCAGCTGCTTGCGAAGCTGTTCGGTCTCGCGCTTCAGCTGCTCCTGCTGCCACTTGTCCGATTCGCGCTGTTGCTGCCGGTTCTGCTGCTGGCGGGCGAGCTGTTCCTGGCGACGCGCGAGATCCTTCAGCTTCTGGATCGCATCCGCCAGCTGCTCCGGCGAATCGTCCTTCGAGCGGCGCGACTCGGTTTCGTACTGGTTCTTCTCGAGATCCATCTCGAGCTCGAACATTTCCGCAAGATCGCGCCCCGCCTGGCTGCCGCCGCCACCGCCGCCCTGCGCGGTACGGAACTGCATCTCGATATCGGTATAGAGCGCCTCTGCGCGCAGCAGGTGCTGAAGCGCCTTCTGTTCGGAGGGAATCGCCTTCTGCAACTCGATGTTGCCGAGGGACTTGGCCGCGGGCGACATCGCCGCAACCGCCTGCTGAAGGTTGTCGATCAGCGCCTTGTTCTTCGGGTCCGCGGTATCGACGCCGCGCGCGCGGGCGCGATCGATCAGTGTCTGCGCCTGTTCGGCAAGCGTTCCCTGCAGCTCCGACAACATCTTCGCGTTGTCGTCGACGCGCTCGGCCTCGCGGCCCTTCGCATTGTCCTTGGTGCGCTGGAGATTCCACGTCGCGAGCAGGATTTCGCGCTGACGCTGCGAGATGGCGTTCTGCTCGTCGCCCCCGCCACCTCCGCCGCCCATGCCGCCGGCCTGGCCTTGCGTGAAGCGGCGCTCGAACGGCTGCACGTGGATCAGGAAGAGGTCGGTCCGCACTTCCTGTTTCCGATCCTTCGCCACAGCGTAGTACGTGACGATGTCGCCGGGTGTCAGGTGCTTGTCCGCCGCGATGCTCGCCTGCAGGTCGCCCATTTCCTCCAGGCGCATCAGCGCGCTCTGGTTGACCTCTTTACCCTGGCTCGCACCCTGCGCGGTGAGCGGCTTCACTTGCCAGGCGCCGCCATTCACGGAGTAGTGCAGCTCCACCTTCTGCACCCGGAAGTCATCCTTCGCGCGCACGCGAACCGGCACTTCCTCGATGCTGCTCGCCTGCCAGTCCCGGCCGGGTTTCGCGATCTCGATGGTGGGCTTCTGGTCCTCGACGATCGAAATCTGGTACTCGTCGGTCAGCGGCACGAGCTCATCGCCGACCTTCGCATGGATGCGATAGGTGCCGGCCTTCGTGAGCTCGATCGTGCCGCGACTCCAGTTGCCGTCGCGGCTCAGGTCCGATGCCTTGTCATTGACCTTGAGAGTGGGCGAGTCGAGCGGCGCGGTGGTCTGCAATTCCACATCGACCTTCGTGCCCGCCACGGCCTGGATGTCACGAATGTTCTCGTCGACTTCCTTCTTCAGGCCCGTCCACGACGGGTAGTTGTACGTGAGGCGCATCTTCTCGATGCGCGGCACGTCGGCGACATAGATGTGGTGCTCGGCGCTCTTCGCACCCTGCGAGACGACGTAATAGGAGAGCGGCTCGCGCAACGCGTAGAGCGTGAACTCGAACTCGCCGCTCGGCGAAGCCTTCATCGGCGCGCGCTCGTAATCCGTGGAATTGCCGAAGCGCACGTAGACTTCCGCCTTCTGCGCGGTGAAGCCCTGCATCGTCGCGTGAATCGGCACATCCTGGTTGCGGCGGATCGTGGTGTCGCCCGGCTTCACCAGAATGGAACGCGCAGCGATCTGCTCCTTTGGGATCGGCGTGCCGAACCACAGATTGCGGCTGCCGAAGCCGAACCCCGAGCCACCGAAGATCATGACGGCGACCAGTGCAACGAGCGCGGCGGCCGCAAGGCCGGCGGGCACGAGCAGGCTCTTGCGGGGAACGGCCTCTTCAGGCGGTGCCGTTTCGGCGACGGCCAATGCGTCTTCCGCCAGCAGATCGATGAGCGGCACCGGCTCGCCGGCTTCGCGGCGACGGACCTGCTCCATGTACGTTTCGATGCGGCCGCCCTGGGCGGGCAGATGGCGCTCGAACGCTTTTGAGCGGTTGCGCGGATGGAGCGCGACGAGCGGCCGCCACAGCATCGCGGCGGCGGCAACGAGCAGGGAGACGGCGAGAACGATGCGGGCGGTGAGCACGGCGGAAGGCGGGAAGCCCGGATCGCGCAACATCCAGACCGCGCCGAGCGTGACGACCAGCGCCGTGATTGCGACTACCGCGCTCGCCCGCGCGACGATCGCCGTGCGCAGCCGCTGGCGAATCTCTTCAAGGTATTGCTCGAGCCGTTCCCGTGCGGTCAAGACGTCACCCCGCGCCGTACGTATAGATAGGAGTTGGCCACCAGTGGCTCGATAAACGCAAGCGTAACCGCGATCAGCAGAAGCCACGGCCAGATCGACTTCAGTGCCGGCTTCGCGCCTGAGCTCGCGTCGGCGACGGCAATCTCGGGCGCGGCACCGGCCGGTGCGGCGTCTTTCTGCATGCCCGTCCACTGGCTGACACTGTCGACAGACAAGCGGGAAAGCTCGGACTCGCGCGGGTCCGCGTTCACGGCGACCCAGTCGCTGCGGCCACCGCCGCGCACTTCGTAGAAGCCGATCTGATCGGCGAGGATCCGCGGCTTTTCGCTCGTGGCGCCGAGCGGCGTGGCCCGCCGACCGCGCGGATCAAACACTTGCGCGCCGTCGGACGCATTCACCCCGAGCGGCAGGATCGAGCCCACCAGCGCGTTGGGCGCCGCGGCCGCGGACGTGAGATAGCGTGCCGCCTCGCCGATGAAGCGCACGAACAGCGGATGGATCGCCAGATCGTTCCATTCGCGGTCGAGCGGCGAAGTGAGCACCAGCAGGCGGCCGCTGCCGACGCGCCGTTCGATGAGCAGGGGGCCGCCATCCTCGAAGCGGATCAGCGCGGCATCGTCGGCCTGCGGCTCGACGGCCACATACCGGAAGAAGCGCACGCTGCGCCAGCCCTGCGCGTCGCGCAGCGCCGGGTGGCTCTGCTCGACGGAGGCGACGCGGCCCGTCCATCCGCCGCCCTGGCTCTTGAGGTTGCGGCCGGCGCGCACGTGGCCGCTCAGCGGAATCTTCTCGAGCCGCGCGGCGCGCGGGCCGAGGGTCATGAGCACGGTGCCGCCGCCTTCCAGATAGTGCTGGATCGATGTGACGCTGGCGCCTGAGAGAACGCCCACGTCGGAGACGACGAGCGCGGAGTAATCCGCGAGCGCGCGCTGGCTGATCGCGTCGGAACCCGTTCGCTCCACCGCGAGGCGCGGATTGGTGAGCGCGCCGACCGCGGCGGCGAAGTACGAGACGTCATCGCCGCTCGCGTTCGCGCCGATGATGAGCGCGCGCGGCTCGCGATGCTCGATCACGGAATAGAACTGATCGTCCTGGGGGAGTGCGTCCGCCGGCTCGAGCGTCACGGTCGCCCGATGCGCGCCGGCGCCGAGGCTGAGGTCAGCGAAGAGGGCGGTGGAAATCGGCTCGGCGGCCGGCGCAGCGGAAGTGGCAGGGACGTCCGGCTCGCAAGATGCGGAAGAGCCAGGGCTGCCCGACGAGCGGGCTGTGCCCCGCCCGCCAGCATCGCCCGAGCGGGCGGAACCCGCAGGGCCAGCCTCGCTAGCGCACGGCTCACCCGTCGCGCCCGCGCTGCGAGCGCGCGTCGCGTCGCTGCCCGCTGGAACTGCAGTCGCCACTCCCGCGGCGGAGCCCGCGTTCGGGTCTGGCTGCATGTCGGGCGCGTTCACCGCGACCACTCCCTGCAGCGGCGTGAGCGGCTTGCGTCCCTTCTCCTTCCCATCGATCGAGAGCACGGCCGTGCGCGGCGCGCCTGTCGGCGGCGTGCCGGCAACGCGAACCTCGAACACATTCGCGTCCTTCTCGGAAGGGCCGAGGCTCTTCACGTACTGATTGGTCGTCGGCGCGGGGCCAACGTCTTCGAGTATCAGCTTTACGCCGGCGGGCGGCTCGAGATCCGCAAACTGCAGCGGCGTGGCCGATCGCTGCAGATCGGTGACGACGTGCAGCTCCGTCTTCAGACGATCGTTCCCGAGCCAGGAGGGCGCGCTCGTCATGAGCATGCCGTAGTCGAGCCGCGCAAATGTGGGTTTAAGTGAGGCGAGGGCGGAGCGCAGCTCCGACGTGTCGCTGCCATTCACCGGGCCCGCAACAACTCGCACACGCGAGTCTGCCGAGACGAGCAGCCCCTGGTCCGCAGGCTTCATCGCGCTGATGAGCGCCTGCGCCTTCTCCACAGCCTTCTGCCAGTGATCACCCTGCTGCATCGAAAGGGACGTATCCATCACGATCACGTGCAGCCTGCGGTCCTGCGCTTCGAGCGGCGGCGTGCGCCACGGAAGCACCGGCTGCGCGAAGGCCAACACGATCAGCAGAATCAGCAGGAGTCTCAGCGCCAGCAACAGCCAGTACTTCAGCGTGTGCTCGCGGCTCTGCTGGATCTGGCTCTGCTCGAGCAGCATCAGAGAAGCGAACGGCTGTTTGGTGCGCGTATCCCGAGCGAACCGATGCAGCCACAGCGGCAGCCCCACCGCGAGCAGGCCAGCCAGGAAGATCGGCGCGAGGAATCCCATGATCAGTGCCGCCCGCGGAACATCAGGTAACGACGAAGCGCGCTGTCGAGCGGCTCATCCGTGCGCGCGAGCACGAGATCCGCCCCGACGCCTGCCGCGGCTCGGCGGACGCCGGCGAGATGATCCTCCATCTTCTTGCGATAGGCGCCATCGAGGTATTCGGGCGAGACCTCCATCGTCTGGCCCGACTCCATGTCTTCGAACACCACGGAGTCCCGGTACTTCGGCTCGAGCTCACTCGGATCGAGCACCTGGAAGAACACCATGTCGTGCCCGGTGTAGGCGAGCGGCGCCACGGCTTTGCTCATGGCGAGCGGGTCGCAGTACAGATCCGAAATCACCGCCACCAGCCCGCGCCGGCTCAGATGCTCGCGGAACTTGCGGAAGCAGCCTTCGAGATCCGTCTTCTGCCCGGGCGTCGCTGTGTCGAGCGCATGAAGCACGCCCTGCAGGCTTCCCGAACGGCCCGAAGCCGGCCGGTAATGCCGGATCGTCTCATCGAACACGATGAGCCCGACCGGGTCGTGCTGCTTCGAGGCCAGGTACGCGAGGGCCGCAGCGAGATATTTGCCGTACTGAAGCTTGCTGATGTTGCCGGACTGGAAGCCCATCGATGCGCTCGCGTCCAGCAGCAGCATCAGGCGCGTGTTCGTTTCACCTTCATAGCGACGGATGTACGTGCGATCGGTGCGCGCGAACACGTTCCAGTCCACGAAGCGCGGATCGTCGCCTTCGTTGTACGCACGGAACTCCGCGAACTCCTGGCTGAAGCCGAAATGCGGCGAGCGATGCAGCCCCACGAGGAAGCCTTCCACGGCCGTACGCGCCACGAGCTCGAGGTTCGCGAGCCCCGCGAGCACCTCAGGCGTCAGCAACCGTGCGGCGGCGTCGCTCACGCACGCACTCCGCGGAACTTCGCGTCGATCATCTCGGCCAGCACCTTGTCGACCGACATGCCGTCGGACTCTGCCTGATAGTTGGTGAGCACCCTGTGCCGGAGCACCGGCAGGGCGAGCGCGCGGATGTCCTCTTCATTCACGTGATAACGGCCTTCCATCAGTGCGCGGGCTTTCGCCGCGACGGTGATGAACTGGGTCGCGCGCACGCTCGCTCCGAAACGCACGTAGCGTTTCACGATGTCGGGCGCCGAGTCATCGCCCGGCCGCGTGGCGCGCACGAGATCCACGGCCATGCGCTGCATGTGCTCGGACACGGGCACCTGCCGGACGAGCCACTGGAACTTGAGGATTTCCTCCGGGCCGGTGCAGGGCTCGGCCGTGGGCAGCGTCATCTGGTTCGTGTTCCGCTCGACGACCAGGCGCTCGTGTTCCGGGCTGAGGTAATCGAGAAGGATGTTGAACAGGAAGCGGTCGAGCTGCGCCTCCGGCAACGGGTAGGTGCCTTCGAGCTCGATCGGGTTCTGCGTGGCGAGCACGAAGAATGGCGGCTCGATTGTGCGCGTGTTCCCGCGCACGGTGACGGAGCGCTCCTGCATGGCTTCGAGCAGCGCGGCCTGCGTTTTCGGCGGCGTGCGGTTGATCTCGTCGGCCAGCAACACGTGCGCGAACAGCGGGCCGGGCACGAACGTCCAGCGACGGCGGCCGGTGGTCGGGTCTTCCTCGATGATGTCCGTGCCTGTGACATCGGTCGGCATCAGGTCGGGCGTGAACTGAATGCGCTTGAAGGAGAGGCCGAGCGCATCCGCAAGGGTACGCACCAGCAGCGTCTTCGCGGTGCCGGGCATACCTGTGATGAGGCAGTGGCCGCCGACGAGCATCGTCAGCAACAGGTGTTCGACCACTTCGTCCTGGCCGACGATGACCCTGCGCACCTGCGTGCGAATGGCATCGAGTGTCGTGCGGAAACGGTCGACCAGCTCGCGGGTGTCGCCGCTGGACAAGGCGTCGGGAGAGGTCACGTCATTCATGGAGTTGGCTTTCCGGAGATTTCGAGCAACAGGTCCTGGGCGGCGCGAAAGTGCGGCGCCGTTTCCAGCGCATCGAGCAGGTGACGGCGGCTTTCCGCATGGTCGCCCATCGAGTTCAATGCACGCGCGATGCCGAAATTGGCGGCCGCGGGGTCATGCGTGTCGAGCGCCAGCAATACCTTGTATTCCCGCAGGGAATCGCGCGGGTTGTTGGTGGCGGCATAGCGCTCCCCGAGCTTGGTGTGGATCGTGCCGTCGAGCGGCTCGATCAGAACCAGGGCGCGATAGACGTCGGTCGCTTCCTGCGTGTTGTTGGCGTCGTCCAGCCACTTGGCGAGCGTGCGCAGCGCTTCGGGGTTCCAGCCGCCGAGCCGGCGGTAATCCTGCAGCGCCTTCACTGCTTCGGGGCGCTTGCCCGTCTCGTCGAGCGCCTTGGCGAGCACGACATACGGGCTGCCATCGAGCGTGAAGTCGGGGAAGAGCCGGATGGCTTCGCGCGCGTGCGTGATGGTCGCGGCCCAGTCCTTCTTGTCCGCGGCTTCGTAGGTGGCGGTCATCGCTTTCTGCCACGCCTTCGGATCCTGGAGATAGGACGCGAAGCGCTGGTCCATGAATGCGTTGAACTGCTTGTCGAACTCGGGTGGTGGGATGTCGAACGTGGCCTCGATGGCAGCGGCCGTGTTCGTGTCTTTCTTGAACTGGTTCAGCAGGCCAACCAGCTTCTCGAAGCCCCACTGCTGCTCGATGAAGTAGCAGACGAGCCCGGCCTGCATGTACGACACCTGCACCTGGTCCTCGTACGCGGGGCGGATGAAGCCCTCATCGAGCGTGGCCACCGGCAGCATCTTGCCTTCGTGGTACACGTCGAGGGCGCGTGGCGAAACGGCGATGCCGGGTGTGGGGCCGGTGCGCCATTCCTCGAACACCGAGATGCCTTCGCTCAGCCAGCGGGGCACGCGATGCTCCGTAGCCGAAAGCGTGAATACGTGCGCCATCTCGTGCCAGAGCGTGCTGCCCCAATGGAAGTCGCCGGCCGCGCGGCCGGAAGGACTGTCCATCGCCACGAGATAACCGAAGGTGGCGCCGAGGAGGCCGATGCCGGGGAGGCCGGCGGTGCGCACGGCGAAGTCGTCGTGATTCGGGTAAACCTCGATCGTCACCGGTTGCGCGGGCTTGAAGGCGTAGCGGTTCGAGTACGTCGTGATGGCCTCGCGCGCGACCTCCTCGACGTAGGGGCGCATCGCATCCGCTTCCTTCTTGTCGAGCCAGGTCACGATGTCGGGCGAGTTCGTGCGGACGACGCTGTAGTCCTTCAGCTTGTCGAGCACGCGAAGCGTGTTCACCGTGGTCGCGCTGAACGGATCGCCGTTGTAGGCCTTTTCGAGCGCAGCTCGCGAGGCGTCGACTTGCCCGAGCCGCAGCAGATTCACGCCAAGCTCGGCTTGCGCGGACCAGCGGTCGGGCTGCGTGGCGACGGCCTTCTGCAGCCATTCGTTCGCCTGCGCGTACATGCGACGCATGATTTCGTAATGAGCAAGCGTTTCGTAGACGCCGCCCCAGCGGGGGTTGTAGTCGAGCGAGCGCTTCGTCCACTTTTCCGCCTTGGCGTCGCCGCGCATGAGGTCGAGCGCCGCGAGCAGGGCGTAGGCTTCGAGCGGGGGCTGCTTCTGCTCTTCGGCGAGATCGAGCGCCTTCTTCAGCGACTTTTCCGCGCTGGGGTACTTGCCATCATCGAGGTCCATGCGCGCCGAGATGAGGTGCGCGCCGATGAGCGCGTTCGCGAGCACGCGGTCGCGCTCGCTACTCTTCTCTATGACCTGCGCGACGATGGGGCGGGCGTCGCCGTCGAACTGCTCGGCGAGCAGGCGGGCCATGGCGAGGCGGGCCTGGACGTCGTCCTTGTCGATCTTCAGCGCTTCCTGGAAGAGATCGCCCGCGTCGCTGTATTGGTGGGTGTCGACGTAGAGCAGGCCCCAGCGCACACGTGCACGAACGGCCTTGTCGTCGGCCTGCACGGCTGCGCGGAAGAACTCATTCGCCCGGCGCACGTCGCCGATTGCCCAGGCCGCTTCCGCCTGCGTCGCAGGATCCTTCGAGGAATTGAGGAGCTTCTGATAGCAGGCCCGCGCCTCGCTGCTCTTGCCGTGATCGCGCTGACCATCGCAAGTGCGCAGCTCCGCGGGCCGGTGCGCGTCGTAGTCGAAGTTCTCAGCAAGCGCCGCCTGCGCGGCGAAGAGCGCAACCAGCAGGCCCGGCACGAGCGAGAGCAGCGTGGGCACTCGGCGGTGCCGAGGGTGGCGTAGCCATGACGTCGGCGCGTGCGACGACGCCAATTCAGCGATTCTTAGAAGCATTGCTGCCTCCCGCCGCCGGTGTCCCGGGCGCGCCCGCAGACGGCCCCAGCAACTCAGCCTTCCGCGCATCGATGCGCTTGTCCAGCCGCGCTACATCCAGCAGCACCTTTTCCAGTTCATCGTAATACTGCTCGACCGGCACCGACCCTTTCTTCGCCTTCACCGCATCGAGCTGCGTTTCCAGCGTGCCTTGCTCCTTCATGAGTCCATCGAGCACGTCATCGGTCGGCAGCAGCGCCGCGCTTCCCAACCGCGCCACCACGATGCGCTCCGCATTCTTCCCATCCAGCCGCGAATGCTCCGTCGCCAGCGCCGCATCCGACTTGAAGGTATCTGCTACCTTCCGCGACGCATAGTCATAGGCCTCAGCGGCCGTGACAATCTCGTTCTTGTCCCGATCGGCTTCAGGCGAAGACAACGCCTGCACCCAGTATTCCGCAAAGCGCGTGGCGTTGCGCTCGCCGCCGCTCTTCGTCGCGGTGATCACAACCCGATTCGGCTTGCGCCACTGTTCGAGCACGGACCCGCTGGAGCTGGTGGCATTCACGACGAGCATCTGCCCAGCCGGCATCGAGTCGAGAAACGCCAGGATCTCCCGCCCGGTGATGTCCGGCCCCGGCAGGTTGAACCGATATTCCTCCCCGTCGAACGAGCCGTGCCCGATCAGCACCACCACCACCTGATCGTCACTCTTCACCGCGGCGGCGAATTTCTTCAGCTCGGGATCGAGCGCCGTGCGGCGGGCTTCCTCGCCGGTGATGACGAGGATGTCCTTCAGCGCGGCGCCGGCGCGTGAGGCCGCGGAGGCGACCGCCTTCGCCTGGGTCTCGAATTTCTGCTCGTAGCTCGCCTCGCCGCCGAGCCCGCTGACGATCAGCACGCGCACCGCCGACTGCGCCGGCTGTGTCATGAATGACATAGCTAACGACACTGCCAGCAGAACTGCGCGCGCCCGCGTCACAACGTCTTCCACCTCAATCTCAGCAGCCACTCACCCATCTTCAACAGAAACAGGAGCAAAAAGAAGGCGGGCAGATTCCACAGCTCGAGGGTCTGTCGCTCGACGATACCCGCTTTGGAGTACTTCATGGCTTCCGGCAGCTCGCCGAGCTGATCCAGCCGCCAGTAACGTCCGCCTGTCGAATCCGCAATTCGCTGCAGGAGTGGGCGATTCTGCTGCGTGCCGAAGTGTTCCACGACGCCATCGTTGCGGCGGAAGTGGGTTTCGAGCTGGCCCACGTCCGTGCTGCCCTTTTTCGCCGTCATGGAAACGCGGTACAGGCCGGTGGAGGCCGCGTCGACCATCGCCGTGTAACGCCCGTCGCCCTGACCCGACGGTGTCATCTGTACCTGCTGTGTGACACCGTCGTCGCTCGTTACCGTCAATGCAACCGTGGCGTCATTGAGTGGCTCGAACTTCTCGTTGTGAAGCTCGGCATTGATGGGCACGCGTCGCTGATCGTCGAACACCTTGCCGCCGGTCGTGAGGGTCATGCGCGGGGGCGCGTCTTGCGCGACGGCGTGCATGAGCTGGCGCCAGAACGTGTAGTGCCGCTGGTCGGTGTGATCCGTCCGCATCTTCCAGCGCCACGTGCTGCCGGTGGTGAGCAGGTACGTGGTGCCGCGGCCGTAGTGCTGCCAGACGAGAAGCGGCGTTTCCTTGTTGCCCGCCTTGGCATCGAGCAGGACGACCGCGCCGGGCTTGAGCTTGCCCACGGGCTCGAGGTCGCCGAAGGGCGGCAGCTCGTTCCAGGCTTTCAGGTTCTTCGCGGGATCGTCATCGAGGCGGGTGATGGGCGACTCCGCGCCGTAGTCCGTGAGCACGGCCTTGCCGGTCAGCAACGTGAAGCTCTTCGTGTCGCTCGTCGCGAGCTGTGCCGGAAGCGTTTGCGCGACCGGCACCAGACCCCAGCCTCCGTCGGAAAGGCCGTCGCGCCCCGCGAGCATCAGCAGGCCTCCACCGCGCCGGTCGACGAAGCTCTTGAGTGCTTCGTGCTGCTCGGCGTTGAGCGCGGTGGCCTCGAAGCTGCCGATGATCAGCGCGTCATACGCGAACAGCTCTTCGCTCTTCTTCGGGAAGCCGCCCGCCAGCTCTTCTGCCTTCTCGATGCCCTGGCGGTAGTAGCGGTTGGGCGTGGCGCGCACCATGCTCGCGAGTCGCAATGACTGGTCCGTGTCGGCCGCGCGGCGAATGAACTTGTACTCCCAGCGCGGCTCGCCCTCGACATAGAGGATGTTGCGCCGATGCGGCGTCACATCCATCACATGCGTGCGCATATTGTTGATGGTGTTGCGTTCGTTCGGCAGCGGGTCGAGGATGAAACGCAGGTCCCGCACACCCGGATCGCCGGCAGGCACGGCGATGGTCTGCGTTGTAACGCCCGCGTCCGACGTGAGCGTGACGTCATTCGCCGCGAGCAGCTTCTCTCGGTCATACACGCGCAGACGCGTCTTGCCCTTGGCAGAGTGGCGGATGCTGACTTCGGCGTTCAGCACTTCACCCGGCGCGGCATTTTCAGCGAGCGTTACGCTGTCGAGCTCCAGGTCATTCGGGATCTGCTCCGGCCCCACGCCAACGGTGTGTACCGGAACGCCGAATGAGGCGATCTGCGCGAGCCGCTCTTCGCTCAATGTGCCACCGTTCTCGCCACCGTCCGTGAGCACGATGATTCCGGAGAGCGGCGTGGTCGCACCGGTTTGCAGCACGGTGTTGAGCGCATCGCCGATCTTCGTTTGCGAACCCGGCGGTGGAATTTCGTCCAGCTGCTTCAGCGTCTGCACCGGACCTGCGAAGCTGAACAGTCTCACGCCGAAAGATTTGCGTAACGCCTCCAGCGCGCCATCCTGGAGCGCAGCCACGGACTCCTGCAGGCGGGATTTCTGGCCTTCGCCGTGAGCCATGCTGGCCGAGGCATCCATCACCACCGCGACCACGTTCTCGCGATCGCGCACCCGTTCCACCAGCAGCACCGGTTGCCAGAGCATCACGAGCACAGTGGCGAGCAAGAGCGCCTCGAGCGTCCCGATGATGAGCTTCTGCCACCATTCGCGACTGCGCTGCCGATACAAAGTGAACGCGAAAACAGCGATGCCGACGGCCAGCAGGACGAACAGCGGCCAGAGCGGCCAGCCACTCGCGAATGACAGCTCGCCGGCGCGATACGCCCAGGGCGAGTATTTGAATAAGAGCTCGAACACCCCCGACTCTTCAGTGGCTCATCGAATAGAGGAGGTAGTTGATGGCGTACCGGTAGGCCAGGGCCGTGAGGGGCTGCGGATACTGCGGTGTATCCGCGTGCTCCCAGGCATCCCCCAGGTCCATGTTGAAATTGATGGCCACGGTGAGACGACCGTCTTCGTCATGGATTCCTCGCCAGTGGGGGGTAAAGCCATCCTGCTCCCACGTGCGACCGGTCATCGCGCCGTAGATGCTCGGAATCTGCGGCCGATCGACGAGGTCATAGAGCACATGGAAGACTTCATCGGTGACCGGAAGTTCGACGACCGGACGATCGGGATACACCTTGCGCATCGACTGCATGAACCCTTCCCACTGAATCGATCCGTGGAAATCGTCGACCATCAGGAAGCCGCCACGGTCGAGGTACTCGCGCAGCCGCGCGGCCTCCTCATCGGAGAGGAGCCATCCTCCCACTTCCACGGCATAGAGGAAGGGATGGTCGAAGAGGGCGTCGTCGTGGAGCGCAATGGCGGTGCCTTCGCTCGCTGCGTTCACTCTGGTAAGTCGTCTGATCCCCTGCAACAGGTGCGTCTCCGCTTCTGGCGCGTCGGTCATCCAGCGGCGGCCGCCCCAGCCCCAGCCGCGCGCGTAATTCGGGTTTTCCTCGTACACGAGGCGTGTGAACTCGAACTCCACCCCCGGCAGGGGGGCGACCGGCTGTTGCGTGGGACGACGGGCGCCGCGCGACACTTGATATAGCGTTCTTTGGTCGCTCGACTCTTCCGAATCGATCTGCGCGGCCATGTTGCGGCTGTCGCCATGGCCGAGCAGCGGCAGAAGGCCGAGCGCGAAAGCAAGCGACAGTGGAGCTACGCACTTCATCGCCTGATCGTGGTCTGTCACGGGCGGATTTTCTATAGTGCGGCGGTGACAACGGCCGCTCCCGGCCGTTCTCGTCGGCCTCGGTTCACGCTTCGGCGCCCGCGTAGCGGGAGCTAACTCTCTGACCTCGAGGATTTTCCCCATGT
>JBDZVF010000130.1:0-14243 GCA_040255575.1 Pseudomonadota bacterium | reverse complement strand
CACATCCTCTGGGGCACGCTCACTCTGGGCCTCACGGTGTTCGGCCCAGGCGCGTTGTCGCTGGATCGGCTGCTCGAGGGCTGGTCCGAAGGGCGTTACCGACCTGTCGCGTCCCGAGCAACGTGAACTGAAAACAACCGGCCGCACAGGTAGCTGATTACATTGAATTATTCGGGTTCCGGGTCGTTGATTTCAGGCGGCAGTGAAATCAACTCACGGTCGGACGCCGGGCAGGCGCTCGTTTTCGCGTACACCCGATTGCGCCAACCCTGACTTTCCGACGCTTGCAGAAGGCCCAGCGCGGTCCACTTCTTCAGCGCTCGTGACGCCTTGACCTTATTCAGCCCGCCCAATTGGCACAGCGTGGAATTTCCAATTGGTCCGTTCAGGTCGATCCACTCGCTTACGAGCCCCCAGAGAGGGTCTTTCGGCTCCGTCATCAGCACGACCGTCAGGCAATCCCCAGCAGCGAGCGACGACTCCCGATACTGCGGTGGGTAGAGTCCGGCACGTTCCATTTCCGAAAACATCATCCGTACACCCTCGCCTGCATCGACGTTCGGCCGATCGGGGAAATTGAACAGCGCACGGGCGATGAGCGGGTTTCGTGGCTTCGAACCTCGTCGCCCGATGTTCTCCGGTGTGATCGCGCCGGGAAGCCCGCCGGGACTTTCGACTTCGACCCGATTATCAAAGACCCGTATGAAGATATCTCGGTTGAGCCGGTAGTCTCGATGCACTACTGCATTCACGATGGCTTCCTTCACCACTCTCATCGGCAAGCGGTGGCGCGGTTGAAATCCGCTGCCCACCATCGTGACGCCTTGTTCGAGTTCCTCCCCGATGGCCCGAACGCTACCCTCGATGAGCTCGACTAGTGGGCCGCAAAATACCCGAGGCGACTTGCGAAAGTTGGGTATCTGCGAAGCCTCCACACGCATGCCGGAGTAGATCAGCAGCTTGATCTCGCAGCGTGCGCCGGCGACAGCAAGGTGCCCACCGGGTTCCTCGGCGAAGAGCAGCACTGCTGCGCGACGCGGCCGCAATTCGCCTTCATGCAACGCTGCCATATCCACCCGGCGCAACTGATCTGCGATGTCTCCCGTCGCCAGGCCGCGAGCCCTCGCGTATGTGCGCCAGGCCGGCGTATCCAGCCGTACCCAATCGACGTTCATGCAATCGTACTCGGCGGTGCGATCGCCCCGCCTGTACACGAGGTCCGTAATCTGACGCGCTGTCATCTGACAGTTGCTGGCGCCCAGCCGCATCCAGGTGCCATCACCTACTATTGAATGCACGTGCTCGCTGCGAGGGATGTCCAGCATCATGAGGTGCACCCGTGCTCCGCCTCGCCCCAGGACCGGCGCGTATCGGTATCGAACAAGGATGTCCGGAGGATCGAGTTGCGAGCCGATCTTCCGACGCAGCTCATCCACGGCTTCAGGGTTCTCTTCGATGCGGTAGATGCGATCCAGCCCGACGCCCTGACTCGCGTCGGCGATGCCGAGGATCAGCGTACCGCCATTCGAGTTCGCGAACGCGCAGAGCGTCTCCAGGGCCTTGGACACCATTTTCCCGGAAACCCGCTTGAACTCGAGATAGGGGCTTTCGCGTGCTTGCAGGAGCGCCCTCACCTGGGCGTCGGAGAGAACGGGTGGGTCGCTGTCGCGACCGATGACGCCGGGATCCTCACCGTGCTCGACGATCGTTCCGTCGAGCGAGTCCTGAGAGGCATTCACGAGCATGGCGGACGTTCCCTATCTGGCAGGTGCGAGACTCCTTCTCGCGCGATCGCGTGATCTTAGGGAAAGTCGAAACGCAGCGCCTGCGTATCTTCGTACGAGGAGCGACGCATCCGCACGTAGCAGCAAGCAAGCACGTGGCAGGCAAGCACGCGGCCAGCGGCCCCCGCATGCCCGGTGTCAGACGAGGTTACTGGATGAACGGCTGAGCGGCGTGCGACGCGGAGGCGATGATCAGGAGCCCGAGCACTGAAACACCCACGATGAAGCGCCACTGGCTTCGCCCTTTGCTTCGGCGCGTCGACTTGACCACCACGACATCAACTCCGCGAATACGTTCTTGGGAAGTACGTCACAGTCCCCCGGCAAGCTTGACTTCGACTGCGACCCGTGAGCCGCATTCTGCGCAATGTCGTGCGGGAATTCTGTGAAGCGCGCGGAGTTTGCTGAACGTGTACCTACTTCAAGCCGCCAGCGACAAGGGCACCGGTTTGCCGATGACGTACCCCTGGATGTAGTCCACCCCCATCCGCCGGGCCGCCTCGAGCGCGGCGACGTCTTCCACCTGCTCGGCGATCACCTTGAAGTTCAGGGTCCGGGCGAGCTTGATCATCGCCGTCACCATGGCCTGGTTCACGGAGTCCTTCGACAGATTGCGCATGAACGAGCCGTCGATCTTCAGGTAATCCATCGGCAGGTTCTTGAGGTTCGAGAACGAGCCGACCCCCGAACCGAAGTCATCCAGGGCGAACTGGCACCCCATGCCATGCAGAACGCCGACGAAGCGGCGCGCATGGTCCATGTTCGCGACCACCGCGCTTTCGGTGATCTCGAAGCACACCTGTGCAGGCGTCACACCCGTGCTGTCGAGACATTCGACCACGAACTCGAGGAACTGCGTATCCCCGAGCGTCTGCCCCGACACATTGATCGCTACGCTGCGCGTGGCAGGCACCGGGATTGCCCCGCGCCCCAGAGCGGCAAACGTCGTCTGCACGACCCAGCGATCCACGAGGCCCATCAACCGATAGCGCTCCGCAGCCCGCACGAACTCGGACGGCGGCACTTCGTGCCCATGCTCATCCTGCAATCGCAGGAGCACTTCCATCGCGGGCCCGCCCGTGTCGTCGCCGAAGGCCGGAACGATGGGTTGGTGATAGAGGTGGAAGCGGTTTTCCTTCAGCGCGGTCTGCAACCGCTGCAGCCACTGAATCTCGCCCGTGTGACGAGCGAGCGCTTCATCACGCGCCGAGTACACAGCGACGCGGCCGCTACCCTGCTTCTTCGCCACGTAGCACGCGGAGTCCGCGGCGGCCATCAGCTCTTCAAGCGTGCCGCTCTCGCGCGAAACCTCGACCAGCCCGATGGAGGTGCCGATGTTGAAGATCTTGTCTTTCCAGACGAAGCGATAGTCCGCCACGGCGCGACACACGTCATCGGCAATCTGCCGCGCCTTCTCGAGCGGACAGCCGATGAGCAGCATGCCGAACTCGTCGCCGCCGAGCCGCGCGACGGTGTCACTGTCGCGAACCGCGTCTCGCAGCAGCTTCGCGACTTCGCGAAGCATGCTGTCGCCCGCGAGGTGCCCGCTGGTGTCGTTGACCACTTTGAAGCGATCGAGGTCGATATAGCACAACACGTGCTGCCCATCGCCGCGATGCCCGCTATCCACCGCCTCTTCGAGACGACGCTCGAACTCCCGCCGATTCACGAGACCAGTGAGTGCGTCGTGCGTCGCCTGATACGACATCTGCCGCGCAAGACCCCGCAGCTCCGTCACATCGTGGAGCAACACCACGGCACCGGTAACCTGCTTCTCGGTGTCGCGAATGGGCGAAGCGGAAAGCTCGATCGAACGCTCGGCACCGTTCGCCTTCGAGAGGAGCAACGCGCGGCGACTCAGGTTCACGGGTGCGCCCGTCGTCAACGCCTGCTTCACAGGGTCGCTCAGCAGCCGGCGATCGGTTTCATCGACGAGCCCGATGATGTCTTCGAGCGGCTTGCCGATGACGTTGTTCGCGATCGTTCCGGTGAGACTCTCCGCCGCGGCGTTGAGATACGTGATGCGACCTTCCGTATCCGTGGCGATGATCGCTTCCGCCAGCGAATCGAGTGCGAAGAGGTGCAGCGGATTCACGCCGCTTGCCGCTGCAACCTGTATCGGCAACGCGCGCAACGCAGGCACTGTCTGCGTCGGCACGATCTCGACGCCCGTGATGAGGAGCGCCGGCTCGCCTTCATAGTCGAGCACCGTGGAGGTGATCTCGAGGCGGCTCATCAAGCCCTGCACACCGACCATCTCGATCTCGTATCGCTCGGCCGCGGGTTCCCCGGCAAGCCTGCGACGAATGTTCTCCGACACGAGATCGCCGTATTCCGGCGGCACGAGATCGGCGAGCCGGCGGCCGATGAGATCGACGCGCTCCACGCCGACCAGGCTCGCGAACTGTTTGTTCGCGTGCAGGATCGTATCCCGATGCACCAGGACAGCTTCATGGATGCGATCGGCAAGCTCACCGAAGAGCTTGGGGCTTGCGTGAGGGGTCGAAGTGTTTCGTTCCGGTGCACCCGACACACGCGTGATGAGGTGATTCACGGTCGTGGCGAGCGCGGCGATCTCCGGCTGATCTGTGGAAATGTCCACTCGTCCGCCCAATCGACCGCCCACTGCAATCTTCTGAAGCTGTTGCGCGAGCTCGCCGACAGTCTTGAGGTCACGTCTCTGCAGCCAGTAGAGAACCAGCAGTAGCGCGGCAACGAGCGCCAGGAGAAGGCTCAGAAGGCCCATTATCGACATCTTGTTTTTCTCAAAGCCCCGGTCGAGAGCGCGTTTTCGAGAGATCTCGTGTTTCTTGTCACGCCCCGAACGCTGTTGCGTGCAAGTCTAGCGCAGGGTCCATGGCGCCCTGTCCGCCTTTCACCATATCTCGTCGCACATCCGCTTGGCAGATTCATGGAAAACCCTTAACTTCTCGGGCCCTTTTCACAGGCACAATAAGTTCACTATTGCGCCGGAGTCCTGCAGCAAACCATGTCCGCCGCTTCACCGATTGTCACCGATGCGCTCGAGCAAATGGTCGAGCACCAGGTGCGCGCCTGGGAGGTTCTCGATGCGCGCGTGCTCGAAACGATGCGCACCGTGCGTCGCGAACACTTCGTTCCCGCCGAGCACCAATATCTCGCTTTCGCGGACACCGATATTCCCCTTCCGTGCGGGCAGCACATGTTGCGGCCGAACGTCGTCGGCCGTCTCCTGCAGGCGCTCGATCTGTCGGGCACCGAACGCGTGCTCGAGATCGGCGCGGGCTCCGGGTATGTCACGGCGTGCCTCGCCGCTGGCGCCTCACAGGTGAAGTCGCTGGAGCTGCACCCGCAGCTGGCCGACCTCGCCCGAGCGAACCTCGCCGCGGCCGGCGTGACCAATGCCGAAGTCATCACTGCGGATGCCATGCAGGGCGATGTCCAAGACGCCCCGGCAGGCCCGCGCTTCCACGCCATCGCGGTCACGGGCTCGCTCCCGGTGTATGACGAACGGTTCCAGCGTCAGCTCGAAATCGGCGGCCGCCTGTTCGTGATCGTGGGTAATGCGCCGGTCATGGAGGCTCGCCTGGTCCGCCGCACGTCCGAGGACGGCTGGGTCACCGAAAGCCTGTTTGAAACGGTGGTGGACCCTCTGCAAAACGCCCGGCAGCCATCCGGGTTCTCTTTCTAGGCGTGGTAAACGAGATCACAGTTCAGGAGCTCAAAGCCCGTCGTGAGGCGGGTACCGGCCCGCTCGTCATCGACGTGCGGGAGCAATGGGAGCTCGACGTGGCGAGCCTGCCGGACGTGCGCCACATCCCGATGGCCGAGATTCCGGCGCGACTGGCCGAACTGGACCCGCATCAGGAGATCGTAGTCATGTGCCGGTCGGGTGGCCGGAGCATGCAGGTGGCGCAGTTCCTTGCCCGGAACGGGTTCGGGAACGTCGCCAACCTCACGGGGGGAATCCTCGCCTGGTCTCGCGATGTGGATCCGTCAGTCCGCGCGTACTGAGCGCCAGTCCCGGCACATGGCGCGCACTTTCCGTCGGTTGCTTCCGGCGCGCCTTGCGGGGCCGCGACGGCGACTGATATAGTGATGTATAACACTGACTCAATAAGACGACGTCTTCTAAAGGGAAAATCAATGAAAAGGGCGATTAGCCTCGCAGTGATTTCGCTGCTCGCCGCCGGCACGGCCGGCGCGGCGGACCTCATGAGCGTCTATCAGGACGCCCTGACGAATGATCCGCTCATTCGCCAGGCCGATGCCCTTCGCAAAGCCACGCGCGAGCGCAAGCCGCAGGCGTGGGCCAATTTGCTGCCGCAGATCTCCGGCCAGGCGCAGTACACGCGCGGGTACACCAAGAACTCGGGTTCGCAGCCGTTCCCCGTGCTCGATCCGGCCACCCAGGAGACCATCGGCGGTGTGCTCGTGCCCCGTACCACGATCACCCATCCGGACAACCGCGCGTGGAGCGTCAACCTCACCCAGAACCTCTTCTCCTGGTCGTCCTGGGCCACACTCCGCGCCGCCGACAGTGAGGTCGCGCAGGCGGAGGCGGATTACCGGACGGCCCAGCAGCAGCTGCTCCAGCGGGTCGCTCAGCGCTACTTCGCCGTTCTCGCCGCGCAGGACACGTTGGAAGCCCAGCAGGTGGCTCTCGAGGCGTTCAATCGCCAGCTGGACCAGGCCAACAAGCGCTTCGAAGTCGGCCTCATCGCTATCACGGACGTGCAGGACTCCAAGGCTGCCCGCGACCAGAGTGCCGCTGCCGTGATCGAGGCGAAGCGCGCCCTGGCGACCGCCGAGGAACAGCTCCGCGAGGTGACGGGCCGCAAGTACGACCAGCTCTCCCGTCCGGGGCCGGACATGCCGCTGGCCTCGCCCGCCCCGGCGGATGAGCAGCAGTGGGTGGACCTGGCGCTCGATCAGAACACCCAGCTGCTCTCGAGCCGCCTGAGCGCGGACATCGCCCGGGAGAACGTCAGCGTCGCGCGCGGCGGCCACCTTCCGACAATCGACATCGTCGGCACGGTCGGCAAGCAGACCGGCCGGGGCAGCGCTGACTACAGCGGCGGCATCGGTCATTTCGACGAGGTTCCCAGCGACAACACCACGCGAACCTACGGGCTGCAGGTGCAGGTGCCGATCTTCTCCGGCGGTCTCACGCAGTCCCGCGTTCGCGAATCGCAGTTCCGCTGGATCGCCGCGAAGGAAAGTGTCACCGCGACGTCGCGTGCCACCGAGCGCGCGGCGCGCGATGCGTACCTCGGCGTCATCAGCGAAATGGCCCGCGTCGAAGCCTTGAAGCAGGCCGTGGAGTCGAGCGAGACCTCGCTGAAGGCCACCGAAGCGGGCTATGAAGTCGGAACCCGCACGTCGGTGGACGTGCTCGACCAGCGCCGCCAGCTCGTCGCCAACCAGACGACATATCTGAACAGCCGCTACACGTACCTGACGAACGTGGTGAACCTGCAGCTCGCCGCGGGCACGTTGAGCGAACAGACGATCGAGGAGCTGAACAAGCTGCTGACGGAGTCCGTGAGCGCCGCGCCCACGGCACCGAACGCGCCCAACACGCCGGCGAACCCGCCAACGCCGCGTAACTGAGGCGGCGTCGGGTGACCGGGGCGACATCGCCTACTGTCGCATCAGTGGATCGATGAGCCCCAGCAGCTTGTCGAGCGCGCCCCGGTTGTCTTCCACACACTCGCGTCCCAGCGCCCCGATGCGCTCCCGCTCCGTGGGGTTCGAGAGCAGCGCACTCACCCGCGCCGCCAACTCCTGCGCATCGTTCACGATGAGCGCCGCGCCCCGCTCGACGAGGATCTTCGCGATATCCGCGCCATTGAAGTTATGCGGGCCCGCGAGCACCGGCACACCGAGCGCCGCGGGCTCGAGCAAATTGTGCCCGCCCACTTCGACGAGCGTGCCGCCGACGAACGCCACATCGCCCATCGCGTAGAAATCCAGCAACTCGCCGAGCGTGTCGACGAGCACGACCTCGAGATCCGGCGTACGCGCCGAAGGCTGCGAATGTCGGATGAATCTTACGTTCTGCTTCTCGAGCCACGACGCCACTTCGTCGAACCGCGGCGGATGCCGCGGCACCAGCACGAGAATGGCGCCCGGATGACTCTTGCGCACTTCCCGATGCGCCTCCAGCACGATGGACTCCTCGCCCACGTGCGTGCTGCCGGCCACCCACACCGGGCGCCCCGCGGCATAACGCTCGCGCAGCTCGACGCCATGGGTCTTCACGTTCGCCGGCACGGCGAAATCGAACTTGAGATTGCCCGTGACGTGCGTGCGCTCGGGATCGGCGCCGAGCGAGCGGAACCGTTCGGCGTCGCTCTCGCCCTGCGCAGCGATGGTCACGCGATTCGAGAGCACTTCCCGGAACAGGGACATGAAACGGCGATAGCGATTCATCGACCGCGGGGACAGGCGCGCGCTCGCTAGCACGAGCGGCACACGACGGCGGCCGCACTCGTGATAGAGGTTCGGCCACAACTCCGTTTCAAAGATGACCGCGATGCGCGGCTTCACCCGATCGAAGAAGCGAGCCACGGAGCCCGGCAGATCGAGCGGCATGTAGCGGATGCTCGCGCGATCCCCCAGCAGCGCGCGCGCGCGTTCCTTGCCGGTGAGCGAAAGCGTAGTAACCACGAGCGGCAGACCGGGATAGCGATCGTAGAGCGTGCGCACGAGCACGGCCGCCGCGTTCACCTCACCGACCGATGCCGCGTGAACCCAGATGCTGGGTTCGGGCATTGCCTCGCCGTTGCCGAAGCGCTCCGCGAAGTCCTGTCGATAGCGCACGTCGCGCAGCCCACGGAACCACATCACCGCGAAGAAAATAGGGGCCAGGAAGAGATAGCCCGCGAGCGTGTAGAAGAAGCGCATGCGCCAGGTGTGTTTCAGTGCTAGGCAGTCGGAGCGCTCTGGGGAACCGCCGGCGGCACGCTCTCCGAAGCGACCGACGGGGTCGCGCGAGCGCCCGAAGCTGAAGCCGGCAAGCCCGCGCTATTTGCCAAAGTTGCAACGGAAGCAGCGGCGGGTTCCGCGGCAACATTGAGCGTGCGGTTCGCCCCGGTCGCGCCCGCATCAGCTGTTTGCGCTGACGACGCTTTACGCGGCGCGCCCGGCATCCCGCCGGGCTGACGATAGCCATCCAGCAATCCATGCCAGTCCGCTTCGCTGAAATGCTCAGGAGGCAGCTTGTAGGTGATCTTCTCCAGCGAACGGCGCAAGCGAACGAGATTGCTGTCGCACCACAGACCCGGCTTGCGCAGGCTGCCGCGGTCGAAGTCGATGAGGTACACGAGGTCATCGCCGACGAGCAGGATGTTGTGCGCATTCAGGTCCGGGTGGCACACGCCCAGATCGTGAAACGCCCGGATGCAGCGTCCGATGGTGATCCACCCGAGGATCGGAATGCCGCGCCGGCGCAGCTGCTCGGCGAGCGAAACCGAATCCACCATCCGTTCGGTGATGAGATCGGCCGTATACAGGAACCCGTGGCGCCGATAGCGCGCGGCAATGGGCGCCGGCACGGGCAGGCCCGCGCGGTGCAGGTGATAGAGCAGCTGCCATTCCGCGAAGGAGCGGGTGGCGGACTCGTTGCGCCAGAAGTAACGATCGCCCATCAAGCGGGCCATGAGCCCGCCGCGACGATAGTGCCGGAGCACGAAATGCTGCCGGCCGGAGCGCACGAAATGCGTGGTGCCGCGTCCGCGGGCCTCGCCTTCGATTTCGTTCCGCTCTGCCCAGTAGGCCGGGTCGAACCAAGCGGGCACCGCGTTGCCGGCCCGGGACGCGTCATATAGCATGGCGCCCCCCGTGAGATCCTTCCGCCTGACCTCCGACCCGAGCGGCCATTTCTGCCCGCTCATGTACGCACTCTCGGCACCATGCAGCCCTTGCTAGAGCCTCCGCGCAGCGTCTGCCTGCTGAGGCTATCGGCGATCGGCGATACCTGCCACGTCGTGCCGGTGCTGCGCACGTTGCAACGGGCCTGGCCGCAGACGAAGTTCACGTGGATCATCGGCAAGACCGAAGCGCGCCTCATGAGCCTGATAGAGGGCGTGGAGTTTATCATCGTGGACAAGCGCGCCGGCTTCGCCGCGCGTCGCGAAATGCGCAAGGCACTCGGCCAGCGCGAGTTCGACGTGCTGCTCCACATGCAGCTTGCCTTTCGCGCCAGCCTCATCGCTCGTGCCACGCGTGCCACGGTAAAGATCGGGTTCGATCGCGCCCGCGCGCGCGAGCTGCAATGGTGGTTCACGAACGAGCGCATCGCACCCCGCACGCGCGAGCACGTGCTGGATAGCTTTTTTGGTTTCGTCGAAGCGCTGGGCGTGAAAGAACGCGTGATGAGCTGGGATATCCCGCTGCCGCCGGACGCGCTCGAATATGCGCAGAACCTCATTCCGGACGCGCGCCCCACCCTCGTGATCAGCCCCTGCTCCAGCCATGCGCGGCGAAACTGGCGCGCCGAACGCTACGCTGAAGTGGCGGATTACGCGGCCAGCCAGCACGGCATGCGCGTCATCCTCTGCGGCGGGCCCACCGAGATCGAGCGCAAGATGGGCGCGGCCATCGAGGCGGCGATGAAGACGCCGGCGATCAATCAGATCGGCAAGGACACGCTGCCCCAGATGCTGGCGCTCCTCGGCAGGGCGACGGTGCTGATCGCACCGGACTCAGGCCCCGCCCACATGGCGACGATGGTGCGCACGCCGGTGGTGGGGCTTTACGCGGCGACGAATCCGGCGCGCAGCGGTCCCTACCTCTCGCGCCCCTGGTGCGTGAACGCCTATCCTGAAGCGGCTCGACGCTTCCGTGGCCGGCCACCCGAGCGGCTGCCCTGGACCGAGAAGATCGAAGAGCGTGGCGTGATGGACCTCATCAAGGTCGCGCAGGTAACAGCCAAGCTCGACCAGGCCCTGCAGTACACGCAGCGGCTCGGTCCGGCGTGAATACGAACATACGGTGCCCTCGTGAAAGACATCCTCGTACCCATTTCGCCCGGCGAGTTGCTCGACAAGATCACCATCCTGCGCATCAAGTCCGCCCGCATGAGCGATGCGGCGAAGCTCGCGAACGTGCGGGCGGAGCTCGCTGAGCTCGAGAAGACCTGGCGCGAGGCCGTGGGGGGCGCGGCGGACGTGAGCGAGGACGAGCGCGCGCTTCAGGCCGTGAACGAACGGCTCTGGGTGATCGAGGACGACATTCGCGACAAGGAGCGGGCGCAGGCGTTCGATGCGCGGTTCATCGAGCTCGCTCGGGCCGTGTACGTCGAGAACGACGAGCGCGCGGCCATCAAGAAGCGCATCAACGTGAAGCTCGGCTCACGGATCGTCGAAGAGAAGTCTTACAAGGCTTATAAATAGGAAAAAATCGTCGAGACGATTTTTTCGGAACGTCGCCGCGGTTACGGCGGCAAAAAGCGTGGTTTTTGCCGCCTGGCGTGTCGCGTAGCGACGCCCGGGCGGGCGGTACGGTTGAGGCGATCAGTTGGAGAGCCTGCGCCTCATGGCGCAGCGGGGGCGCTACGCCGGGCCCGTGGCTTCGTCGCGGTCGGGGCCGGCTACGCCTGCTCGCTCGACTCGGACTCGCGTTTCAGCGTGTATTCGGCCCCGCAGTAGGGGCACTTGGCCCAGCCGGACTGCTCGATCGGCAGGTAGACCCGCGGGTGCGAGTTCCAGAGGTACATCTCCGGCATCGGGCAGGACAGCGGCAGGTCCTCCACGGTCACCTCGTACTGGCTCTGGGCGTTCGGCTGGATGAGCGGGCGGGTGGTGGCCATACGGGTCTTTATGTCTTAACGCGAAAAAAGTGTCGGGGCGCGGATTATACCCGCTGAAATGAAATGGCCTCTGCCGACAGATAAGCATGGGCACGGCCACTGCGCCGCGGGAGTTCCCGGAGTCGTCCCCTCCGGCCTGCGGCCGCGGGGTAAGTCAGTGTGCGATCAGGGGAGGAACGCACCATCGGCCGTGACGGGCCGCCGCTCGTGAGGGGGACGCTCACAGCGGCGTACCATGGATCGCGCAGGCCCCTCATCCGGCCATGGTCTCCTTCCAGATCCGGGTGACCGCGGCGCGCGTCTCCACGAACTCCGTTGCCGGCACGATCGGCTCCCGGTTCTCCAGCGAAAGATGATGCGAGCGCTTGCGGTATTCCCGGTACGCGGCCGTGAGCACGTCCACCGTCGCCTGCGGCACGAGGTCAGCGGAGGCGACCGACTCCAGCTGCCGGATGGTGTCGGAAAAGAGGGCCACCGGCGGTTTGTCCTTCGCCCAGAGCAGCGCCCAGTACTGCGCGAGAAACTCGATATCGGCCACGCCGCCGGCATCCTGCTTGATGTCGAACTCGCCCGCCTTGGCGCGCGTCAGCTCCTTGCGCATGCGCTCACGCATGGAGGCGACTTCCGCCCGCAGGGTGTCACGGCGCACGTCGTTGCGAAGCGCGTCCATCCGCACGGCCTCGAAACGCGCCCGCAGCTCCGGCGAGCCCGCCACGGCCCGCGCATGAAGCAGCGCCTGGTGTTCCCAGGTCCAGGCTTCCTTCTTCTGGTATTCGGCGAATGCTTCGATATTGGTCACGAGCATGCCGCCCTTGCCGCTCGGGCGCAGACGCTGGTCCACCTCGTAAAGCCTGCCTGCGCGTGAATGCACCGTGAGCAGATGGACGATGCGCTGTGCGAGCCGGATGAAGAACACCTGGTTGTCGAGCGGCTTGGCGGCGTTCGTTTCCTGCAGCTCGCCACGCGAGTCGTGCAGGAACACGAGATCGAGGTCGGACGAATACCCGAGCTCCATGCCACCGAGCTTGCCGTACCCGACCGCGCAAATGCGCACGGGACGGCGGCCGGCACCGTCGTCATCGCACATCGGGACGCCGAACTGCGCGGTGATTTGATCCCACGCCAGCGACATCGCGCGCTCGACGATGATCTCCGCGATCTCCGTGAGGCGATCGCTCACGCGCATCAGTGGCAGAAAGCCCGTGAGGTCGGCCACCGCCACACGAAAGATCGCTGCGCGCTGGAACTGGCGCAGCGTTTCGACCTGGCGCTCCGGGTCCTCCTCCGGCAGCTGCTCCATCATCACATCGAGCTCCGCGACGAGCTCGGCGCGATCCGGAAGGTTCAGCAGCAGGCGCTCGTCGAGCAACTCATCGAGCAGCAGCGGATGCGCCGCGATCTGGTTCGCCAGGAAATCCCCACGGCCGCAAAGATCGATGAGCCGGCGGCGCGCCGTGACGCTGTCATGCAGGAGCGCGAAGTACACGGAGCGCTGCCCGATCGCCTCGATGATGCGCACGAGCCGGCGCAGGACCGCGAGCGGCTCGCGGTTGCCGGCCACGTCCGCCAGCAAGGGTGGGAGCAGCGCCTGAAGTCGTTTGCGCCCGGGCTCATCGAGCTTTCTCACGGCGCCCGATGCGCGCAGCTCGAGCAGCAGGCGCGCGGCATCGTGGGCGTCTGCCATACCGGCCTTCGCGAGCGATTCGGCCAGAGCCGCCTCTTCCGCCTGCGAATCCCAGAAGCGTCCGAGGTCGATCTTCACCGCGCCGGGCTCGGAGTCCTTGGCGCCATTGAACACGACCTTCTCGAAATGCTTGCTGACCTTGGCACGATGCGCGTCGAGCTCGGCCAGGAGCGATGGCCAGTCCTTTGCGCCCATCGCGAGCGCGATGCGCGTGCGGGCGAGCTCATCCTTCGGAAGCTGGTGCTCCTGCGCGTCCGCGAGCATCTGGATGCGATTCTCGAGCCGGCGCAGATACTCGTAGGCCGCGCGCAGCTCGGGCACCACCCCCGGGGGAAGCAACTTGCCGCCATCGAGGAGCGGAAGCGCTTCCAGCAGCGAGCCCGTCTGCAGTCGCCTGAATTGCCCCCCGCGAATGAGCTGGAACGCCTGCACGATGAACTCGATCTCGCGAATGCCACCGGGGCCGAGCTTCACGTGATCGGCGAGCTCGCGGCGTTCCACTTCGCGCTCGATCAGGAGCTTCATCTCGCGAAGGCTTTCGAACACGCCGTAGTCGACGTAGCGCCGATAGACGAACGGGCGAATGGCGTTGGCGTAGATTTCCGCGTATTCGTCGATGCCCGTGATCGCCCGTGCCTTCACGTACGCGTAGCGCTCCCAGTCCCTGCCGTGCCGCACCAGGTAGTCTTCGAACGAAGCGAAGCTGCTGACGAGCGCGCCACTATCGCCGAAAGGACGAAGCCGCATGTCCACACGAAACACGAGACCGTCAGGCGTGGGGGTTTCGAGCAGGCGGATGAGCCCCTGCCCCAGACGCGTGAAGAACTCCTCATTCGCGATGGGCCGCTGGCCATCGGTGTCGCCGTGTTCGCCGAAGAGGAACACCAGGTCGATGTCGGAGGAGAAATTCAGCTCCCCTCCCCCGAGCTTGCCCATGCCGATGACGACGAGCTGCTGCACATCCCCGGAGGGTGAGCGCGGC
>JBDZVF010000129.1:0-14248 GCA_040255575.1 Pseudomonadota bacterium | reverse complement strand
CCGCCATCCCGATGCCGGCGAGAAGATCGCGCAGTTCGCCATCGAGAACGCGCAGGAGCGCGCCAAGGCCGCGCAGAAAGTGGTGCGCAAGCGCATCGCCGCCGGCCCCGCGCTGCCCGGCAAGCTCGCGGACTGCGTGAACCAGGATCCCAAGCACAGCGAGCTCTTCCTGGTGGAGGGTGACTCCGCCGGCGGCTCCGCCAAGCAGGCACGCGATCGCGAGTTCCAGGCGATCATGCCCCTGCGCGGCAAGATCCTGAACACGTGGGAAGTGGAGTCGCACGCGGTCGCCTCGTCCGAGGAAGTGCACAACATCAGCATCGCGCTCGGCGTCGAGCCGGGCTCGGCCGACCTGAGCTCCCTTCGGTACAACAAGATCTGCATCCTCGCGGACGCGGATTCGGACGGGCAGCACATCGCGACGCTCCTGTGCGCGCTCTTCCTGCGCCATTTCCGGCCGCTCGTGGCGCAAGGGCACGTGTATGTCGCCATGCCGCCGCTCTATCGCATCGATGCCGGCAAGAACGTGTTCTATGCGCTCGACGAAGCCGAGCGCGACTCGATCCTGAAGAAGATCGAAGCGCAGAACTCGCGCACCAGGCCGACGATCACACGATTCAAAGGGCTGGGCGAGATGAACCCGTCGCAGCTGCGTGAATCCACCATCAACCCGTCCACGCGCCGCCTCGTGCAGCTGACGATCGAAGCTGCTGACGAGACCGATCAACTCATGGACAAGCTGCTCGCCAAGAAGCGCGCCTCGGACCGCCGTGCGTGGCTCGAAGAGAAGGGCAACCTTGCGGACGTGCAGGTTTGATGGGGGATGTCTCGCTCGCTGTCGGCCCGCGTTCGCGGGCGCCTCTAGAAAAGCAGCTACAGGCTTAACTAATGGACGAACAAGAACTCAACTTCGAAGGCATCGAGCGCCAGCCGCTGCGTGCCTTCACTGAAAAGGCGTACCTCGACTACTCGATGTACGTCATCCTGGATCGCGCGTTGCCGTTCATCGGCGACGGCCTGAAGCCGGTCCAGCGCCGCATCATCTACGCGATGAGCGAGCTCGGCCTCGCTTCGCAGAACAAGCACAAGAAGTCGGCGCGCACGGTCGGCGACGTCATCGGCAAATACCATCCGCACGGCGACAGCGCCTGCTACGAAGCGATGGTGCTGATGGCGCAGGGCTTCTCCTATCGTTATCCGATCGTCGACGGCCAGGGCAACTGGGGTTCGCAGGACGACCCGAAGTCCTTCGCGGCCATGCGTTACACGGAGTCGAAGCTCACCCGGTACGCGGAAGTGCTGCTGAGCGAGCTCGGCCACGGCACGGTCGACTGGCAGCCGAACTTCGACGGCACGCTGGAAGAGCCCGCGCTGCTGCCGGCGCGCCTGCCGAACGTGCTCTTGAACGGCACGCAAGGCATCGCCGTCGGCATGGCGACGGACATTCCGCCGCACAACCTGCGTGAGGTCGCGAACGCGCTGGTGCATCTGCTCGAAGAGCCGGACGCCACGACGAAGCAGCTGATGAAGTTCGTGAAGGGGCCGGACCTGCCGACCGGCGCCGAGATCGTCTCGCCGCGCTCCGACCTCGTGGAGATCTACGATAAGGGCGTCGGCAGCTTCCGGGCACGCGCGACGTACGAGATCGAGGACGGCAACGCGGTCATCACCGCGCTGCCGTACCAGGTGTCCGGCGGCAAGGTGCAGGAGCAGGTGGCGGAGCAGATCCGCAACAAGAAGCTCCCGATGGTCGAGGACATCCGCGACGAGTCGGATCACGAGAATCCGACGCGGCTCGTGATCGTGCCGCGCTCGAACCGCGTCGACATGGTCGAGGTGATGAATCACCTGTTCGCGACCACGGACCTCGAGCGCAACTATCGCGTGAACCTGAACATCATCGGCCTCGACGGGCGGCCGAAGGTGATGGGCCTGCGGGAGATCCTTTCCCAATGGCTCGAGTTCCGCATCCGGACCGTCACGCGACGCCTGCAGCATCGCTTCGACAAGGTCACGAAGCGCCTGCACATCCTCGAAGGCCTGATCGCGGTTTATCTGAATCTCGACGAGGTCATCCGCATCATTCGCCGTGAGGATGAGCCGAAGCCCGTCCTCATGAAGCGCTTCAAGCTCTCCGAGGAACAGACCGAGTTCATCCTCGAGACGAAGCTGCGTCACCTCGCGAAGCTCGAGGAGATGAAGATCCGCGAGGAGCAGAAGGAACTCGCCGCGGAGCGCGACGAGCTCGAGTCGTTGCTGAAGACCAAGGCGAAGCTGCGCAAGCTGGTCGGCAAGGAGATCGCCGAGGACGCCCAGAAGTACGGCGACGACCGCCGCACCCGGATCATCGAGCGCGAAGCGGCCGTCGCTATCGACGAGACCTCGCTGATCGCGAACGAACCGGTCACGGTGGTGTTGTCGGCGGGCGGGTTCGTGCGCCAGGCCAAGGGGCATGAGATCGATCCGCGCGCGCTCTCCTACAAGACCGGGGACTCGTTCCAGGACGTGGCGCGCGGCAAGAGCCTGCAGAACGCGATCTTTGTCGATTCGACGGGCCGCACCTACACGCTGCCGGCGCACTCGCTGCCGTCGGCGCGTGGTAACGGCGAGCCCTTGTCGAGCCGGTTGAATCCGCCTGACGGGTCGCGCTTTGTGGGCGTGATCATGGGTGAGCCGGATGAGCTGTGGCTGCTCGCGAGCGATGCGGGTTACGGCTTCACGGTGCGACTGAAGGAGCTGATCACCGACCGGCGCGCCGGCAAGAGCGTGCTGAACGTGCCGGAGAAGTCGATCGTGCTGCCTCCGGCGTTCGTGCCTTCGACGGATTCGCTCGTGTGCGCCGTGAACAGCGAGGGCAAGATGCTCGCGTTCAAGGTGTCGGAGCTGCCCGAGATGCCGAAGGGCAAGGGCAACAAGATCTTCGACATTCCCTCCAAGAAGGCCGAAGCGCGCCAGGAATATCTGACGGCCATCGCCGTCGTGCCGCCGAACGGCAAGCTCGTGCTGTACTCCGGCGAGAAGCAGAAGACGCTCGACTGGTCGGATATCAAGGAGTTCAAGGGCCAGCGCGCGCAGCGCGGCGCGGTGTTGATGCGCGGCTGGCGCGAGATCGATCGGCTGGAGGGGATCGCGGGGTAGGAAGGCGCCCGGCAATACAGCGTCTCGATCGATGAGGCCGCGATCGTTATCAGCGGGCTTGTTCGTAAAGCCGCGTGTCCATCCTCACGCGGCTCTTCCTCAGGACCGTGACATCCTTGAGCCGCGCGTGCGCAGGATTCAACAGCAGGTTGCGCTCTTCCGAGGCGATCACCGACGGCACAAGTAAACCCAGACTGGACCCATGGGACACCCACTCGTCACCGTACCGCTTGCTCGCGGGGGAGGGGGGTAGCGTATTCCATCCTCGCGGGAGTGCGTCGATACGGGCTTCTTCGATGGCGTCGTCGGGCACTTCGAGAACAAACCTCAACCGCTCGCGTGGGTAAGGGTGTGGTGCATGGACCCGAAGCTCCAGCAACGCGAGCGACTCGCTCGTCGCGCAGTAAAGCACGGCCACACCCTTGCTATTCCATCGCCCGCCGTTGCGTCGCGCGCCTTCGGCGCACAGGCCCTCTGGAAAGCCCGTGCTGACGAACCTGAAGGCTCTCACGCCGGCAGGCCATGCTCGATCGCACCCAACTCTGTGCGAACGATCTCGTCACCCTCCACGGTGGCGATGAGCTGCAGCGGGATTGCGCCACCCAACGCCTCATTGGGTTCTTTCAGCCACTGCACGGCATAGCCGGTCTCGCCAAAGACGCTCACCGCATACACGAGCGCGCGGGCTATCCGATAAAGAAGGTCGCTGTCACTTCTCGACAGGTGAGTGCGCTGCTCGAGCTCATTCAGCGTTTTCCTCGCGCGACCCAGCAGCGTGCTGAAGTCTTCACGTGTGAAGTCGAGCACCCTGAGCAGATTCGGAATGGCCTTGCCAGGGACGCCGCTCTCGATCTGCCGATGCAGCTCGATGCCGCTCATCCCGGGTCCGCCGCGTTCCAGCTTCTTCTCGATCCATTCACGCGGCTGAGTGACGCCACGCGAGCGCAACAGGTCGAGCGCCACCTCATTCAGGTGGGATGCCGAGCGGCTGGTTGCTGATCTCGCCATGGGCTGCACTCGCGTTCTGGTGAGTGATCAGCGTAACATATAACACAAGGAAACGGGTAAAATGACCCGCGTGCTCCGGTGCGGAGCGTCAGCTGTCCGGCAGCGGATCCGGCCAGGGAGAGTTCTGATCGCGCGGTGTTTGCGGGCCTAGGTAGCGTTCCTGGGCGCCGCCTGTTCGGGCGAGCCTTGAGGGGACGTGACCGGCGCGGTTGCCGTCAGTTGTGGCATGGAATGCGGCGTGGGTGTTGCGGCAGGGGAAGCTGCGACCGGCTCTTCCGTCTCGCCTTCCTTCATCGCCTGTTTGAAACCCCTGATGGCACCGCCCAAATCCGACCCAAGCGTCTTCAGCTTCTTCGTCCCGAAGACAACGAGACAGACGATCAGAATGATGAGCAGATGACGAGGCGCAAAGAGTTCCATGACGGATGCCTGATGGGGGGAGCTGTCGACATCATGGCATCCGCGAGCGCGGGGAAAAGAGCATTTCCGCCGAATGGCGACTACGTAATATCTCGATGACCAATAACGAGGTCGCGAAAGCCTCGCGTAAGCTCAGTGTGCTTGGGCGTGCGCCTACCGCTCCGCCCGCAGCACCACTTCTTCCGGCGCGTTGATGAAGTAGCCCTGGATGAACTGCACGCCGAGCTGCCACAGCACCGCCATGGTGTTCGCGTTTTCCACGCGCTCGGCGATCGTCTGCACTTTGCGCTTCTCGGCGGTCTCCACGAAGTTGCGCACTTTGCCCTGCGCGTCCTGATCCGAGGCGAGGCCCTGCACGATCGCGCCGTCGATCTTGATGAAATCGAGCGGAAAGGCATTGAGCAGCCCCATCGGATCGCGCCCCGAGCCGAACGCATCCAGCGCGAAGCGGAACCCGCGATGGCGCAGCTGGCTCGCGAGCCCGCTCGCTTCGCTCACCTGACTGGAGGCCACCGCTTCGGGAATCTGGAAGCACAGCCGCGCCGGATCCGCTCTGCTTGCGCGAATGTGATTGTCGAGCCAGTCGAGGAACGAACTGTCGCGCACCGTATCCTTCGACAGGCGCACGAACAGACAGCCCGGCTTTCTCTGCGCCGCGAACGACAGCGATGCGCCCACGACCCAGCGGTCGATGTTCTTGAGGAGATCGTTGCGCTCGGCGGCCGCCATGAACTCGGCGGGCAGCACTTCCTTGCCCTGGCCATCGATCATGCGCACGAGCACGTCGAACATGCCGAGGTCGTCGCCCTGCAGGCTCGCCACCGGCTGCTGCACGAGCCGGAAGCGGTTCTCCATGAGCGCAGCCTTGATGTGCTTGACCCACACGGTGTCGTAAGACTTCACGCGTGCGTCGTTGTCCGCCTTGTCCGACGTGACCGCCTGGTTACCGCCGCGGCCGCGGCCCTTGCGGCACGCATCAATCGCATCGTCGATCGTCGCGTCAAGGTTCGCCCCGCTCGGCGTCACGACACTGAGGCCGACCGTGCAGGTGAGGTTCAGCGACTTCTGCCCGATCTTCACCACGTGCTTGCCGCACTTGCCGATGAGCTGCTCACTCCAGGCTTCCACATCGCGTTCGTTGCCGCGTTCGAGCAGTGCGAGGAAGCTGACGCCGCCGAAGCGGCCGGCGAGGTCTTTCGGGTTGAGGTGCTCTTTGAGCACCGTCGCGAACTCGCGCAGCACTTCCTCACTCGCCGTGGCACCGACTTCGTGCTCGACGGAGGCGAACTTGTCCGGCTTCACCAGCGCGAAGTACCGAACGCCGCCCGGCACGGGCGTGGCGAGACGTTCCTTCAACGCTTCGAGCAGGGGGCCGCGATAGAGAAATCCGGTGGAAGGATCGCGACGAACCGCGTCCGCGAGATCGTCGGCCAGACCCTTCGCGTCCTTCGGCCGCGCGGGCACGACCATGCGAACGCACGGTTCGCCATCGTGCTCGCCAGGCGTCAGCACCATCTCCATCGGGAGCACGGTGCCATCCGACAGCACGGCATTGAGCTGCAGCGTGTGATCGCTCCAGCGCCCCTGCAGGCACGCGGCCAGCGCGCCCTTCAGCGCGGCGTGCTTGGACTCTTCGAACAGATCCATGATCGGCTGGCCGATGAGCCCGTCCGCGGCCACGATGCCGAACAGCTCGAGCCACGACGGATTGGCATCGACGATGATGCCTTCCTGCACCTCCACGATGGCGTCGTTCGAGCGTTCGAGAACGGTTTCGAGCTGCCGGCGCGCATCGCGCGCGGACTTGAGAGTGGTTTCGAGCGCGCGTTCGAGGCGGAACGAGCGCAGCTCGCGGCCCATTACCGCCTGCAGGCGGGCGGGGCTGCCAAGCGAGACGACGTCGCGCGCACCCTGCGCCATGGCGACAGCGATGCGGGCTTCATCGAGCGATTCGGCCACGACGATGAGCGGCACGGAAGGCGCAAGCTGATCGCGCACGGCAGCCGCGCCGGTAAGCTCGTCCCCACCCGTGTCGACGAACAGGAGCAACTCGGGATTGAGCTGCGCGAGCGCGTCCCCGAGATCGCGAAGTGACGGAATCCAGGTGCAATGGACAGGATGACCCGCCCTTCTCAAGACGCTGTTGATCTGCTCGACCGGATCGCGCGCCGTGCTCAGAACGATGAGCGGGACTGCGTTCTGCTCGATCAACGTGAACTCCATCACACTGGATGCTTTAACAAGAACGGATTCTAGCCCGCGCGCCTCGCCAAACGCTTGCGGCGCCGCTCATTTTGGCAACGGGTGCCAGCCCGATGAGGCGTCGAAGCGGGGCTCGAGAGTGAGCTTTGCCGGAGCGCCTTCCACCTCACGCACCAATCGCGGTACGAGGTATCCCGGCATGCATGCAGCGAGTGCGCCGGCAATTTCGCGCGCCCGCTGCTCGGGCATATCGAAATGCGCCGCGCCCGAGACACGATCCAGCACGTGCAGGTAGTAGGGGAGCACCCCCGCATCGAAAAGGGCACGCGAGAGATCCGCCAGGATCTGTGCGTCATCGTTGATCCCTTTCAGAAGCACCGTCTGGTTGAGCAGCGTGACGCCGGCGTTCCGCAGCCGCGTGCAGGCGGCACGCACGGTGTCATCGATTTCGTTCGCGTGGTTGGCGTGCAGGACGAACACCACGGGCCACCGCAATTGCTCCAGCCAGGCGATGAGCCCGTCATCCACACGTGAGGGCAGCACCACCGGTTGACGCGTGTGCACACGCAGCCGACGGATGTGCGGGATCTTCGCGAGTGCGTCCGTCAGCGAGGTCAGGCGCGAGTCACCGAGCGCAAGCGGGTCGCCTCCGCTGAAGATGATTTCTTCCAGCGACGGGTCACGTGCGATCGCATCCAGCGCTTCCCGGAACCTGGTGGAGTCGCCGTGCTGCTCCGAGTACGGGAACTCTCGTCGGAAGCAGTAGCGGCAGTGAATGGCGCAGGCCGAGGTTGTGATGAGGAGCGCCCGACCGCGGTACTTCTGCAGCAGCCCGGGCGCGCGGCGCGCGGAACGCTCGCCAAGCGGATCGGGCACGAAGTCGGGCAGCTCTTCGCCCTCCGCCGCGATGGGCAGCACCTGCTTCAGCAAGGGGTCGTTCACATCTCCCCGTCGCATGCGGGCGAGATAGCCGAGGGGCACGCGCAGGCCGAATTTCGCGGCGGCGGCGCGCGCGGGCGCCACGAGCGACGGGTCGAGGCCGAGGGCTTCCACGAGCGCCTCGGGCGAGGTAATCGCCTGAGCCATCTCGGTTTGCCATCGAAGGGAAGTCTGCTGGCGGGTCGAAGGGGATGCCGTTATCATACGCGCCCTTTTTGGGGGCCCGCATTCTGCGGCCCCGTCAGCGAGAAGAAAACACATGGCGAGCTATACGACCGCCGAGATCCGCGGTGGCATGAAGGTCCTGATCGACGGCGAGCCGTACGCCATCGTCGAGAACGAGTTCGTGAAGCCCGGCAAAGGCCAGGCCTTCAATCGCATCAAGATCCGCAATCTCAAGACCGGTCGCACGCTCGAGCGCAACTGGAAGTCCGGGGATTCGCTGGAAGCCGCGGATGTCGTCGATACGGAAATGCAGTATCTGTACACCGACGGCGATTTCTTCATCTTCATGGTGCCGGAGAGCTTCGAGCAGTACACGGCGAGCAAGGCCGCGGTCGGCGAGGCCGCCCAGTGGCTGAAGGACGGCATCGTGTGCATCGTGACGCTGTGGAACGGCGAGCCGCTCGTCGTGACCCCGCCGCCTCACATCGAGCTGAAGGTCGTCGAGACGGACCCCGGCGTGCGCGGCGACACCGCCACCGGCGGCCAGAAGCCCGCGAAGCTCGAGACGGGCGCCGTCGTGCGCGTGCCGCTCTTCATCAATGAGGGCGAGACCATCCGCGTGGATACGCGGACGGGCGCGTATTTGTCGCGCGGCAAGGGCTGAGGGCGCGCCTTTTCAGCGCCGCCGAGACTCGTTAGCGAGCGGGTGACCGCTTTTGCGGCGGGGCTGGGCGAGTTCGGCGCGATCATCACGTTCGTTTCGAACGCGTTCAGCGCTTCAGGCTGCCGGTCAGTATCGCCGCGAGCGCTTCGAGCCCGCGGCGGTCGTCTTCATCGAAGCGATTCAGCTTCGGGCTATCGAGGTCGAGCACGCCCAGCAGGTAGGCGCCGTCGGTGCGCGCACTCTGGGTGAACAACGGAATCACGATCTCGGACCGTGAGGCCGCATCACATGCAATGTGCCCTGGGAAAGCTCCCACGTCGGGCACGACAATCGTCTTCTTCTCCGCCGCCGCCGTGCCACACACCCCCTTGCCCAGCGGAATGTGCACACACGCCGGCTTCCCCTGAAACGGCCCGACGATCAGCTCGCTGCCGCGAAGCAGATACACCCCACACCAGTTGATGTCCGGCAGCGCGTGATAGATCAGCGAGGTCGCATTCGCCGCGTTCGCAATGAGGTCGTGCTCGCCGTCCAGCAGCGCCTCGAGCTCCTGCGCGAGGGCGGCGTAATCAGCGGGCTTGTTCCGGAACTCGTAGCGGGTGGTTTGGTGGCTCATCGTCGTATGGCCTTCAATTCCGTCAGATGACGATCAACTGCGCGAAGGGGCGCCCACTGGCATCGCAGCGGTTGCGCCGGAGACGGTGGTCCACTCGCGCACGTACCAGCGACGCACGATTCCGTTGAGCACGTAGGGATCGGTTTTCGCGAACTCTTCCGGTATTGCGCGTGAATCGGCTGCGAAGAGCAGGAGTGCTCCGTCGACAGGGTCTGCCAGCGCGCCACCGAGAATCAGCTCGCCTCGCTCGTGCGACTCCCAGGCCTTCTTCAGGTGAGCGTCGCGGTATTGGCCGCGGCGGGCGAGGTAGTCATCTGCCACTTCATAGAAGAGAAGGAAGTGTTTCATGGCGTCAGGCCCGTTCGATGGGGAAGGGGATTACCTGATCGATGTGTGTTGCGCCGGTGGCGACCATGACCAGGCGGTCAAAGCCCACCGCAACGCCCGCACATTCAGGCAGGCCGGCTTCGAGGGCGCGCAGGAGGAGATCGTCCATCTTCTCGGCGGGCAGGCCGCGGCGGCGGCGCTCTGCGAGATCGTGCTCGAAGCGCGCGCGCTGCTCGCTGGCGCAAGCCAGTTCGTGGAAGCCGTTCGCGAGCTCGATCCCTTCGCAGTAGAGCTCGAATCGGAGCGCGACGCGCGGGTCGCGAGGATCGAGCCGCGCCAGCGCGGCTTGGGAGGCCGGATAACGGTGGATGAAGGTGAGCGCGTTCCGGCCGAGTGTGGGGCCGATTTTCACGCCCATCAGAAATTCGAGCAGCTCATCGCGCTCGCTGGACGCGTCGGTATCGCAAGCGAATTGTGTCGGTTGCGCGGGCGCCGATGAGGCAGTCGCCGAGGCCGCACTCGCCGGGCTCGCAGCCGTCGGCGGCTCGCGCATAGGCATCAGTCCCGCTGCGGTGGCGGCAGAGCGTAGCGTCTCGATCGGCGCCACGAGCGGGTCGACGCCGAATGACGTCTCGAACGCCTCGACGTAGCTCATCCGCTCACTGCGCATCGATTGCGCGCGCGGGCCGAGCACGGCTCGGGCGAGCGCTTCGACTTCGTCCATCAATGGTTCGAGCGAGAACCCCAGGCGATACCACTCGATCAGCGTGAACTCCGCATTGTGATGCCGCCCGCGTTCGAGCCCGCGCGCCACGTGGCAGATCTGATAAATGTCGCCGCTGCCGCTCGCGAGCAGCCGTTTCATCGCGAACTCGGGCGATGTGTGCAGATAGAAGCGCCCGGGTGCGTCGGGGAATCGCACCTCGGCCGAGTGAACGTGTACATCCGTCACCGGCGCATTGACCACCACCGGCGTGTCGACCTCCAGCACGGAGCGCGACGCAAAGAACTCGCGCACACGCGCCAGCGCCTCAGCGCGCTGCTCCAGCATCGCGCGCGTGGCAGTCGGACGCCAATCGCCAGGGCTCATCGGGCGGCCCAGCGGGCGCAGTCCTCGCGCCACGTTTCCGGCGGTTCAGTCCTCCGCGCATGAGTTCCCGGCAGCTCAGCTCCCCGCATCTCGCGTCTGGGCGTCTCAGTTCCGCGCCGCTCAATGCCCCGCAGCTCGCAGCGGGCGGACGGCGCGCCGGAATCGACCGCTGGCCTGCACTCGGCGCTCATCCCGGCCGCGAAATCTTCGCCAGCGGCTGACCCATGCGAATGGGCGTCAGGGCCTTGCACTCAGGCAGCCAGCTCGTGGTCCCGGGCGGCAGCACCAGTACCACCGTCGAACCCATATTGAAGCGCCCCATCTCATCGCCCTGGCGCGCGAACAGATCCGTTGTGACGCCGCCCCCCACGCGCAGCTCGACCGGCGTGCGAGGCCGGCGCGGCGTGATGTCGCCGTGCCAGATCGTCGTCATGCTGCCGACGAATAGCGCGCCGACCAGCACCATCGCGTAAGTCAGCGGGCCGTCCTCAAACGCACACACCACGCGCTCGTTCCGCGCAAATAGCCGATCGACGGCAGCGGCCGTCGTAGCGTTCACGCTGAAGAGGTCACCCGGCACGTACCAGGCCGCTTTCAGCGTCCCGTCGAGCGGCATGTGAATGCGATGATAGTTGTAGGGCGCGAGATAAAGCGTCGCAAAGGCTCCGCCGCGAAACTGCGCCGTCCAGTCGCCCGGTCGCGCGAGCAACGCCTCGAGCGAGTACTGGTGACCCTTCGCCTGAACGATCTGGTTGCCGTCGATGTGCCCGATCTGCGCGATCGTTCCATCCACCGGCGAGATCAGGGTCCCCGCGTCACGAGTGAACGGCCGCGCTTCGGGCTTCAGCGCGCGCGTGAAGAAGTCGTTGAAGGTCGCGTACGCGAGCGGATCGGGCTGCACGGCATCGCTCATATCCGGCTTGAAGCCTTTCACGAAGCTGCGGATCAGCCAGTTCTTGATCGCAGGCGAGCGGCTGCGCGACGCCTTGTAAACCACGCTCGTCAGCCAATGCTGAGGCAGCACGTGTTGAAGCGCGACGAAGGATTTCTGCCCCAGCGTGGGCGACGGCGGCGTGCTCGCACCCACGAGCGCGGAGGAATCGTTCGAGCTCATAGTCGGTCGGCGACCGCGTGCAGGTCCGCCGCAACGGGCGTGACTTCGTAGGGCGGAGTGAAGATGGCAACGCGTTCGCCCTGGCGGTTCAGCAGAAACACCGCTGCGGAATGATCGACGGTGTATTCGCCGCCGCCCATGTCCACCTTGGCGATGGCGACACCGAACTGTCTTGCCAGGCGCTGAATCTCCTCAGGCGGGCCGGTGACGCCACCGAACTCGGGGTTGAAGGCATGTACGTAGCGCTCGAGCAGTTCCGGCGTGTCACGCTCGGGGTCGACGCTCACGAGCAGAACCTTGAGGTCGGGAATATTCGCGGCCTTCACCACCTGCGACAGTCGCGCGAGTGTGGTGGGGCACACGTCCGGGCAGTGGGTGAAGCCGAAGAACACGAGCGTTGGGTGGCCCTTGAGGCTGTCCGTCGTGAACGGCTGCCCTGACTGGTCCACCAGGGATACCGAGGGCATCGACCGAGGCTGCGGAAGCCACGTGCCGCTTGTAAGCTGGGGAACTTGGTCGCCGGTGCGCTGGGCGACCCATACACCGCCTGCCGCCGCGACCAGGGCGATCAGGACCAGGAGCCACGTTGATTTCGACATGAGTGAAGTATCACACAGAGGAGCGCGCTCGAAGTCGCGCCGGGCCGTCGCGCCTGGAACGGCGTCTGCGCGGCGATCGAAACCCCGGTCAGGCTCGACGGCGCGGGCTTCCGCTGCCCGCCGCCCGAACGCGTCGGCGCCGGCAACCGTTCGTGCACTCATCGAACGCGGGGCCCGCAAACTGCATCGCGCCGGCGTCTTCTTCGGGCACGGCACCGACAACGCGTGGGACGACGCCGCGGCACTCGTCTGGCACGCGTTGCGCTTGCCAGACAAAGTGACCCCGCGCACCTACGAGCGAAAAGTCACGGCCGCAGGGCAGGCGAGAGTCGACGCCCTATTCGAGCGGCGCATCCGCGAGCGCATTCCTGCCGTTTACCTTACGGGGCAGACGTGGTTCGCCGGCATGCCGTTCAATGTAGATCCGCGCGTGCTGATCCCGCGTTCGCCGATCGCGGAGCTCATCGAGCAGCACTTCGTGCCATGGATCGACCCGAGGCGCGTGAAAAACATCCTGGATATCGGCACCGGCTCGGGCTGCATCGCCATCGCCTGCGCGGCCGCGTTCCCGAGGGCGAAGGTGGACGGGGCGGACATTTCGCCCGAAGCGCTCGAAGTGGCGGCCGCAAACGTGCGGCGGCACAAGCTCGGGCGCCGCGTTCGGCTCGTGAAGTCCAATCATTTCAGCGAACTGGGCGGGCGCAGCTACGATATCATCGTCAGCAATCCGCCTTATGTGGGCGCGCGGGAAATGCGGCAACTACCGCCCGAGTACCGTCACGAGCCGCAGCTGGCCCTGGCTGCGGGGCCCGCGGGTCTCGATTCGGTGCGGGTCATTCTTGGTGAAGCCGGCCGCCATCTGCGACCCGGCGGGGTGCTCATCGTGGAAGTGGGTAATACCGAATCGGCGGTGCGCCGCGCGTTCCCGAAGCTGCCGTTCACCTGGCTCCATTTCGAGCGCGGCGGCGGCGGAGTATTCCTGCTCACGGCCGAGCAGCTCACGGCGTCCGCGCCAACCGCACGCGGCGAAACAGTCACAGGCTAGATCTCGAGACACGCAATGTCCGGTAACACCATAGGCAAGCTTTTCACGATCACGACGTTCGGCGAGAGTCACGGGCCCGCGCTCGGCTGCATCGTCGATGGCTGCCCACCGGGGCTCGAGCTGTCCGAGAGCGACCTGCAGGGGGATGTGAATCGCCGCCGCACCGGCACGTCGCACTTCGTCAGCCAGCGCAAAGAGTCGGATGCCGTGCGCATCCTGTCCGGCGTGTTCGAAGGCAAGACAACCGGCACGCCCATCGGCATCCTCGTCGAGAACACGGATCAGCGCTCGCGCGACTACGAGAAGATCAAGGATCGCTTCCGACCCGGCCACGCGGACTACACCTACAACCAGAAGTACGGCTTCCGCGACTATCGCGGCGGCGGTCGCTCATCCGCGCGCGAAACCGTCATGCGCGTCGCCGCGGGCGCCATTGCGCGCAAGTATCTCGCCACGCGTCTCGGCGTGAACATCTACGGCTACCTCAGCAAGATCGGCACGCTCACTCTCGATCCGGTGAAGCCTGCGTTTGCTTACGAGAATCCCTTCTTCTGCCCCGATCCCGCTCGCGTGAAAGAGCTCGAAGATCTGCTGTGGCAGATCCGCGGCGAAGGCGATTCGCTTGGTGCACGCGTCACAGTTGTCGCCACCGGTGTGCCGCCAGGCCTGGGTGAGCCCGTCTTCGATCGCCTGGATGCGGAGATTGCGTACGCCATGATGGGCATCAACGCAGTAAAAGCTGTGGAAATTGGCGCCGGCACCCGCGCAGTCGAACAGAAGGGAAGCGAACATCGTGATCCGCTCACACCGCAGGGCTTCAAGAGCAACAACTCGGGCGGCGTGTTGGGTGGGATCTCATCGGGCCAGGACGTTGTCGTGCACGTGTCGCTCAAGCCGACGTCCAGCATCACGGTGCCGGGT
>JBDZVF010000128.1:0-14249 GCA_040255575.1 Pseudomonadota bacterium | reverse complement strand
TCATGGGCGCGGGCAACGGCGGTTTCGCAGGATCGATCCAGGGCTTGCGCTCGGGAATGCCGGAGGCCCTGAACTCCGGCTACGCGACGGCGGGCACGGATACGGGCCACCAGGAGCCCGGCGGCAAGTGGGCCATCGGACACCCCGAGAAGATGATCGACTTCGCGTACCGCTCGACGCACGAGATGACGCAGAAGGCCAAGCAGCTCGTCCACGCGTTCTACGACAAGGCCCCGCAGCGCTCATACTTTTCGAGCTGCTCGACCGGCGGGCGCATGGCGGTGATGGAAGCGCAGCGTTATCCCGAAGACTACGACGGCATCGTCGCGGGCGCGCTCGCCAACCGCCACATCCGTATGTGGGCCGCGGGAATTGCTTCGAGCGTCGAGCTGATGAAGCATCCCGAAGGCGCGCTGTCGAAAGAGCAGGCCGCGCTCGTCAACGATCTGGTGACGAAGACCTGCGATGTCCGGCACGAGGGCTTCCTGAACGATCCGCGCCAGTGCAAAGTCGATTTCGCGTCCCTGCGCTGCACGGCGGGTCAGGCAGGCAACGCCTGCCTGACCGAGCCGCAGCTCAAGACCGTCGCCACGTTCTACGCCGGTGTGAAGAACTCGAAAGGCGAGCTGATCTTCGCGGGCGCGCCGCTAAGCCGACCCATCACTGCCTCGTCGACGAATCCAGCCGGACCGAATGGTCTCTTCGATCTGGTGCGCATCGCACGCAACGATGCGGCGCTGGACTGGAAGATTTTTGACGTGGACCGTGATGTGCCGCTGCTCGATCAGAAACTGGGCTTCGTCGATGCGGTGAATCCGGATCTGTCGAAGTTCAAGGCGCGCGGCGGCAAGCTGCTGATGTATCACGGCTGGGCCGATCCGGGCATCACGGCGCAGAACACAATCCACTACTACGAATCCGTGCTCGAGAAGATGGGACCGGAGCAGGGCGACTGGATGCGGCTGTTCATGTTGCCGGGCATGGGCCATTGCCGCGGCGGTCCGGGCCTGAATGGCTTCGATTCCACACGCGCCATCGAGCAGTGGGTCGAGCAGGGCATCGCGCCGAAGCAGCTCGAAGGTCGTGGTGCGAACGGATTGACGCGGCCGCTTTGTCCGTATCCGCAGGCGGCGGAATATTCCGGGTCGGGGGATCTGAGGGATGGGCGGAACTGGTCTTGCAAGGGAGAGGCGCCGAAAGGAAAGCGATAGCGGGCAACACGGCGAAGAAGGCTGGAGGCGGCGGCTTCTGCAGTTGTGTCAATCGGAGGGCTTGCCTTCTTCGGGGTGGAGATCGACACGGATGCGAATGAAGTGATGCACGTGACGATGGATCGCAGAAGCTGCAACGAATTTGTTGAATGGTGCCGCCCCCGGCCGGAGTTGAACTCCTGGCGTAGGCTTTTGATTTGAAAGCCTGCGCGGCTAATCGAGTGTAGCCGTACCCCTCGCGATACCCCAGTGGTGGTTTTGGGTGGTCTGAAGCGCCGCCCGGAGCTGTTGGAGCAGCCCCGGACGGCTAACCACAGCACACCTGAACTAGAGGTGCACCATGGGTTCCAAGCCTCGTCATTCTAGCCGGCGGAAGAAGGCCGGCGCGTCTCCGTCTGAAAAGTCCAAACCATCGCCGTCCAAGGTCGTCCGCCGAAGTCCATCGGACTTCGATGCACTCCTGGGTCGGTTCTCCGATGCGCTCTCCATCCTCGCGACAGCGGCACGCGCGCTGAGTAATACGCAGGACGACAGCGAGCCGAGTCCGGATCACGACATCGGGGAGGACATCACAACGCTCGAACACGGCCTGAGCGCGTTGCGCGCGGTCTACGACGAGCTTGATGTCGGGATTCGGGAGCTGCGCGCATGAGTGCTCGAAAGAAGCCGGGCGCGTCGGGCGCCGATGAAACGCGCCGGCTCCGGTCTGCGGAGCGCGAGTTCAAGAAGGCCATAGGCGACCCTTACGCTTTTGCTGCTGCGATCGATACGGCAGCGGCGTTGATGCGTGAGGTACGGTCAAGACGCCGCCACAAGTGGAAGCCGGTGACCCTTGAGCAAGTGCTGAGGTCCGTTGTCATGGTGCTGGTCACCCATCTGAGTTCGTTCGAGTACGGAAAACGGCCGGCCAGCGCGCAGGCGGGAATCGCGCGGATGCTCGCGGCTCTGACCGTAAGGCTTACCGATACTGTCGGAGAGGCAGGGGGAAGACGCCATTGAACAAGAACAGACGTCGTTGAAGCCTGAGAAATCGATCGAGGCGTCGCGATAAGGGGCGCCTCTTTTTCGGCTTGACGAAGCGGTCTCAGGATATATCCTGCGGAGATCCGGATGCGTCTGTAGGGGTGGCGCGGAGAGCGATCATGGAGCCTGACGAGAAATCTCGCGCGCTTCGCGCGTATGAGCAGAACTTGGCGAGGATCTATGAACTGGTGTTCCCGTTCTTCAATGACGACAACATGACCCGCATTTGGCTAAGGACTCCGAATCCGATGCTCGGCGACATCTGTCCGCGCGACATGGTGCGCATGGGTGGATATGGCCGGCTGCTGCGCTTCGCTACGCACGCTATCGAAGAAGGGCGGCCCGGCCGCCCTGTTGAGGTACGGGAGGGTACGGATGGATCCTGACGAGAAGCCGCCTGATGGTGAGGGGGAAGAGTCGATCGAAGAGGCCTGGTATCGCGAGATCGAGCGACGCGCGTCAGAACTCGACTCTGGCGCAGCCGAAACTATTTCGTGGGAATGGGTGCGTGCTCGACTGCGAGCACTACGAAACTGAAGGCAGGAACGCGCGGATTATTGGTCGTTGAGGGGCGTTATTCGGGCTGCGCCGCTCTACGAGTGCGTCTCTAGTACGGCGGTTCGAACGTAGTCGCTCTGTTCGGCGCGAAACTCATGAAGCTGCGTGGGTGGTAACGAATTCCACCGATGTCCAAGGGCGACAGCGAGCGCCGCCGGGCCGGCATAGTACAGCGCGATCCTCTCGGGCCGCAGGCGTGCGACGGCAGCGGCAACAGCTCTCTTAATTTCTGAGACGCTGTTCTGCGCCGAATGTGCGGATGCAATCGGCTGGTCGAGCACGATGCTGAGCACGGCGCCCTGACCAACGCTCTGCGCCCAGACAGTTGGGCTCGGATCCCGCAAAACTCCGATGCAGACATGCAGGCACTCGCCGTCCAGCGCCGTGGCATCGGTAATGCGCCACGCGGCGTAGGCCTCGGCCGCGCGTGGTCGATCGTCGGTGGCCCACGGACCCGCGCGGGTCACAATGTCGATCTCGAAGCCCGCCGCTGAGCGGAGCGAGTAGCCCAGCGCGAAGGCAGTCGTCAGACGGTACGATCCACTGAGGGCGATCCGAGTGGTTCCGCGTTCGCGCAGCCAGCGTGCCGTTCGTTCAAGAGGCGTCAGAAGCTCCTCTCGCCAGCGCGCCACGTCGGGAAACACGCCATTCGAGCCACTGAACGCGCTCGCGCCGATCTCTAGCGCACGCTCGTCGTTTCCGCTGGAGTCTGAACGCACGTACAGCGGGAACGTTTGGCTGGCGAACAGCGGCTGCCCGAGCACCTGTTCGATATGTGCAATCAGGTTCTCCCGCCGAAGCGGCGCGCCCCGTTTCTCTTGCCCGATCGTACTCAGCGCGTCGAACATCGCGCCGATCGCTTTCGCCGTCACGTCGAGCGCAGGAAACGCGCGATGAAATGCATCTCCGAATGCGGCACGCGCAATGTCACGGTGCGCGAACATCACTTCGATTACCTCGACGGACTCGCTTACAAAACGACCCAGATCTTTGCCGAACGACTCCTGCAGGTCCTTGAGCACCTTGTCATCGCTGGCCTGAACGACCGCTGCGAATGGGGCATAGAACGGTCGTGCCTGACGCACGCGGGCGGTGTCTCGCGCCAGCCATTTCAAGCTGGCCGGCAGCGAAGCACTCACCAACGTCTGCACGCGGGCGATTCGAGGAAAGGCCCGTTCGAACTTCAGGAAATCCTCGAAAACGCTTCGCACGTCTGTGGGTTTGAGTTCACCGGTTTTCACTTGGTAGCGTTCGAGAAGCCGCTGCGTGTCGACGTGCGGAGCGAAGAAGCGCGCTTCGATGTCTTCCAGCCCCTCGAGCACGAACTCTTCAAACGCAGGATTGGCGAGCCACGCTGGCACGCGCGTCAATGCATACCAGAGTTGAGCATCGAACCCATCTTGTGCGATGACGCCGCCCATGCCGCGCGCATCCGTCAGGGTAGGGGCATTTCGGTTTCTCATTGAGACATCTCCACCGTGATCGCTTGCTCGGTGCCGTGGGGATCGAAGACCCATGCTCCGACCGTCAGGAATTCGCCGTCGAGCCGCACGATCATCAGCACGGCGAACCTGCCCCGAAAGGCTGGATCGCAAACGAGATTGCGCATCGTGGCTGTGTCGGTGCCGCTTGGTATTACGGCGAAACTCGGATGACTGTGCCACTCCCCGATGTAGTTGAAGCGCTGGTAGTCGTGGCGCGTGTGTTCGAAGAAGCGCAGCGCGTCGCGCGCGGCCTGCAGCACGTCAACGAAAAAGCGCGTGAGAGTGCCGGGTCGTGCCTGAACGGTGAGCTCTGTCACACGAAAGTCCGATACCGCGAGCTGCTCGCCGAAGAGCTGCCCGCCACTCTCTCGCTCGCCTGCGTGCGCGAGCGTCGAGCGCAAACGCTGCACGACATCACTGTCCAGGCGGATGTGCACGAATGTGTTCTTCAAGAAGGGAAAGCACCCATGCGGCCACTTCCTGATCGTCCGGTTCCGGGTTTGGTTCGGCCGGGGCACCGACCGAGAGCCGAATCGTGTCGGCGTGACCGTTGAAGATCCATGCCTGGCGATAGCCCAGCAGCAACCATGCTGCTTCGCGCGGGGGCACGTTGCCATCGATCACGTCAAGCACGACGCGGGCGGCATGCGAGGCCGTCATGGTGACCGCCGCATCGTCGGCGACGAGTGGAAGGTCATTCTCATTGAGCGCCTCGTAGGGACGTGTGCCGGACTTCGGCGGCATCACGTTCTGCGCGTCACACCAGGCTTGAAAGTTCGCGCGCGCGATACTGAAGGGCGGATCACGGCCGGCAACGCAGCAGGCCACCAGCGCGCCGATGCCCCCTTCGAAGACCGTGGCCGAGACGAAGGCTCGCTCTTTCGCGGCGGCGACAGCACCGAGCAGGAGTGCGGTGCCCGGATCGCCCGTCGCGTCCACGATCACGTCCGCCGCGCCGATCAGACTGATCAGACGACTGTGTGTGCGAGCCGCACGTTGCCAGTTCAGGTTTTCTTCGACGGTAAGGACCTCGGCGCCCGGCGCGATCTCGAGCAGATGTCGCTTTAGCGCGCTCACTTTGCGAAATCCGACGGCGCGCCAGGTGAGGACGTGCCGCTCGAGATTACCGGGCAACATGACGTCGCCATCGACAAGAAGCAGGTGGCTCACTCCGGAGCGCACAAGGCTGTCAGCGATCTTGGATCCCACGGAGCCCGCGCCGATCAGCGCCACGCGCTTGCCCACAGCCTTCTCGGCGCGCCCTGAGCGCGCCTCCTGCTGCGCGGGCAGCACGATCAACTCACAGGGATCGGGCGGTCCGTCCTTGAACCGATGGTAGGCGCGAATCCCGCTCTGATCTGTGAACAGAATGAGCCCCGCGTCGTCGCTCGCGAGCATATCGCGAAGTGCGGTGTGGTTTTCCGCGAGCACGCTCAGCGTCTCGCGCGTGACTTCAGCTGGCGCGGGCTGCTCAATGACGCAGATGCGTAGGTCCGACCACGGCAAGAACCGGGCGGCGATCGGTGCGTGGCGTGTTGACGTTCGATCCTCTTTGTCCTGGATGAAGATCGGTAGCACTTTGTCCACAGCCATGATTTGCTCAGTGGCTTTGAGCTCGCCTGCGCTCCGCGTTTTTAGCCGTTCGGCACAGCCCTCACTCAAGAACACGGTGAAGAACTTCGAGCCATAAGCCTGCAGGCCAGTCACATGGTGAGCCGTCGGCGCATGTCGAACACGATCGTGCTCGCCCTGAGGCTGCTCGTAGCTCAGGAGGTTGTAAGCGCTGCGTAACATGTCGGCGCCAGTAGCGCTCGGTACCCAGTTGTCCGGTCGCAATTCCAAGCACAATTCCGCGGTGCCGAACTGATGGTCAGACCATCGCGCGGGGTCTTGCGGTTGGACCCACGGCGGAACCGCCGGGAAGTGATCCGGGTACGTCAACCGCACCGGGCGCGGGGCGCCATGCACGGAGATCACGCCGCGCGCGCAGAGCAGCCCCCCGTGAAACTCCCACCCCTCGAAAGCGAACCACGGCTCATTCGCCGCCAGCGCGGTGATCGCCGCCTTCTCATGCGCCAGCCGCCGGGTGTCAGTAAGGAGCCACACCGTCACGCAAAGCCGCGCGGACGGTTCGGCGCCGCCGGCTCGTTGGGAAAGGTGTAGCCGACGGGCGCCACCGGCGCGACGGCAAAGCCGCTTGCGCTCGCCGCGCGCGCGAGCGTGGAGGTCGAACGGAAGCGATCCCCGAACACGCGCCGCCACTGCCGAGTGGCTTCCTCCATGTCATCGGTCGACTGGGCACGACGCGCGACATCAGCGTACACGCGCACCTTCTCGATGAAGTCCTTCCACTGGGTCGCGGTGACCTTCGAGAGGATGTCGTTGCCGAACATTCCGGGATCGTCGATCGTGGGCTTCATGCCGAGCGCCGCCGAGGCACCGTAGGCCTTGTAGATGTTCTCAAGGAGCTGAGTGAAGGCCTCGCCCCAGTGCTTCTCGCCCTTCGGGGCGTATTGGGCGACCAGCACTTCCAGCACGAACCCCTTTGGGCGTTTCCCGCTTGGGTTCGCACGGCGCCAAGCCTTGAAGAGCTTCACCAGCGGCTTGAAGCGACCATCGAAAACCACGTTCTGCTGCGAGCTCCAGGCGGTGTGTGCCGGCGGGTTGGTCAACTTCCAGCGTCCTGTCTCGCGGTCGGGAATCATGAAAGCGCCACCGGCCTCGATCACCGGGACGACATCCATTTCGGCGGCCCAGGTCACCACGCGCACCGAGCGCTTGTTGATGCGCTCGACCGTGTACGGATCCTCACCGCTCTCGAGCGCACGGGCCACTGCGCGCAAGACCGTGTCCGGATGATCTTCCGGGGTGTGGTTCGTTACTACGATGATGTCGACGTCGGGCCGTTCCTGGCCGTCTGCCGTCGCGGTGGGGCGGATGGCCGTGTCGCGGGCGTAGCTCCCGGAGAGGAAGGCCCGGACGAAACGATCGTACCGGTCGTGAAACTCCAGATGCTCGCGAATCCCCTGGTGGCCTGAAGATGCGTTTGCCTTGGTGGTCGAGCTCGGCTCGATGTCGGTCAAGAGCTCGTTGAAACGAGTAACAGGAACCATGTTCATCGTATCCTATTGATTATTCTGAATGGCTCCCCCGGCGGTGGCGAGTCGACTGCAGACCCCCCATCGCCTTTCCGGCACAATGGGGCCCATAAGTAGTAAGTGCGACGTCGCTCTCAAATCCGGACACGAATTTTCATGTCCGGATCTGGCGATGAATCCGCATAAGGGAAGAAAGGGGGCAGAAGAATGCAGCCAGACGAGCTGGGAACCGTCGCGTCCATAGAAGAGGTGGCCCAAGCCATCCAGAGCCTCACGGATGTGGATTACGGCCGCCTGTATGCAGCAGCGGCGATCAAAATGAGCGGCAGCGGCTACGCCGACGCAGGGGACCTGGTGAATGACGCGGTGTTAAGTCCCTATCGGGCGGCGCTGGGTGAGGGCGGTCGGCGCTGGAAGAGAACCGTCAGCTTCATGGCCTTCCTGTTCATGACGATCCAGGGTCTTGCGAGCGACTCGCGGCGCTCGGCGGCACATCGACTGACCGACAGTCACCGGCAGTCGGGGCGCGACGACGACGACGAGGATCAGGACGCATTCGAGACCCTCGCAGTTGCCACCCCTTCCGTTGAGGTGACCGCGCTCAACGAAGAGCGCCAGGTTGCGCGGCGGCGCGTGATGGAGCGATTGCAGGAACACTTCAAGGACGATCCCGAGGTACAGTGGATCATGCTGGGACTCGAGGAAGACAAGGGCCCTGAAGAGATACAAGAACTATCGTCCATGACGGAAACTCAATATGAGACGGCTCGTCGTCGCTGGCGTCGAGCGTTGGAGAAGCTGGTCCCAGGACGGAGGCGATCATGAGCGAAGACAAAGCGAGCGCACTCTTTGCCCGCATGCAGGACGCTGCGCTTGAAGATCTGTTGCAGGCTTCCGATCAAGAGATCCTCAAAGAGGCTGCCGAAGACGGCAAGGATTTACGAGGAATTGCGGCGGCCCTACGTGAGCGAATCGCGACGGAAATGGCACAAGCACGACGATCGCGCTTAGTGAAAGCACGAGAGCAATTGGATGCACGACGAGGTTCGTATCGGGCGGCCCGCGTACGGCCGCCGCTTCAGCAACTGAAGCAAATCGTTACCGAGACGTTGCGCAACGCGCCGGCCGCAGGCGTCGCGTTCCGTGAAGGGCAGCGTCTAACGGAAGCCGACTGGCAAAGCATGTACGACGACTTGATAGATCTTGATCTTGTCCATCCGCACGATGATGACCGTTGATTTACAGACGCTCTCAAATGCCGAGCGCATGCTGTGGGATTACGGGGTCAGCGAACCTGCGCACATCGATCTGGAAGCCATCGCGTTCGATCTGAAGGCGCTCGTGCGCTACCGAAAACTGGACGGCTGTGAAGCGCGCTTGATGGTAAACGGTGATCGCGCGCTAATCAGCGTCAGTGAGTCGAGCAATGAAGGTCGACAGCGTTTCTCGCTCGGGCATGAACTTGGGCACTGGGTCTGTGACCGTAGTTCGTTTCGCTGCGTGAGTGACGACATCGGTCCTCAGAACGCAGAAGCGAAGACGGCCGAGGCTGCAGCCAACAGTTTTGCGAGCCAGCTGGTGCTCCCAGACTATCTGGTGCGGCCGTGGATAGGCCGTAGACCAATTTCTCTTGATACCGCTGCTGCATTGGCCAAGGATTTTCGGGCGAGTCTCACCGCCGCTGCTATCAAGCTGGTCAAGCGTTCGAACTCGCCGGCGTGTGTGGCCTGTCACGGGCAGACGCGCCTCAACTGGTTTCAGAAGAACCGCGCCTTCCCGGCGGAGTATTTCGTTGTTCGCGAGCTGCACGCCGAGACGGACGCCTTCTCGGCGGTGTTCGGTGGCATCGCTGGACTTTCGCGAGCGAAACGCGAGCCTGCAATGCGATGGTTGACTGGTCCTGATGTTTTCAAAATGTCCGTGCAGACCCAGTCGGTGAGGCTCCCTGATGGTTCTGCACTTACGATCATTGCGCTCGGATCCTGAGTCCAGGGACCGATGGTAGCAGGGCGGGAGTCTTGCCGGTCGGAGCGCTAGCCGAAGCGTTCAACATGAGATCGCGCGATGGCGCACCAGCGGTAGGGGGCAGTGTAGATGTTCATCCACATCGATGAGTCCGGAAACTCCGGCAACAATCTTTTCGATAAAAACCAGCCAGTTCTCAGCTACGGTGTCTTATCGAGTCGTTGGAATGTGGATGAGCATGCGGAGCGCGAACAGAAGGCGATCCTCAGCATAGTTGGCTCAAAGGGCCTTCACGCCAATCAGCTTGGAGCCGCATGTCTGGGGAAAATCGCAGACCAGATCGTCAAGCTGCATGAGCAGTTCGAGTTCTGCTTTGACTACTACTACATTGACAAGCAGTCGTTCGCCGTTGTGACGTTCTTCAATGCCGTGTTTGACGCCGGGATCAATCCGGCGATGAAGTGGGACTGGTACTGGACGCCGCTCAGGTTTGTTCTTGTCGACATACTCAACAGGATTCTTGATGAAGATCTGCTGCGCGAATCCTGGCGCCTGTGTTTGGTCCCGCGAAAAGTGATCGGAGGAGAGGGAGAAAAGATCCGCGCTCTGCTGAGCGCCGTACTGAAACGCGTCGAAAGCAGCGATGCGCCCGCCCGCTTCGGCGAGATACTCACCGACGCTCTGAGGTATGGCATCAAAAATCCAAACGAAATGGATCTCGGAATATTCAAGCAAACGGAGCTGTCGCCGAACACGATCGGTTTTCAGTTTGTGCTTACCGCGATCGCCTATCGGCAGAAGGTTAATAGGCAGCGTGCACTGAGCATCACGGTTGACCGCCAGACCCAATTCAATGGGGCGCAGGTTAACACCTATGAAATACAGGCAAAGATGGCCGCCGCGCTGAGGGGCAATGGGATCGACAGAGCCAGATACTTAGCCCATCCCTTCTTGGAAGGTGTTCGGGAAGACACTGAAACGTTGATTGACCACTTTCCACAGGAGCGATTGAAAGTTCAGGAGAGCGGCGCGTCGTTCGGTTTGCAGATTGCGGACACGTATCTATGGTTGCTTAACCGGTACATCAGGACTGGCGAGGTCGTTTCGGGATTTGAACCGGTTCTCGGATCAATTGACAGAAGCGGAATGATCGACGGCATTTCCATGGCGGCGATGCAGGACCGATTTGAAACGTTTGAGCGCGACCTCCCCGCATTTGTCGACCTAACCGACGAGCAGCGGTCTCTTGTGCAAAAGAAGATCGATGAACATCGGCAAAATGTAGAGGCGATGCGTCTGCGCGCATAGCCATTTGCGTGAATCGAAGGGCACCATCGTTCGCGGTGTCGGCGGATAACATGTCACTTCTTTCGTATCCCCGCGCTGCGTTCAACCACGCTTCGAACAAGCCGCTAAGTCATCGGCGATTCCGCAGCCGTCCACACGCGTTCACCAGCGTCCCAGCACGTCCCCGCATGTATCGGATGGGCTCACCACGTCTCAGGGCGTAGCGATGACTTTCTGCCCGGAGTGCGCATAGATTCAGCGTACACGGCCGAGTGACCTCAATTCGATCAGGTGGATCACCGGCCCGCATCTCGCAGCGAGGTCATCATGAAGGATCGTGACCTGTACTCAATCGAAGAAGCCCGCGAGCGACTGGGTGGGATTTCGCGCAACACTCTGATGCTTCGCAAGGGCGAGCTTGCGAGTGTGATCCTTGGCTGTCGTCGCTTCATTGCAGCCGATGCGATCGCGAAGTTGATCCGGACATCGACTACCACCAACAGCCCGGCCATGGACTCCACACGCAGCCGTCAAGCGGCTCAGGAGTTCCTTTCCCTTCCGCTTCCCACCGCCGCGAAGGCACGCCGCCGTACCGGCGGCAACTAGCTGAGCAACTCATCGCACGAACGGAGTGTGTGCATATGGATCGGATGTCGAGAGATGGCAGGATAGCGAAGTGTCCGCCTTTTGCGGCAGATCGGAGGCACGGCGATGAGTAGCGGCACGTCATCTGGCGGAGTGCCGTCGATCACAGTGCGTCCTTCGCTGGAAGAGAAACGACTCTTCGCGGCCCTGGCGGAGAAGCGCGGCATATCCGAATCGAAGCTCGCGCTGGTCGCCGTCCGCTCGCTCATACGCGACAATGCGCCAAGCGAGTTTGCGCTTGACGGCTCGATACCCGTCACTGATCCGGGAACGGACCGCCTGACCATTCGGTTGCGTCCAGGCGACCTGCGGGCTGTTGCTCAACGAGCGTCGCGCAGGAACGTGCGACCGTCGAAGTATGTGGCGATGCTCGTGCGCGGACATCTGCTCAGCAACCCACCGCTCGTGACCGCCGAGCTTGAAGCACTGAAGCAGGCCATCGTGGTGCTCGCGAAGTACGGAACCGTCTGGGCGCGAGTCATTCGCAGTGTGCCGCCAGGGGCAGGGGACAGCGCCGACTTGCTACGGCTTCTGATGGAAACGAGGAAGGCGTTCGAGTCGTTGGAGGAGCGTACGCACGACCTCGTTTACGAATCTCTTAGGAGCTGGGAGAGCGCGTATGGCTAGGAGCCCAATCAGACTTCCTCGAGATCGAGCACCACTGCTGAACTTGTTCAGTGCTGGCCGGAGTGGTCCTGCCGGGCGTCCGATCCAATTCACTCAGAGCCAGATTGCACAGATCGCCCGGACGGTCAGGCGGACGCCGGAAGTCATGGTCAAGGTGACTGGCGGCGGGACGAGCTCGGGTGCGGTCGCCGCGCACGTCTCCTACATCGGTCGCCACGGAGAGTTGGAAATCGAAACCGACGAGGGCGAGCGGATCAGAGGGCGGAAGGAGCAGCGGGCGCTGCTTGAGGATTGGCACCTCGATCTATCTCCTGGGCAGTACCGCCAGCAGCGGAATGGCGAGAAAGCGAAACGGCCGGTGAAGCTGGTCCACAACGTCGTCCTGTCGATGCCGGCACCGACGCCGCCTGAAAAGGTGCTCGCTGCCGCCCGCGAGTTTGCGCGGGAGAAGTTTCGCGGGAAGCACCGCTATGCCATGGTCCTGCACACGGATCAGAGGCATCCGCACGTCCATATCGTTGTGAAAGCGGAATCCATCCAAGGTCCGCGCCTTCATATCGACAAGCCGATGTTGCGTGCCTGGCGTGAAGACTTCGCGCAGAAGATGCGGGAGCAGGGCGTAGCGGCGAATGCGACCCCTGCCGTGTACAGGGGCCGGAACAAACGCGGGAGGAAGGACGCCGCCTATCGGGCTCAGCGGCACAACCACTCGACGGCGCTGCGAGCTCGGGTTGTATCGATCGCGAAGGAGTTGCAGGCGACGGGACGCATCGTCGATCCGAAACGCGCGAAGCTGGAGGAGACGCGGAAGGCTGTCCTCGAACAATGGAAGACGGTGGCGGACATTCTCGACGGGCAGGGCGAGATCGTATTGGCCGGCGACGTTCGTTACTTCGCAGCGCATCTACCGGCGGTGAGGACAGATCGCGAACGGCTGGCGCTCCAGTTCGTCGACTACGTTCGATCAGCGGTGGCAGAGAGGGCTCAGAGAGAAGCGAAGCTGCCGCGGCGCGAACCGCCGGTACGTTAGAGGCGCGGCAGATCACGGGGCGCAACAAGTGTATGGTTTAGTGTTAGATGCCGTGCTCCAAAGAACTTGTAACTGCTTCGCGGCGGTGTTATCCGGGAGCAGGACGTTAGCGAAACAACTTGAACCGACCGAAGGAACACGCCGTTGGACGTCGAGAGCCTCATTCGAGCCGAGAAATGGAGCACCGCGCGCGCCGCCATTGAAAGGCGTCTAACTAAGGCGCCGAAGGACCATTGGCTCGTGACGCGGCTGGGACTGACGTACTACGAGGAACATCGGTATGAAGAGGCCCTTGCGTGTCACGAGGAGGCAATCGCCCTCGCTCCGACATGCCCGCTGGTGCTCTGGGATTACGCGGGCGCCCTTCAGATGCTCGATCGACACCGAGAAGCACTCGACGTCTATCGGAAATTGATCCGCCGTGGTCCCAAACGGATCGCGGCCGGACAGTGCGGTGAAGGACTCGCGTGGGCCAATGGATTGGTCGCCGACTGCTACTACCGAATGATGGACTCTCTAGATGCTCTCGGTGACAAGGCCGGGGCGACCGCAATGCTCGAGAGACATCTCGACGCGCGTGGTCCCGGATGCCGGTCGATCTACCCGCTGGGAGAAGTTCGGAAGAAGGGACAATCCTTGCGTCAAGCCCGTGCGAGCAGGGTGGAGCGCTAACTGGCCATTGCGGACGGACGGGGTGCAATCGCGCACTTGAACGCCGCTCCAGTCGAATTCATCACGAAGGAGTTGATGGCGACGCGCCGCCCGGTTAGCGTACGCCCGCTCGCTCAATCGGAAGCACGCGAAATTCGGGAGAGAATCATGTTCAGAGAGTCACCCTGATATTCGATTCATTGAGGCGAAGCTGACGGAGATCGCGGACGAACTCGACGTGTTGAGGCGTCAGCGGCTGGAAATTTTGAAGGAGAGAGGGCTGCCGAGTCCGGGGCTCCTCGCCGCGATCGCGAGGCTTGAGCAGCGGCAATCCGCATTCCGCGAGTCTCTCGAGCTATGGAGAGCAGTTCTCAGGGTGTATCCGAATATCGATCACTGATCAGGCACTGTCAGTTTCGGTGCCTTCCTGGCGCGATAGCGGTTTGTTGCGGCAGCCAATCTCCTTCTGGGCGAAGGGGGTTGCATTATCGCCCGGAGGAACGCCTCACTATCTCGCGTGTCCTTCAGGACCAGCTCACCGTTTTTCTGAAAACTGGAGTCGCGGGGTCTCGGATGCTTAGGACGGTTCATACATCAAGATGGCGATAAGCGTCCTGACCTGCCCGGGGATTTTCGGACCAACTGATTCTTGAGAGGATGGCTTCCGGGC
>JBDZVF010000127.1:0-14265 GCA_040255575.1 Pseudomonadota bacterium | reverse complement strand
GAGAACCCTGGATCTCCGTGAGAACCTGCTTGGCTTCGGCTTCGCTGCCCAGGCGTCTCAGGATGCCGAGCGCCTTGTCCGTTTGCCCTTTCATCACGAGCCAGCGGGGCGTCTCGGGCACTGCGAGCAGCAGCAGGAAGAAGAGAGCCGCCGGCACCACGCCCGACAGCAGCATGTAGCGCCACCCGGTGCTGAGCACCCAGGCATCGTCCCCCTGCGCGGCGATGGCCCAGTTCACGAAGTAGACGAGCACCATGCCGCTGACGATCGCGATCTGCTGATACGTCACGAGATGCCCGCGCTGCGCCGGTGGCGCGATCTCCGCGATGTAGAGCGGCGAAAGCATGGACGCCATGCCGATGCCCATGCCGCTCACGAACCGATAGATGATGAAGGGCCATAGGGCCGAGGCGCCGAGCGACCCCGGGCCGCCCATGCCGAGTTCCGGATACGCCGAGCCGACGGACGACACCATGAACAGCACGGCCGACACGAGCAGGCCACCGCGCCGCCCTATGCGCTGGGACAGCGGCCCCGCGATGAGCCCGCCGGCCGCGCACCCCCACAGTGCAAAGGAGATGGCCGTACCCGACAGCCAGCCGGCTGCCGTCTCGGACAAACCACGCGGGGTCACGAAGTTGGCGTCGATCGCCGCCACCGCGCCGGAAATGACGGCGGTGTCGTAACCGAACAGAAGCCCCCCAAGCGCGGCGATCAGCGTAAGCCCATGGACGAGCGCCGCACTCGGCGCTGCCACGGGATTTGCGGTCGTTGAATGCATTCGCCTCTAGCCTCCTGTGTGACCGGCCGAGGTCTTTCACTGCCTCGTTCCGGCCATTGGGTGGAGCCTAATTGGTAGCGGTATCAGAAAGCAAGGCGGGCCGCGTGAAGGCTGGCGGCGCGGCGCCCGGCGCAAGGGTTACTCGCGCGGCGGCGGGGCGTCGGAGTCGCGCCGGATCAGCTCGTGCGCGAACAGGTGATCGACAGGTTCGGCGGCCTCCCCGCCCTTCTTCTGTCGCACCTTACGAAGCAGCAGGTTGAGCGCGGCCTCCGCCATCGCGGCGATGGGCTGGCGGATGGTGGTGAGCTCCGGCCAGACGGTGGTCGCGGTCAGGGTATCGTCGAAGCCGACCACCGACAGATCCTTGGGGACTTCGAGGCCACGCCGGTGGGCCACCGAGATGACGGCGGCAGCCATATCGTCGTTGCTGGCGAAGATGGCGGTGGGCGGGCGTTTGCGATCGAGCAGCTGCTCCGCCGCGTCCAGGCCGGAGCGGTAGGTGAAGTAGCCCTGCTGCACATAAGCCGGGTTGAGCGCGATGCCGTGGGACTCGAGCGTGGTTTCGTAGCCCGCGAAGCGCTGGGCGCTCGCGGTCTGGTTCGGGTGACCCTTGATGAAGCCGATGCGGGTGTGCCCGAGCGAGATGAGGTGTGCCGTCATCTCGCTCGCCGCCCGGAAGTCATCGATGCGAACGCAACTCACGTTCGCCCGGAAGCGCCCGGTGGCGATCGCAATCACCGGAATCTGCGCGGCGGCGAGCTCGCCGGCGATCACGTCCGATTCACAAAGGGGTGGCGGCAGGATGACCCCGGCGACGCTTTGCGCCAGCTTGCGCGCAGCCGCCTTCTCCGCCGCGGGCTTCATCTCGTCCCACTTTTCAAGGACCAGCTGACAGGCGGTCTTGCTCGCCTTGTCGAGCGCACCCACCAGCAGCTCGCTCAAATAGGCGGAGCTCGGGTTGGAATAGATCATCGCGATCCGGGTGCCGGTGGCACCCGCCAGCGAGCGGGCGGCGGGATTGGGCGAGTAATTCAGCTCCCGGATGGCGCGCATGACGATGTCGCGCGTCGCCTCGCGCACATTGTCTTCGCCATTGGTGACGCGGGAGACGGTCATGGGCGACACGCCCGCCTTGCGTGCGACCTCGTGGATGGTGACGGCGGTGCCCCGGCGGCGGCGGGTACGTCTGGCGGTGCTCATTCCGCCCCCCGCCGGCAGCCTGCCGGCTGATGGAGGGTCAGGGTCGACGCCGCTGGCGCCGCTTTACCGTTACCGTTAACAATATGCGCCATATCCGCCGCGAGCTTCTTGAATCCGAGGGGGCAAGTGTATCAATGCGCGCAGCGATTGTTACCTTTCTACTGAGTCTCTCCTGCATCGCGCATGCCGAGGATGGGTACGACCTCTGGTTGCGGTATCAGCCGGTGGAGTCGCCGCAGACCCTGGCGGCGTACCGCAGCCGAGCCACCCAGATCGTTGCGGAACCGGGCTCCCCTACCCTGCAGGCCGCAGAACGGGAGCTTTCGCTCGGGCTGACTGGACTGCTCGCCGGTAAAGTGCCGGTCAGCCGCACCGTTATCGCCAATGGCGCGGTCGTGATCGGCACCCCCGCGTCCTCGCCCGCCATCAGGGCACTGGGGCTCGATCTTTCCAAAGCCGGGAAAGAGGGCTACGCGATTCGCTCGATGACGTCGGGCGGCCGCGCAATCACCGCGATCGCCGCCAACGAGGATGTGGGCGTGCTGCACGGGGTGTTTCATTTCCTGCGCCTGATGCAGACCCGCGCCGCGCTCGATGCCATCGATATCGTTTCCGCTCCCCGCCTGCAGTACCGGGTGCTCGACCATTGGGACAATCTCGATGGCACGGTGGAACGGGGCTACGCGGGCGCTTCCCTCTGGGACTGGCACAAGCTGCCGGACTATCTCGATCCCCGTTACGAGCGGTACGCGCGCGCGTGCGCGTCGGTGGGCATCAACGGCTCCGTGCTCACGAACGTGAACGCCAATGCCATCAGCCTGACTCCCGCATACCTCGCCAAGGCCGCGGCACTTGCCGGCGTGCTTCGCCCTTACGGCATCCGCGTCTATCTGACCGCAAAGTTCAGCGCCCCGATCGAGATCGGCGGCCTGAAAACCGCCGATCCGCTCGACGCCAGCGTGAAAGCCTGGTGGAAGGCGAAGACGGACGAAATCTACCGGGCCATCCCGGACTTCGGCGGCTTCCTGGTGAAAGCCAATTCCGAAGGCCAGCCCGGCCCGCAGGATTACGGCCGCACGCATGCCGATGGCGCGAACATGCTGGCGGACGCGGTGGCGCCTCACGGCGGCATCATCATGTGGCGTGCCTTCGTCTACTCGAACGAGCAGCCGGATGATCGCGCCAGGCAGGGGTATTCCGAGTTCGTGCCGCTCGACGGCAAGTTCCGGGAAAACGTGCTGCTGCAGGTGAAGAACGGCGCCATCGACTTTCAGCCGCGAGAACCGTTCCACCCGTTGTTCGGCGCCATGCCGAAGACACCGCTGATGCTCGAGGTGCAGATCACCAAGGAGTATCTGGGCTTTGCCACACATCTCGTGTACCTCGCGCCGCTGTTCGAGGAAACCCTCTCGTCCGACACGTTCGTGAAGGGCAAGGGCTCGACGGTTGCGAAGGTGATCGACGGCTCGCTGCATGGATACACGCGAACGGGCATGGCGGGCGTCGCCAACGTAGGCCGCGACCGCAACTGGAGCGGCTCGCAGTTCGACCAGGCGAACTGGTATGCCTTCGGGCGTCTGGCATGGAATCCCACGATGGGCTCGGCCGCCATTGCCGAAGAGTGGGCGCGCATGACCTTCTCGAACGACGCGCGATTCCTGACGCCCGTCGTGCAGATGATGCTGGGATCACGAGAAGCGGTGGTCGATTACATGACGCCTCTCGGCCTGCATCATCTGATGGCGCGCGGGCATCACTACGGCCCGGGGCCCTGGGTCTCGGGCGGCAGCCGTGCTGACTGGACCTCCGTGTACTACCACCGCGCTGACAGCGCGGGCATCGGCTTCGACCGATCGGCGAGTGGCAGCAACGCGGTCGCCCAGTACGCTCCGGAAGTCGCGAAACTCTTCGGCAACATCGACACGGTGCCGGAGAAATACCTGCTCTGGTTTCACCACGTGCCATGGGATCACCGCATGGCGTCCGGCCGCACACTGTGGGATGAGCTCGTAGTCCACTACACGCGCGGCGTCGAGACGGTCGCCAACATGCGCAAGACGTGGGCCAGCGTTGCACCTTACGTCGATGCGGAACGCCATCGAGAAGTCGCGGCGTTCCTCGCAATCCAGGAGAAGGAAGCACAATGGTGGCGGGACGCGTGCATCGCTTATTTCCAGTCATTCTCGAAACGGCCGCTGCCGCAGGGCTACGCGCCGCCGGCGAAAACGCTGCAGGAGTACGAAGCCATATGGATTCCGTACGCGCCGGGGCATCCGCCCGCCAATCCGCCGGGGCGCGAATGAGCGCGCGAGGGCTGGCTTGGGTGCCGGTGTCGGCTCGGGTGCGCGCGCGGACGCCGGCGCCGACTGGGGCGCGCAGGGACGCTCCGCCCCGAGTGAACGCCGCGACATGTAGACAGGCCGTGCTCGCGCTCATTGCCGGCGCATGTTGCGCGCTGGCGCACGCACAGAGTCAGTCGCAACCGCAAGCTGGCTCAGAATCGCAGGGACCGTCGCACGCAGGTGCGACATCGCAGAGTCAGTCGCAATCCTCACCAACTCCGCCGGTTCAGCTCACCGCCGAGCAGGACCACCGGCGATTGCTCGATCTGCTGAACATTCAGACGTTGCGCCCTGGCGCGAATCCGCGTGATGCCGATTCGCCGAATGCGCCGAACTACGATGAGGCCAAGGCGAAGTACTCGGGCTTGCCCGACCCGCTCGTGCTGAACAATGGTCAGCGCGTGAAGTCCTCGCAGGCGTGGTGGGACCAGCGGCGTCCGCAGATCGTCGAAGACTTCGATCGCGAGATTTACGGGCGCGTGCCTGCGAACGTGGCTGCCGTGAGCTGGGAGGTAACGTCCACCACCCAGGAGAAAGTCGGCGCTGTCCCCGTCATCACGAAGCAGTTGCTCGGGCATGTAGACAACCGCACCTACCCGCTCATCAGCGTGAACATCGAGCTGAGCGTAACGACGCCAGCGCAGGCCTCCGGTCCCGTACCCGTCATCATGGAGTTCGGCTTCAAACCCCGCCCGGGCGCACCACCCCTGCCGGCGCAGCCAGGCCCGAAAGCACAGGACTGGCGCGAGCAGGTGCTCGCCAGAGGCTGGGGCTACGCGATCCTGATCCCCACGACCGTTCAGGTGGACAACGGCGCCGGTCTCACCCAGGGCATCATCGGCCTTGCGAACAAGGGCCAGCCCCGCAAGCTCGATGACTGGGGCGCGCTGCGCGCCTGGGCATGGGGCGCGAGCCGTGCGCTCGACTATCTCGAAACCGATACGCGCGTGGACGCGACCCGTGTCGCGATCGAAGGGCTGTCCCGCTACGGCAAGGCGGCGCTCGTCGCCATGGCATACGAGCCTCGCTTCGCCATCGGATTCATCGGCTCATCCGGCGCGGGCGGCGCGAAGCTGTTGCGAAGGGATTTCGGCGAGCGGGTCGAGAACCTCGCCGCGCCTTCCGAATATCACTGGATGGCCGGCAACTTTCTCAAGTATGCCGGCCCGCTCAGCACCAAGGATCTGCCAGTCGATGCGCACGAGCTGATCGCGCTGGCCGCGCCGAGACCGCTCTTCATCGGCGGCGGCTCGCACGAGGTGGAAGGCGGCTGGGTCGACGTGCCCGGCACGTTCCAGGCAGCGGTCGCCGCAGGCCCGGTGTATCGATTGCTGGGCAGGCACGATCTCGGCACGACTCACATGCCGCCGATGGAAACGGCCCTGACGTCGGGCGATCTTGCCTTCCGGCGACACACGGGCGGCCACACGAACGGCCCCAATTGGCAGACGTTCCTGTCCTTCGCGGACCGCTATTTCTCCGGCAAACCGCTCTTGAGCTCGCTCTTCCGCGATCACTCGGTGCTGCAAAGGGACCAACCCGTGCGGGTCTGGGGCTGGACGACGCCGGGTGAAAGCGTTTCCGTTTCGATCGCCGGTGTCTCGGCGAGCGCCCGTGCGGACTCGCGCGGCCGATGGCTCGCCACGCTCCCACCGATGCACGCGGGTGGCCCGCACACGCTCACGGCGCGCGCGGAGTCCGGGGCCACAACAACATCGAAGGACATTCTGGTCGGCGATGTGTGGCTGTGCTCGGGACAATCGAACATGGTTCTGCAGGTCAATCGCACGCTCAACTCGCGCGCGGAGATCGCGAGCCCGCCGAACGATTCCATCCGCATGCTCACGCTCGATCTCGTGAACAAGGTCGTGCCGCTCGAGGACGTCGCGAGCGTCCAGAACTGGCTGTCCGCCGGGCCCTCCACTGTGGGGGAGTTCTCGGCCGCCTGCTTCTACTTCGCCCGCGAGCTGCAGAAGACCGTGAACGTGCCGATGGGGTTGATCAACTCGTCCTGGGGCGGCTCGCGCATCCAGGCGTGGATGAGCACGGAGTCGCTCAAGCGCGCCGGCGGCAATGACTTGATGCTCTCGCTGCTGGACGCGCAAGCGAAGGATCCGCTGGTCGGCCTCGCACGCTGGAGCGATTACTGGCAGAACTGGTGGCACGAGAACGGCGGCGATCGGCTATCAGCGGAGCCGTGGGGCGCATCGGCGAACGTGAGCAGTGGGTGGGGTGCTGTTCCATCGAAGTGGGGGCCCTGGGAAGAATGGGGCGTGCCCGAGCTCGCAAGCTACAACGGCATTGTGTGGTATCGCACTTCCTTCCTCCTCAACGTGGAGCAGGCCGCGCAACGCGCGACCCTTTCACTGGGGCCGGTTGATGAAGTGGACACCACGTGGGTCAACGGAAAGATCGTGGGTTACACATCCGGCCCAAGCGATGATCGCGACTACTCGCTCGATATGAACACACTGCGTGCCGGCGAAAACACGATTGCCGTCGCAGCGCTCGATACCTACGCGAGCGGCGGCATGGTCGGCGCGCCCGCGCAGCGACACCTCACGCTCGCTGACGGAACGCGGATTCCTCTCAATGGCGAATGGAACTACGCCATCGCGCCTTCCGGAATGGGCCCGCCACCGCGTGCGCCGTGGGAGTCCACCGGCGGCCAAACCACTATCTACAACGCGATGATCGCGCCACTAGAGCCTTACACGTTTCGCGGCGTGCTCTGGTATCAGGGCGAGTCGAACACGGAAGACGGGCAAAGCTACGCGAGCCTCATGTCTGCGTGGATGACGGACTGGCGCAAGCGCTTCCAAGCGCCCGAGTTGCCATTCCTGGTGGTGCAGCTTGCGAACTATGGACCGGTGCCGACGGCGCCCACCGAGAGCGGCTACGCCGAGGTTCGCGAGGCGCAGCGCGCGGTGGTGGCGAAAGACGCACACGCCGGCCTCGCGGTGGCCATCGACATTGGCGAGCGCAGCGACATTCATCCCGCCAACAAGCAGGAAGTCGGCCGCAGGCTCGCGCGGGCGGCACGGCACGTGGTTTATGGAGAGGCGATTGCGCCGTCAGGTCCCTTGGCTTCACGTGCGACTCGTTCGGGCACAGACATCATCGTCGAGTTCAAGGAGGTGCAAGGTCAGCTCACGGCCATTGGCGCACGTGACATCTCAGGCTTCGAAGTCTGTGGACCCGGTGCGGGTAGCTGCCGGTTCGTTCCAGGAGAGGCGGAGGGCAAGCGCGTGCGGATCAACTCCGCGGAGGGCACTCGCGTGCGGTACGGCTGGGCAGATAGCCCTATCTGCACTCTTTACGATGAGAGCGGACTGCCTGCGGGACCGTTCGAACTACCGATCCAGTAGAGCTGCCGGCTACCAATCCCACATGGAGCCGTCTTCGAGACGCGCGATGGGAAGCTGCTTCGGATTGTAGGGATACTTCGCCGCCAGCTTCTCGTCGATGTCCACGCCGTGCCCCGGGCTTTCGCCGCAGAACAGGCGGCCGTCGCGGAACGTGTAGTCATGCGGGAAAACCTGCAGCGTCTCGGGCGAGTGATGCATGTATTCCTGGATGCCGAAGTTCGGCACCCACGTGTCGAAGTGAAGCGCGGCGCCCATGCACACGGGCGAGAGATCAGTGGCGCCGTGAAAGCCGGTGCGCACAGCGTGAAGAGCGGCGAAATCCGCAATTCGACGCACGTGCGTGATGCCGCCCCCGTGCACGATGGTCGTGCGGATGTAGTCGATGAGCTGATTCTGGATGAGGTGCTTGCAATCCCAGATGGAATTGAACACCTCGCCGACAGCGAGCGGCGTTACCGTGTGCTTGCGGATCAACTCGAACGCGCTCTGGTTCTCCGCAGGCGTCGCATCTTCCATCCAGAAGAGCCGATACGGCTCGAGATCGCGCCCGAGCCGGGCCGCCTCGATGGGCGTGAGGCGATGATGCACGTCATGCAGCAGCTCGATGTCGGGGCCGTGGTCGAGCCGCAGCCGCTCGAATAGCTGTGGCACGGTGTTGAGGTACTTCGTCGTGTTCCACACCGTCTCTGCAGGCAGCGCGCTCTCAGCCGGCTCGTAGCCCGTTTTCATGTTCGAGACGCCGTAGGTCTTGCTGAGGCCGGGCACGCCGCTCTGGGCGCGAACCGCTTTGTAACCCATCTCGATGTAGCGCCCTACTTCGGCGCTGGTTTCCGCGATGTCCCGCCCGTTGGCGTGCCCGTACACCAAAGCGCCTTCGCGCGAGCGACCGCCGAGAAGCTGATAGAGCGGCTGGCCCGTCATCTTGCCGAGAATGTCCCACAGTGCCACGTCGACCGCGGCGATCGCCGTCATCGTGACCGGGCCGCGCCGCCAGTACGCGCCGCGATGAAAGAACTGCCACGTGTCTTCGATGCGACCGGCATCGCGGCCGATGAGGTTGGGGATCAGATGGTCCTGCAGATACGCCGCGACGGCGAGCTCGCGCCCGTTGAGCGTGGCATCTCCCAGACCGTAGACGCCGGAGCGCGTCTCGATCTTGAGCGTGACGAAGTTGCGCCCGGGGCACGTGACGATCACGCGCGCCGCGACGATTTCACGATCTTTCATCGGGCTGACCTGTTATCGATGCGGGCTCGAGCCGCGGAACCAGCCAGTGAACGACGGCGAGCGCAACCAGATAGGCAGAGCCCGCCATGATGAACACCGGCACATAGCTCCCGGTCGCCTCCAGCAGGAATCCCACGAATGTCGAGATGAGCATACCACCCACGGCGCCGGCGAAGCCCCCAAGGCCCACGACGGATGCGACGGCGTAACGCGGAAACATGTCCGACGTCAGCGTGAAGACATTCGCCGACCAGCCCTGATGACCCGCAGTGGCAAGACCGATGAGCGCCACAGCCACCCACAGATTCATGGACGACGAGGCGAGCACAATGGGCACGACAGACAGTGCGCACAGGAGCATCGCGCCCTTGCGCGCCTTGTTCACGCTCCATCCCCGTTTGATGAAGCGGCCGGCAATCCAGCCGCCGCCGATGCTGCCCACATCCGCGAGCAGATAGATCGCGATGAGCGGCGGGCCCAGGCCCGTGAGCGTGAGCCCGTATTCCTGGTTCAGGAACTTCGGCAGCCAGAAGAGAAAGAACCACCAGATCGGGTCGGTGAGGAACTTCGCGAGCACGAAAGCCCACGCCTGCCGGTGGCGCAGGAGCTGCGCCCACGGCAGGCGTGTGGCCGGCTCGTCAGGGTCACTTCGAATGTAGGCGAGCTCCGCGGGTGAGAGCTTTGCGTGCTGCGCCGGCTGGCGATACACGGCGAGCCAGGTGAGGAGCCAGATCGCGCTGAGCACGCCCGTGAACAGGAAGGCGACCTGCCATCCCCACGTCACGGCGACAACGGGCACGGCCAACGGCGCGAGTATCGCGCCGACGTTCGAGCCTGAATTGAAGAGCCCGGTCGCGAACGCCCGCTCCCGCCGCGGGAACCACTCCGCCACCGTCTTGATGGCTGCCGGGAAATTGCCGGCTTCGCCGAGCCCGAGCAGAAAGCGTGCGGCGGCGAACCCGAGCACACTGCCCGCCAGCGCGTGGCTCATGGCCGCCACGCTCCACACGCAGATCGCCAGTGCGTAGCCGATGCGCGTGCCGAGCTTGTCGATCAACGCGCCCGCGCTGACGAGCCCGATCGCATACGCGGCCTGAAAGGCGGTGACGATGTTGCTGTAGTCGATCTCGCTCCAGCCGAATTGCTGGGTGAGATCCGGCGCCAGGACGCCGAGCACCTGCCGATCGATGTAGTTGAGAGTCGTGGCGGCGAAGAGCAGCGCGCAGACACGCCAGCGATAGCGGCCTACCGCTACCGCTGGCATCACACTGCTGGTGCTCGTAGCCGTGGCCCCGCCTTCAGAACCGGCCGCGGACGCCCACGAGGTACTGCCTGCCCGGGTTGTACTGGGTGAACGCGGCATTCTCGAACTGGAAGTAACTGCGTTGCTTCTGCTCGAAGATATTAATCACGTCGAGGGTGGCCTGGATATCCGTGCCCCATTTGAACAGTTTCGACAGATCGAGGCTGCTGGAGAAATCCCACTGCTTGTAGTCGTCGCTGAAGAGTGCCGCATCCGGGATACCGTTCTGGTTGGTGACCGCCGTTTGCGAGCCTTTCGAGAAGGTCCCCGAGAGCCGCGCGCTGACGATGGTGTTGTCGTAGTACAAGGTGCCGTTGTAGGTGTGAGGTGAGACGCCGAGCGCCACCGCGGGTGTCGAGTTGGCCGAAGAGAACGCCTGCCCCGTTCCGCGCTGGTCGATCACGGTGAGGTTGGCGCTGATGCCAAGCCCATTGAGACCGAAGCGCCCGAGCAGGAAATCGAGCGGCTGCACCCAGTTGAACTCGAGGCCGTTCACCGTGAGCGCACTGGTCGAGTTGATCTGGCGCTGGAAGAGCACCTGCCAGCTGCTCGGGTCGCCAGCGCACAGGCCCACCGGCGGGCAGATGACTTTCTTCTGCTGGTCCGAGAGCGTATCGAAGACGATGCCATACTGCGCCAGGTCCGCGAGCGTGTGGTTCGTGAGTTCCGTGATCGTGAAGCCGGTGACTCGCTTGCGGAACGCGGCGAAACCGACGTAACCCTCACCGCCCGTGTAGTACTCGAAGCCGAGGTCCACGTTCTCCGACTCATACGGACCGAGCGAGGGATTGCCGACGGTCGCGGTAATCGCAGATGGATCGCTGAACGAAGCGCCAGGAAGCATCGCGTTCGGGTCCGCGCGAGTGATCGTCTTCGACAGCGCGCCGCGCACGACAGCCTGCGGAGTGATGTTGAAGGCGACTTCGAGCGAAGGCAGCGTGTTGTAGTACGTCTGCTCTTCCGTCACGTAGATGGGAACGGCCGGATAGCGGGAGCCGTCCGCAATCTGGGAGGTCGCGCCCGTCGTGGGGTCCTGCACGAAGTTGCGCGGATCGGAAGCGGAGATGCGCCCCGTGATCGTCTGCTCGGTACGCACGCGCCGCACGCCGGCGGTGTAGCGCAACCGATGATCGTCCATCATCACATCGCCACTCAACTCGACGTACACGCCGCCGGATTTCTCGCGCACAAAACCGCCCACGGCACCCGTGTTCGAGGAGCCCGCGATCGGCGTGGCGTCGTGGAAGCGATCGTACTGGCTCGCCTCCTGAAAGCGCTTCCAATCCGCCGTGATGAAGCCATCCGGCCCCGGCATGAGGAACGAGGCGAGCTGTGAGGACGGCACGAGCGAGCCCGAATACGTGTAGGTGTTCGCCATGCCAGCCGTGGCATTGGTGCCCAGCCCCGGATACACGGGATATGTGCCGGCGGAAGTCACAAGCCCCGGCGTCGCGGACGAACGACCTTCGCACGGCGGCTGGCTATTCGGCGGTTGCAGGAAGATCGACGGATTGCCGCCGCAGGCCGCGTTCTGCCATGCCTGCGTGTTGTCGTAGGCGGTGATCCTTCGTGACACGTCATCGAAAGCGCCGCCGAAGTGAAGATTCGCGGCGTCCCAATGTGCCCAGTGCAGGCTGAAGCGCGCGCCCTTCGTTTCCGTCTCGCGTCGCTCGTCCTGCATGTTGACGCGACCGCCCTGCCAGCCGAATGCCGCCGGATCGTTGAGGTTGGCGTTCGTCGTGATCTGCGGAATGCTGCCGGTGTTGTCGAGATCCACGGTGTAACCGGCGTTGGCCGGCGTGATGACGAGGAACGTCGGCGACTCGCGATGAAAGCGGCTGCGCGTCTGGTTGGCCTGGAAATCGAGCGACAGCTCATCGGTGAACTTCCAGTCGAACCCGGGGTTCACGCCTCAGAAATCCGTGTCTTCGATGAACGGACGGTATTCGAGGAAGAACTGCGCGTTGGCGTAAGTGCCCTGGGTGACGACACAGCCCTTGGCGCAGTCCGCGCGGTCGACCTGCACGTTGAGCGGCACCATCGCACCGAAGCGGCCGACCCAGTTCATGTCGATGCGCTGCAGATCGTTCTCTTTCTTGCCGTACATCGAGTCGAGATAGAAATGCAGGTTGTCGTTCGGCCGGTATTCGAAGCTCAGGATGCCGTTGTAGCGATCCCTGGTTCCGAACTCGTCCGACGGACGGCCGAGGCGCGGGATGATCGCGTTGTCGAGCTGCTGGATCGTGAGGCCCGGGTTGTGCGCGAGCAGGAAGTCCTGGTTGATGAGATCGCCGGTCGTCAGCCCGTTGCCTGCGTTCACGGGAACGGTGCCCGGAATCGTCCAGTTGCCACCGCCCGTGCTGTTGCAGCCACTGCTCGCCCGACATTGCGCCTGGAACGGCGTGATCTCGGGAGTGCTCCCGCTCGCGGCCCTGGGGGTGACGAGTGCCGGGTTCGTCCAGCCGATCGTTTCGAAGCCGGTTGTACGAACCTTGTTACGCACGCCGGCAGCGCCGATGAGCACGCCGAACGTGTCGCCGAACGTCTTGCTTCCCAGCACTGAGGCGCGCTCGCCCCAATCGTCGGCAATCGTGTTGTTCGTTCCCTGCAGCGAGAAGGTGAGGCGCTGGCCCGGGCCGTGGTCGAACGGCCGGGCACTGCGCATATCCACCGTGCCCGCCGCGCCACCTTCGAGCATGTGAGCCGCGGAGCTCTTGTGAACGGTGAGCTGCGTGAAGAGCTCGGTCGGGAAGAGATCGAGATCGACCTCGCGATTGGTGTTCTGCGAATCGGTGCGGCCGGATGAGGCAATGGCCACGGGCGCGCCGTTGAGCAGCACCTTGGTGAAATTGGTGCCGAGACCGCGGATGGTGATGTTGAGGCCTTCGCCCGAGATCTCGCGCGTGATCGTGATGCCCGGCACGCGATTGAAGGATTCGGCGATGTTGGTGTCCGGAAACTTGCCGATATCTTCCGCGAAGATCGAGTCGGTGAATCCGGTGGATTGCAGCTTCGCTTCCGTCGAGCTCTGCAGGCTCGCGCGGAAGCCGGTGACCACCACTTCCTCGAGCGGCGGCTCGCTCGCCGGCCGCGCGGCTTCCTGGGCACCGGCCGTGCCGGCGAGAGTGGCGAGAAGACACGCCGGGCCCAGCAATGAGGGCCCCGGTCCATTCGACATGAACGCACGTCTACGCATTGTTCCCCCTATGAGGCACACCACTTTTTTGCGCGCGAAAGAGCGCCTCGAACTCCTCCGCATGGTTTGTTCAAATCATGGTAGCGCTCACATTTACGTTTTGCAATCCGTCGCATTCCGGCCACGATGAAAACGAATACCGGACCGTTGCGATGAAAGCACCGTCACCGGTGCGCGAATGTGCTGCGTAGAAGGGCTCGGGAGGACAGGGCCCGACCGGGACTCGCCAAACCCTGTGATGTTGTGGTTATGATACCGGTATCAGCTTGCGGCCTGTGTTTCTCATCGAGGGGGCTTGAGGAATGAAGCACTTGGAGCGGATTCGCGCCCGCGTTGCCCTGCACGGCACGGCGCTGGCAGCCACGGCGACGATGCTGGCGGTATTGGTCTTGCCGGCCGCGGCCGATGCGCAGGCGCGCAGAGAGTCGCCCATCTACAAAGACGCCAGCGCGCCCATCGAGCAGCGCGTCGAAGACCTCCTCTCCCGCATGACGCTCGAGGAAAAGATCGCGCAGATCACGACGGTGTGGACGCGCAAGAACGCGGTGCTCACCGCGCCCGACGGAGACTTCGACCCCGCCAAGGCGACGCAGCTCTACCCGAACGGCATCGGGCAGTTCGCCCGGCCCCAGGATCTGCAGGAAGCCGGCACGCCCGCGCAAACACCGTATCGCGATGAGAAGCAGACCGTCACGCTTGTCAACGCGATCCAGAAATGGTCGATCGAGAAGACGCGGCTCGGCATCCCGACGTTGTTTCATGAAGAAGGCCTGCACGGCTTCGCCGCGCGCGGCGCCACGCATTTCCCGCAAGCCATTGCTCTCGCGAGCACGTGGGATCCGGAGCTG